>DAOQMM010000021.1:0-38796 GCA_035335645.1 Rhodocyclaceae bacterium | reverse complement strand
AGGCGGTGGGTGACGTGGGCTTGGGCGCTCTGGTAGGCCGCCTGGGCCGCCGCGAGATTGCCCAGGGTGACGTGGAGGTCGCCGATGTGGAACCCCGTCCAGACGTCTTCCGGATCGTGTTCGGCCGCGCGCTGGTAGGCGGCGAGGGCGCCCTGGGCGTCGTGGCCGAGGAGGAGGGCGCCCTGCTGGCGGGCGAGGTCCGCGGCGGCGCGGCGTTCGGCGGGGGAGGGGGGCGGTCGGCAGGGGTGAGGGCGGTTTCGTCGGCGCGCAGCAGGGCTTCGGCGGGGGCGCTGTCGCCGGCTTCGAGGGCCTGGGCGGCAGCCTGTTCTGCGGGGGTGGCGTCGGAGGCGGCGGCGCGGGTGAGGGTGTCGGCGATGGCGCTGCGGCGCAGGGCGTCGAGTTCGGCCTTCAGACGGGCGATTTCGCCGTCCCGCTCGGCGATCGTGGAGTCTTTGGCGGCGAGCTGGGCGTCGAGGGCGAGCAGGATGTGGTCGATGCGGGGGGAATCCGGGGCGACGGGAGGCGCGTCGAAGAGGAGCCCGCCCAGGTGGGCCTCCAGGTGCTGGCGGAACAGGATCGTGAAGGCGGCAGGGTCGGCGTGGGTGTTGATGCCGGCGGAGAGGCTGCCGTCTGGCGCGCGGAAGTCGGCGATGAAGGCTTTGACGGCGTGGTACTGGGCGCGTTTGGCGTCGAACTCCGGGTCGTCCAGATCCACCTGGGGCGTGGCGGTGCGCTGGTAGAGCCACAGGGGCTTGCGGCCGGTGCGGGCGTCTTCCAGTTCCCACACGGTGCCGGAGGCGTAGGCGCTGCCGTCCGGGCGGGTGACGTGGGACGGCAGGGGGGTGCCGAGGCGGCTCCACAGGATGACGACGGTGAGGTCGCAGTCGCGGGGCAGGCCTTTGTAGCGGTTGACGGAGAGCTGGGGTGTTTCGGTGGCGTCCAGGGGGACGGGGGCGGCGGGGTCGTCCCAGGCGACGAGGTCGAAGCGCACGCGGGTGCGCAGCAGCGGGGTGAGGGCCAGGTCTTCGAGAACGCGGCGGACGGCCTGCCGCTCGTCGGCGACGTCGCCGGGGGAGCTGAGGAAGAGGCGGAGGCTGCGCGGCGAGCGGGGGGCGTCGGTCATGACGGCGGGCAGACGGGGGATGACGCGGGCAAGTATAGGCCGGCCGGCGCGAGGGCGGCCAGTCGGGGACGGGCGTCGGGGACCGGTCCGGGCAGCAAAACCCCTTATCGCATCTCAACTATTGCCTGCCCGCGCCGTTAGGCGGCTCGGAGACCCCGCCGAGACGGGGCGCCGACCACTTTGTCGAGGGATTTCATGAACCTGAACATGCAGAAGATCTGGGTCCGCCTGGTGATCGTGATCGCGTCGCTGATGGCGCTGGGATCGGCGGGGGTGTTGTGGTGGGTGGCGCGGGAACAGCAGCACACGGCCATCGAGCAGGCGGAGGAGTTCGCCCAGTCGGTGCATCAGATGACGATGGCGCAGTTGATGTTCGCCAAGGCGACGCGCAACTACAAGCGCCAGGGCTATTACCTGGAGCAGGTGGAGCAGTCCCGCGGGCTGCGGCATCTGAAGGTGCTGCGCGGGGCGGCGACGGTCCAGCAGTTCGGCGAGCGGGAGCAGGGGGTGATTCCGGCGGACGATCCGCTGGAAAAGGCGGTGCTGGCCGATGGCAAGGCGCGCTACGAGATCCGCGAGGAGGAGGGCCAGCCGGTGCTGAAGGCGGTGTTGCCGGCCATCGCGGAGAAGCGCTACCTGGGCAAGGAGTGCCTGGAATGCCACGACGAGGCGAAGGAGGGCGACGTGCTCGGGGCGGTCTCCATGAGCGTGCAGCTGGATGCGGTGAAGCGCAATCTGCGGGAGTCGTTGCTGACCACGGTGGCGGTGGCCTTGCTGCTGGGGGTGGTGCTGGTGGCGGCGGTGTATGTCTTTGTGCGCAATGCGCTGGCGCGTCCGCTGAACGGGATGACCCGCAATCTGGCGGACATCGCCGGCGGCGAGGGGGATCTGACCCGGCGCCTCAAGGCGCGGCGTCAGGATGAGGTGGGGCTGGCGTCGGCGGCCTTCAACCGGATGATGGATTCGCTGCAGCGCCTGATCGGGCAGGTGATCCGCTCGTCCGGCGACGTGGCCGGGGCGGCGTCGGCCCTGGAGCGGGGCACGGCGCGCATCGCGGACGGCTCCACCGAGCAGGCGCGGCGTTCGGCGTCGGCGGCGGCGGGTATGGAGGAGATCGTGGGCAGCATTGCCCAGGTGGCGGATCTGAGCACGCGGGTGCAGGCCCTGGCGACCCACAGCATGACCTGCACCCACCACGGCAACGAGACCCTGACGGAGCTGGACGACAAGCTGCACGGCATCGACCGGGCGGTGCAGGAGATCGTCGGCACCGTGGAAAACTTCGTGAATCGGGCGGAGTCCATCACCGCCATGACCCAGCAGGTGAAGGGGATCTCGGACCAGACCAATCTGCTGGCCCTGAACGCGGCCATCGAGGCGGCGCGGGCGGGCGAATCGGGCCGTGGGTTTGCGGTGGTGGCGGACGAGGTGCGCAAGCTGGCGGAGCAGTCGCACCGGTCGGCGGCGGCCATCGACACCATCACCGGCGCCCTGGGGGAGGATTCCAGCGCGGCGCGGACGGCGATCCAGCACGGGCTGGAGGTGCTGCGTTCGAGCCGGGAGTCCATGCGCCGGGTGGCCGAGGCCCTGGGCGAGGCGAATCGGGCGGTGGAGGATGCGGTGCGCGGCACGGCGGAGATCTCGGCGGCCACGGGTGTGCAGCGCGACGTGAGCGGGCGGGTGGCGGCGGACGTGGAGGGCATCGCCCAGCTGGCCGAGCGCAATGGCGCGGAGATTGCCGATGCGGCGGTGGCGGCGCGCCAGCTCGCCGGGCTGGCGGCGGAACTGCAGGCGGAGACGGGACGCTTCCGGGTGTGAGCGCCCGGCGCGGGGCCGCGGCGCTCGGCCTGCGGTGCGCCTCAGTGTCCCTTGAGGGCGTAGATGCCGGCGGCGTTGCGCCAGTAGCCCTTGTAGTCCATGCCGCAGCCGAACAGGAAGCGGTCGGCCACGTCCAGGCCGGTGAAATCGGCGCGCATGCCGGGGTAGGCCTTGCGGTCGTGCAGCTTGTGCACCAGCACCGCGGACTGGACGTCGCGGGCGCCTTCGGATTTCAGGTAGTCGATGATGGCGGCGAGGGTGTGGCCTTCGTCGAGGATGTCGTCGAGCACCAGCACGTGACGGTCGCGCAGGTCCTGGGTGGGGCGCACGCGCCAGTCCAGCAGGGTGCCCTGCAGGGCGTGGCCGTAGCGGGTGGCGTGGAGATAGGCGACCTCCAGCGGGAAGTCCAGGCGATGGAGCAGACGCCCGGCGAGGACCAGGCCGCCGTTCATGACCACGTAGAGCAGCGGGTTGCGGTCGTGGAAGCGTTCGGTGATGGCGGCGGCGAGGCGGTCAAGGGCGGCGTCCACCTCGGCCGGTGTGCACAGGCAGTCGGCTTCGGCGCGGACGCGGCGGATGTCGTCGAGATCGAGGGTCATGGTTCGGAGGTTCAGGAGACCAGGGCGCGGGCGCGGCGCACGAGCTGCCAGCCGAACCAGCCGCGGCGCAGCCAGCGCACGGCGCGGCGGGGGCGGGTGACAAGCAGAAAGGCTGCGGCGCCGGCGAGCAGGGCGGGGTGGCGGCGCGCCCAGTGCAGACCGTCGGTCACGGCGTCGGCCCCCCGCAGCAGCGGTGCGAAGGCCGCTAGGTGCCCGGCAAGGGCCTGACGCTGGGCCGCGGAACGGATTTGCAGGCGCTGCTTGCGCAGGGCAAGTTCGACCAGTTCGGGGCTCATGCGTGGGGTCAGTCCTCGGGCCGCAAAGCGTCCCGGTCCTGGGCCAGCTCGGCCAGACTGGCGGCGAAGAGCCGCGAACCGGCACGCAGACGGGTGGCCGCGCGGGTCGCCGCATAGATGCCCGCCGCGAAGAGCCCGGCGGTGGCGAGGCCGAGCGCCAGCAGACGATGCTCGTCCCACATCAGCACGGTGAGGAAGGCGAGCAGGAAGACGATGCCGAAGCCGATGAAGAGGGCGGCCAGCACGGTGTCGAAGAGGAAGCTGCCGACGCGCAGCTTCTCTTCCTTCAGCTCGACGGCGAAGAGCTCGAGCCGGGTCTGGAGCACGCCCAGGCCGGTGTCGGCGAGCCCCCTGAGGGACTCGCCGAGGCGCGGCGGCGCGGAGTCGCTCATGCGCCGGTTCAGCGGCGGTTGACCAGCAGGCCGAGCAGGAAGCCGACCCCGGCGGCGACGCCAACGGCCTTCCACGGGTTGTCGTGCACGTAGTCGTCGGTGGCGCGGGCGGCGGCCTTGGTCTTGGCAACCACGGCGGCTTCGAGATCCTGGAGCTTTTCCTTGGCGGTGCCGAGCTTGTCGGTGAGGCGCGCGCGCACATCTGCGACCTTGTCACCGGCGGTGCCGGCGGTGAGCTTGAGCAGCTCTTCGGTGTCGGCGACGACGGCCTTGAAATCGGCAACCAGTTTGTCCTTGGTGACTTGGGTTTCGCTCATGGTGTTCTCCGGGCGTCTTGTTTCAGGAAGGAAGGTGATGGGTGGCGCGGGACGGTCTGGGCCGCCTGGGGCATCGGTTCTAGGCTAATCCCAATCGATCGGGAAGGCAATTTGAAGGGACCGGTAAAACGCCGGACCCTTGATCTGGCGCAGGGTCCGGCTCAGGCAGGCGGCCGCGCCGGGGCGGCGTGCCACTGTTCGCGTGGCACCACGGCCGGGTTGCCAGGGTTGTCGATGAAATGGGGGGACATGATCTGCACGCCGTATTCGTTGAAGGCGTCGAGGATGGCCTGGTGCAGGGCGGAGAGGATGAAGGGCATGCGTGTCGGATTGTCTACGACGCACATGAGTTCATAGCGGATGTAGAAATCTTCGAGGGCGGTCTGCAGGACGAAGGGCGGCGGCTGGTGGACGATGCCGGTCGTGCGCGCGGCGGCGTCGAGGAGCAGGGCGTGCACCTGGCGCCAGGGCGTGTCGTAGCCGATGGTGACTTGCGTCGAGACGGTGGGATTGCCGGTGACGCTGAAGTTGGTGACCTGACCGTTGAGGATCTGGGAATTGGGCACGGTGATCTCGATGTTGCGGATGGTGCGCAGGCGCGTGACCAGCAGGGAGCTGCTCACCACGATGCCGGTGGTCTCGCCGATGCGCACCACGTCGCCCACCTTGAAGGCGCGCATGTAGGTGATCATGAAGCCGGTGACGATGTTGGAGATGACGCCGCTGGAGCCCAGGGACAGGAGCACGCCGAGGAAGATGGAGACGCCCTTGAAGGCGGCGGAGTCGGAGCCGGGGATGTAGGGGTAGGCGATCATCACCGCGCCGGCGATGAGGAGCAGATGCACGATGCGCCGGGTCGGTGCGGCCCATTCCGGGTAGAAGCCGTCGAGGACGATGCGCCCGTCGCCGATGCGCTCGAAGATGAAGCTGGCGCTGCGGATCAGCCAGCGGGCGAGCACCCCGATGATGACCACCACCAGGAGCCCGGGAATGGCGTCGAGGAGGCCGTGGCCGAGGGTGCCGAGGGGGGTCAGGACCAGCTCCGACAGATGGGTGGCGAAGCGTCGCGTCTGGGGGAAGGAGGCGAGGGACAGGTGCAGGGCGGCGTACAGCAGGCTGGCCCACACGGCCAGGCGGATGCCATGGAGCAGAGCCAGCAGCGGGGTGCGCAGGTAGCTGCCGCGGACCAGGCTGAAGCTCCTGCGCTCGACGCTGGCGATGGTCTCGTCGGCCTTGCGCAGGATGGCTTCACGGAGGCGCCGGTAGCCACGCTCGAAGAGGGTCAGCAGGGCGAGGGCGGCGAGCACGGCCCCGGCGCTTTTGCCAAGGCCGATGAGGAGGGCTTCGTGGCGGTGTTCGTCGTGATAGCGGGCGAGGGCTGCGCCGAGGGTGGCGGCGTGGCGGGCGGCGAGGTCGGCACGCGGAATGCCCTCGGCGGCGGCGTCCGCATCAAAAACGGAGAGGAGGACCTGATCGTCGGCCAGAAGGTCGCTGGAGATGTCCGATTCCTCGACGCGGATCTCGGGCGCGGTGCCCCGGGTGGCCAGATCGGCGAGGCGGCGGGAGATCTGGCGGGCGCGGACGGCCGGTGAATAGGCCTTGAACGGGGCGGCGATGCGAAAGACCTCTTCGCCGCCCAGGAGGACAGGGGCGCTGTCGGCGGCGGGCGGAAGGTCGGGGGGGGCGGACTGGACTTTTTGTGGGTGGGACGACGCGGGTGCGGCGAAGGCGGGCAGCGCGGCGAGGGCCGTCAGCAGGCCGGCCCACAGGATGAGGAGGCGGAGGACAGGGCGGGTGAAGGGAGGGACCATGGGCGCGCTCCGGGCGGACAAGGCTCCGACTATACCCCGGCGCATCCCGATCGGGTACGCCGGGCGGCTGGCCGCGCCGGGGCCTACAGCAGTGCAGGGAGGGCTGCGCTGAGGGTCTGCTTGCGGGCGGTGGCGGGACCGAGCAGCGCAAAGCCGCGCAGACTGCCGTCGGGGGCTTCGAAGCGGGCTTCGAGGCCTGCGTCCGGGGTGTCTTCGACGATCCGCCAGACGCCCGCCGCGCCGATGGGCGGTGGCGCGACGATGGTGGGGATCGCCGGGGTCTTCACCAGCACCGGCATGGGCGGGTAGCTCACGTCGGTGGGGGTGCCCGTCAGGCTGCGGGCGAGGGCCCGGGCCTGCTGCATCAGGGGCAGCACGAAGGGCAGGTGAAGGCCGTCCACTTCGGCGCAGTCGCCGAGGGCGAAGATGTGCGGGTCGCTCGTGGCGAGGCGGCGGTCCACCGTGATGCCGCGTCCGACGGTGAGGCCTGCGGCAGCGGCCAGCGCGGTGCGCGGGCGCAGGCCGACGGCGGACAGGACGAGGTCTGCCGGCTCCTGGCGACCGTCGCCCAGTTCGACCCGGTAGCCGGGTCCGTCCCGATGCACGGCCTGGGCGGCCTGGCCCAGGTGGAAGCGTACGCCGGCGGCTTCGAGGCGGGCCTGGAAGTGGCGGCCTGCGGCGTCCGGCAGCAGGCGGCCGAGGGGCCACGGGGCGACGTCGAAGACGCTCGGGCTGATGCCGCGGGCGAGGAGGTCGTTGGCGAATTCGCAGCCGATCAGGCCGGCGCCGAGAATCACGACGCGCTGTACGCCGTCCAGGCGGGCACTGAAGCGGGCGAAGTCGTCCAGGTCGTTCACCGAGAGCACGTCGTCGGCGCCGTCGCCGGCGAGCGGCAGGCGGATCGGGTCGGCGCCGAGGGCGAGGACGAGGTCGCCGTAGGCGAGGGTCTCGCCGCCATCGAACTGCACGTGCCGCGCGGCCGGGTCGAGGGACGCCACGCGGCGGCGCGGCAGGATCGTCGCGCCCAGTTCCTCGGCCATCCGCTCGGCGGACTTCATCACCAGGGTGGTGGCGCTCTTGCCGGCGGCCAGGGCGTTGGAGAGCATGGGCTTGGAGTAGAAGGGCGCATCGTCGCGGCTGACGAGCACGAGGGGCCGGTCCCGGTCGAGCTTGCGGACTTCGCGGGCGAGGGTGTAGCCGGCGAGGCCGGTGCCGAGGATGAGGAGGGGGGCGGTCATGGTGGGCGTCCGGTGCAGTGCGGCGCCCGCGCGGGGGCGGGCGCCAGCGGGTCAGAGCTCGATCATCTCGAAGTCGGACTTGGCGACGCCGCAGTCCGGGCAGGCCCAGTCGTCCGGGATGTCGGCCCAGGCGGTGCCGGGCGCGATGCCTTCTTCGGGAAGTCCTGCGGTTTCGTCGTAGATGAAGCCGCACACGATGCATTGCCAGGTTTTCATGGTCTTGATTCCTTGTCTCAGGTAGGGGGTGGGTTCAGGCGTCGATCTGGTCAAGGCGCGCCTGGTAGTGGGCGGCGTGGCGCTCTTCCACCTTGGCGAGGGCGGCGAAGCGCTTGGCGGCCTTTTCGAGGACGGCCTTGAACTGCTCGGCGTGCTCGCGGGATTCGGCGATCTGTTCGTCGATTTCCTGCACCGCGGCGCTATGGCCTTCGGCGACGGCGGTGTGGCGGAAGGCCGGGTACATCTCGGTGTACTCGTAGGTCTCGCCTTCGATGGCGAATTCGAGCGCGCGGGCGGGGCTCATCTTCGCCTTCGGGTAGAGGAGGTCCAGGTGGCCGAAGGCGTGCATGACCTCCTGGTCGGCCGTCGCCTCGAAGGCGCGGGCCGTCTCCTCGTCGCCCATCTCGCGGCAGAGCTTGGCGAAATAGCGGTACTTGATGTGCGCCATCGACTCGCCGGCGAAGGCGGCTTCGAGGTTCTGGACGGTGGCCGAGGCGGGGTCGTGGAAGGGGTTTGCCATGATGTCTCTCCTTGAAAAGTGTCGCAGGCTTGCGATGGAGAGATGCTACGGCGGGGGTCTCGATGTGTGAAATTGATTGTTGTTAGTATTAAGATAGTCGGTGCCTATTTAAACGCCGCTGCGGGCTTCAGTCTCCGAACGGGTGGTCGTAATCGACGGTCAGCGGCGCGTGGTCACTGAAGCGCTGCTCCTTGTAGATGGCGCAGCGCCGGACCTGCGCGGCGATGCCGGGGGTGGCGATCTGGTAGTCGAGCCGCCAGCCCACGTTCTTGGCCCAGGCCTGGCCCCGGTTGGACCACCACGTGTAGCAGGCATCGGTGGCGTCGGGATGGAGGCGGCGGTAGGTGTCCACCCAGCCCTGTTCGTCGAACAGGCGCGACAGCCAGGCCCGCTCTTCGGGCAGGAAGCCGGAGTTCTTCTGGTTGGAGCGCCAGTTCTTGAGGTCGATGGCCTGGTGGGCGATGTTCCAGTCGCCGCAGACGATCACCTCCCGACCGCTGCAGCGCAGCTGCGCCAGGTGGGGCAGGAAGTGCGCCATGAACCTGAACTTGGCGGCCTGCCGTTCGTCGGAACTGGAACCAGACGGGAGATAAAGTGAAATAATCGACACATTGCCAAAATCGGCCTGGATATAGCGACCTTCGGCATCGAATTCAGGAATGCCGAATCCGTATATGACCTGGTCGGGAATTTTTTTTGCATATATGCCGACGCCGCTGTAGCCCTTTTTCTCGGCAAAGGAAAAGAATCCCCGAAATCCATTGGGGGTGACCGTTTCCGGCGGCAGGTCGGCGGACTGTGCTTTCAGCTCCTGGAGGCAGACCACATCGGCCTGCTGCAAAGCGAGCCAGGGGAGGAAGCCTTTCACGTTTGCGGAGCGAATTCCGTTGAGGTTGGCTGTAACGACGCGTAACATTTGACTTAATTTGGACCGGTTTATGGGTTGGATTGCCAGTGGATTTTAGCCGTGATTTCATCCAGCTTGCCTGTGACAAGGGCGTCTTGCGTTTCGGCGAGTTCGTCACCAAGGCCGGCCGTCTGTCGCCTTATTTCTTCAATGCGGGGCTGTTCAACGACGGTGAATCCTTCGGCCGTCTGTGCGACTTCTACGCCCGCACGCTGATCGCGGCGCATCTGCCCTGCGACATGCTCTTCGGTCCTGCCTACAAGGGCATTCCGCTGGTCGCCGGCACGGCGATGCGGATGGCCGAGCGGGGCGTGAACCTGCCATTCTGCTTCAACCGCAAGGAAGCCAAGGACCACGGTGAGGGCGGTACCCTGGTGGGGGCGCCGCTGGCCGGGCGGGTGGCGATTCTCGACGACGTGATTTCCGCGGGCACCTCCGTGCGGGAATCCGTCGAGATCATCCGCGCCCATGGTGCCACGCCGGCAGCGGTCGTGATCGCCCTCGACCGCATGGAGCGGGGCACCGGCAGCCTGTCGGCCGTCCAGGAGGTTCAGCGCACCTACGACATTCCCGTGCTGGCGGTGGCCAATCTGGCAGACCTCATCGCCTACCTCAAGGACAGCCCTGCCCTTGCGGAAAACCTGGGCGCGGTCACGCGTTACCGGGAAACCTATGGCGTGGCGCGGGAGGCCTGAGCCGTGATGATGCGCCGGCTGCTTTTCTGTCTGCTCGCCGCCGTGTCGGTGCCCGCCGGCGCCCAGTCGTCCGCCAAGGCGCCACGGGTGTTCTGCTGTCCCGACGCCAGCGGGCATCAGATCTGCGGGGATGTGCTGCCGGAGCAGTGCTATGGCAAAAGCTACCGTGAAATGAGCCCACAGGGCGGCGTGCGTCGTCTGGTGGAGGCGCCCCTCACGCCCGAACAGCTCGCCCGCCGGGAGGCCGAGGAGCGCGCCCGCAAGGCCGAGCAGGCACGCCAGCGGGCCGAAACACGGCGCAATCAGTCCCTGCTGGAAACCTATTCCAGCGTGCAGGACATCGATAATCGCCGTGACAAGGCCATCGAGTCGGTCCAGTCCGAGCTGAAGCAGGCCGAAGCGCGTTATGTCCAGTTGCAGGCCCGCCGGCAGGGGCTGACGCGGGAGGCGGAGTTCTACCAGAAGCGATCCATGCCGGTGGCCCTGGCCAATTCCCTGAGGGAATCCGACAGCGAGCTGGCCGCCCAATGGTCGGTGATCGAGGTCAAGCGCCGAGACATCGAGAACATCCGCGCCCGATACGAGCAGGATCGGGCCCGCTACATTGCCCTGACCGATCCGCGCGCGCCCGATATTCGCTGAGCGCTGCGAAGCAATATTCCTTTTCAATTATTTCGACAGGACGCCGGTAACCGAATAGGACACGGCGCTCCGGCGAATTGCATCGCCGGTCGGGATCAATTGGCGGCGCCCCTGCGAGGGGCGTGAGCAGGCGCCGGGAGGCGCATTCTGCCGGCGGTGCTTCCGGGCGCTAAAACGCACCGCGGGTGGAATGGCTGCTTTTCATTAAATGAAAACAAGCGTGTCGATAGGGGCTGACATCCTTTTGGGATGGTCCGCGGACGCTGGTCGCCCGAAGGCTGCGTGATAAACTCCTCCGCTGATGTCATGGTGGGTGAAGGCGGTCAAGCCATTGCCCGCGTGCCCGGCCCGACCGGTTTCAGAAACGCTGCCGATTGCCCGACTGCTCATGTTGCAATACAAGATCGTTCCCGTGACACCTTTCGAGCAGAATTGCTCGATCCTCTGGTGTGACGCAAGTCGTCAGGCGGCCGTTGTCGATCCGGGAGGCAATGTGGACCGGATCCTGGCTGCCGTCCAGGCGCTGGGCGTCACCGTCGAGCGCATCCTGCTGACCCATGGTCATATCGATCATGCGGGCGGTACCGCCGATTTGGCGCGGCAACTGGCCGTGCCCATCGAGGGCCCGGATCGGGAGGACGCCTTCTGGATCGAGGGATTGCCCCAGCAGAGCCGCATGTTCGGCTTTCCCCCGGTGGGCGCCTTCACGCCCGATCGCTGGCTGGCCGATGGCGACACCGTCCAGGTCGGTGAGGAAACCCTTGATGTCATCCACTGCCCCGGTCATACCCCGGGGCATGTGGTGTTTTTCAGTCCTTCGGCACGTCTGGCGGTGGTGGGGGACGTGCTGTTCGCCGGCTCCATCGGGCGTACCGATTTTCCACGAGGCAATCACGCCGCACTGATTGCCTCGATCCGGACTCGTCTGTGGCCGCTGGGCAAGGATGTGGCCTTCATTCCGGGCCACGGGCCGATGTCCACGTTCGGCGACGAACGGGACGCCAATCCCTATGTGGGGGATTACGCCTGAAATGCCGGTCGCAGCCCGCAGGCAGGGGATTCCGGTGCCGATTTGACGTTGCACATTTATTGAAAAGGTGAGCCAGCGTGCGATTCGCTATTCTCGAAGACGATCCTGCCCAAATGGAAGTGCTGACTGGCTGGTTGCGCGAAGCCGGGCACGACGTGCATGGATTTGCCATGGCGCGCGAACTGATGAGGGTGGCCAGCCGGGAGAGTTTCGATCTCTTCCTGGTGGACTGGGTGCTGCCGGATCTGACCGGCGAGCAGGTGCTGCGCTGGTTGCGCACCGAGCGCAACAACGATACGCCGGCGATCTTCATCACGTCGCGGGATGCCGAAGATGACATCGCCAGCGCCTTCAGCGCCGGTGCCGACGACTATCTGGTCAAGCCGCCGCGGCGCATCGAGCTGCTGTCGCGCATCGAGGCCGTGCTGCGCCGGACCCAGCCGCGCCAGGTCAGCCAGCTGCTGCAGGTCGCGCCCTACAGCTTCGACCTGATCCGCAAGATGGTCACGGTAAATGGCGAGCCGGTCGAGATGACCGACAAGGAGTTCGAACTGGCGGCCTTCCTGTTCCGCAACATGGGCCGTCTCCTGTCCCGCGGCCATCTGCTGGAAGCGGTGTGGGGCCGTAACCCCGATCTGGCGACCCGGACCGTGGATACCCATATCAGCCGGGTGCGCAGCAAGCTCAATCTGCGGCCGGAAAACGGGTTCCGCCTGACCCCCACCTATAACTTCGGCTATCGCCTCGAGCGGGTCGATGCGGCGAACCTCGCGCCGGACGGTGCGCCCGCCGAAGGCGCCGACCTGTCTTCCCAGGTCTGAACCGGCGGGACCCGCCCGGGCGGGTCCCGCTGGCACACCGGACGATGTCCTATTTCTTCAGGGCATCGCGGATTTCCCGCAGCAGCTTCACGTCTTCGGCCTCGACCGGTGCTTCCGGCGCGGGCACGGGTTCTTCGCGTTTGAGTTTGTTCATCGCCTTGATGGCGACGAAGATGGCGGCGGCGACGATCACGAAGTCGATCACGGTGTTGATGAACACGCCGTACTTGAACAAGGGGGCGCCCGCCTTCTCGGCGGCGTCCAGCGTCTCGTAGGTCTTGTCACCCAGGTTGATGTAAAGGTGCTTGAAGTCCACGCCACCGAGGAGTTTGCCCAGCACCGGCATCAGCAGATCCTTGACGAGGGAGTCGACGATCTTCTGGAAGGCGCCGCCGATGATCACGCCGACCGCCAGATCGACCACATTGCCCTTGAGGGCAAATTCCTTGAACTCCTGGATGATGCTCACGCTATTCTCCTCGTGTCGGGGGAAAGGGGACGGGTAGACTACGGCCCGAAACGGCGCCTACCCGGAAAGCCGTGCCGATCATAGCGATACGGGCCATGGAGCGGCGGGAATACGGCACCGTTCTTCACCTTTTTAAGGCCAGTTTGCGAAGTTTCACATCGCCCGACCTCGGCGAACCGACTATATTTTGTTCCTTCGACCGATCCGCGAGACCTGACCTTGGCCCTTCATCGACATCGCATCCTGTCCGCCGTACTGGGCGTCCTGGCCTGGAGCGGCGGCGCGTTCGCCGCGGACGAGGACATTGTCTACACGGCTCGCCCGGGCGATACCCTGATCGGCTTGCAGAAACAGCTGCTCGCCGCACCGTTTGGCTGGAAGGGGGTCATGCTGCACAACCGCATCGCCGAGCCGCGGCGCATTCCCACCGGCACGCAGGTGCGCATCCCCGAAGCCTGGCTGCGGGTCGAGGCGCGATCCGCCCAGGTGGTGGGCGTGCATGGGGAGGCCACCCTCAACGGGCGTCCCCTGGCCCTGGAGGATCAGGTGCCGCCCGGGGCGGTGCTGCGGACGGGGAACGCGTCCTTCGTCACGCTGCGCATGCCCGACGAATCGCGTCTGACCCTCCAGCCGGACAGCGAGGCACGCCTCGAGAAGATCCAGGGGTTTGCCGGGCTCACCGGCCAGACGGCCCAGATCCACCTTGAACGGGGCCGCATCGAGAATACGGTTGCGGCCCAGCGTGGCCCGGCGGCCCGTTACCGGATCCGCACGCCGAGTGCGAGCGTATCCGTGCGGGGCACCGAATTCCGCGTGGGTTCCGATGGGACCGATGGGCGCGCGCGCGCCGAAGTGACCGGCGGTGAGGTGCGCGTCGGCGCCGAGACCGGGCCGGCCACCGCCGTGGCCATGGGCTTCGGGGTCACCGCCGAGCCTGGTGGAGGCGTCCAGCCGCCGCAAGCCCTGCTGCCGGCACCCGCGCTGGAAGGTCTGGCGACCGTCCATGAACGTACCGCCGTGGAGATCACGCTGCGGCCTGTGGACAAGGCGGTGGCCTACCGTGCCCAGCTGGCTCGCGATGCGGCATTCACCGACGTGGTGACGGAGGCCGTATCGCCGGCGCCGCCGGTGCGCCTCGAAAACGTTCCGGACGGGCGCCTGTGGGTACGCGTCCGCGCCATCGACGCGGCCGGACTCGAAGGCTTCGACACCCAGCGTGCCCTGGAAGTGCGCGCCCGGCCGGTGCCGCCCGACGCTGCCGGGCCCTTGGCCGGCGCGGCCTTCGTCGGCGGGCCGGTCCATTTCGAGTGGACGCCGGTGGCGGATGCACCGGGTTACCGCTTCCAGGTGCTGCGGCGTGCTGCGCCGGAGGTGCTGCTGATTGATCGGGAGGTTGTTACGCCGGGCATCGATCTGACCTTGCCGCGGGGCGAGTTCCGCTGGCGTGTGGCCACCCTGAAGCCTGCCGGTGGGCAGGGTCCGTGGGGCGACGCCCGTGCCTTGGCGGTGACGCGCCCCATCGGTGTGCCCACGGTCCGCCGCTACAACGACCGCCTGCGATTTGAATGGAGCGGCGACGACGGTCAGATCTATGATTTTCAGCTCGCCCGCGACGCCGGGTTCGGCGATCTGGTGGTCAACCAGCGCCTGGGCGAGGCGGCCATCACCGTGCCGGTGCCGGCGGGCGGGCGCTATTTCGTCCGCGTGCGCGGCACCGACGCCCAGGGCGCGGCGAGTCCTTACACGCCGGTGCAGGTTCTTTACAGGCTGCCCCTGCTGATGTGGACCCTGTCGAACGCGGCGCCGTGAAGTCGGGAACCGGGACCGTCTTGCGCCGGCCGACACTGGAGTGGCTGGCCGTCACGACGCTGTGCATCGTGCTGGCGGTGTTTGCGGCCCTTGAGGGCTGGCTGTGGCGCATCGATCAGACGATCTACGACAGCTTCCTGTCCAGCTTCCGTCGGGCCACGAGTGCCAACGTGGCGATCGTGGCCATCGATGACGCGAGCCTGGCCGAACTGGGAAGCTGGCCCTGGTCGCGGCGGGTGCATGCGGCGCTCCTCGATCGTCTGCACGATGCCGGGGCGCGGGCGGTGGCGCTGGACCTGATCCTGGACACCCCGTCGCGGGACGATCCGGCGGCCGACACGGTGCTGGCCCAGTCCATGCGGGCCTTCGGCCGGGTCGCCCTGCCCCTCACCCAGGCCACGACCGGCGTCCTGCTGACCGGCGAGATCCTGCCCCTGCCCGAATTCGTCGCGGCGGCGGCTGCACTCGGCCACGGGCAGGTGGAGTTCGATCCGGACGGCATCGCCCGCAGCGTCTATCTGTGGGAAGGCTTTGGCAGTGCCCGCCATCCCCAATTGGCGCTGGCGCTGCTCCGCATCGTCGATCCGGAGGTGGCCGCCCGCTATGCGCAGCCGGGCCCCGGCGATGACGACGATCGTCTGCAATGGGTGCGCGCCACGTGGCTGCGGGTACCCTTCGCCGGGCCGCCGGGCACCTATCCCTATTATTCCTACGCCGCGGTGCTGCGGGGCGAAGTGCCCGCCGACGCCCTGCGCGACAAGGTGCTGCTGGTGGGCGCCACGGCCTCGGGGATGGCCGAGGCCGTCCCGACGCCCATGTCCGGCCTGTCGCGGCCCATGCCCGGCGTCGAGGTGGACGCCAACGTTTACGACGCCTTGCGCCGGGGAGATGCCGTCCGGCCGCTGTCGGCGGGGACCTCGGCCGGTGTGGCGGCCCTGGCGGTGCTGGTCGCGATGCTTGCGCTGTTCTACGGGGATCCGCGCACCGGACTGCTGGTGTCCGTCCTGGCCGGGCTGGCCGCGCTGGCCCTGGCGGCCGTGGCGCTGCAAGCGGGCAGCATGTGGTTCGGGCCGGCTCCCGCGGTGCTGGGCTGCATGCTGGCGTATCCCCTGTGGAGCTGGCGCCGCCTGGAATGGGCCCAGCGCTATCTGGATGCGGAGCTGGCCGCGCTGGAGCGAGAAGGGGACGCACTGCCGTCGGAGGTGGATCGGGGGGCGGCGGATCGCCTGGAGCGGCGCATCCGCATCGTCCGCCACGTGGCCCGGCAGCAGCGGGATGTCCGCCGCTTCATTGCCGACACCCTCGAGCACCTGCCCATCGGTGTGGTGGTCATCGATCCGGGCAACCGGGTGGTGCTGCACAATGAGCGTGCCCGCCATCTGCTCCAGGCCTTCCGTGGCGAAGACCTGCTGGCGGCCTTGCGCAGCCTGCCGTGGCCCGTGTATCTGCCGATGCGCGACGGCCTGCCGGACCTGGCCGGGTTTGCCGGCATCCGCCAGTTCGAGCTGCCCGTGGGGCGGCGCCATCTGCTCCTGTCGGTGGCCGAGCTGGTGGCCGGTACGGGCAGCCTGTCCGGCCGCGTGATTGGTCTGGCGGATGTGACCGTCATGCACGAGGCCCAGCGTACGCGGGAGGACACCATGCATTTCCTGTCCCACGACCTGCGCGCGCCGCTGGCCTCCATCCTGACGCTCATCGACGGCTACAAGGGTGATCCGGCCGCCCAGGCGGAACAGATTCCGCGCATCGCCCGCTACGCCCGTTCGGCGCTCGATCTGGCTGACGGCCTGTTCCGTCTGGTCCGTGCCGAGGGGTCTGACCCGAAGGATTTCGTGGAGCTGGACCTGGCCGGTCTGGTGGATTCCGCCGCCGACGAGGTGTGGCCCCAGGCCCACGCCCGCGGCATCCGTGTCGCCGTGGACACGAGGGCGGCGGAGACCGAGGAGCCCATCGTGCGGGGCGACTTCTCGCTGCTGCGCCGGGCCGTGATCAACCTGCTCACCAATGCCATCAAGTACGGCAGTCCGGACAGCACGGTGAGCGCGGAGCTCGCCGCCGAGGGCGCCGACTGGGTGATCCGCGTGCGCGGCCAGGGGGCTGGCATTCCGCCGGATGCGCTGCCGCGCCTGTTCAAGCGCTTCAGCCGCATTGTGGAGGAAGGGCGCGACCGGCCCAGCGGCGTCGGGCTGGGGCTCCTCATCGTCAAGACCGTGGCCGAGCGTCATGGGGGCAACGTGTCCGTCGAGAGCACGCCGGGGGTCGGCAGCATGTTCGAGATCCGGCTGCCCCTGCGCATGCGTCCGGACGCGCCTTCGCGCCCGGATTGAGACCGGGCGCGGCGCTGGGTGAAGCACGGACGTCCCGGACATGGGTTTCAAACCGCTGAAGCTCCTGGCTTTCCTGCTGGGCGGGCTGAGCGCCGTGATGGGGGCTGGGGCCCTCTACCTGTATGCGACCTTCGATGGCGCCCGCCTCGCCGCTGAGCTGACCCAGTCCCTGCGCCAGCAGACCCAGCGTACCGTGCGCCTGGACGGGCCGGTGGCCTTGTCGCTGTTTCCCCGGCTGAGTCTGCGCCTGCCGGCCACCACCGTGTCGGATCCGCGCAGCGACGGGGCATTCCTCGCGTTTGAGCGGGCCGAGCTGCGTGTCGGTCTGTGGCCGCTGTTGTCGCGGCGGGTGGCGATCGAAGCGGTCGAACTGCAGGGCCCGCAGCTCACGCTCCGGCGCCGACGCGATGGGGCCGTGAACACCGACGATCTGGCCGCGCTGCTGCAGGGCCAGGAGGGCGACACGGCCTTGCCGCTGACGGCCGATGTGCACCGCCTCGTCGTGCATGACGGCCGGGTGGACTGGCTGGATGAGGCGGGCGGTCGTCGCCTGGGCGTCACCGGGCTGACGCTCGAGACGGACGATCTGGCGTCGCAGTCGGTCGGGCGATTGAGCCTGACAGGCCACCTGCGCGGCGATTCACCGAACGTGGAGGTGGACCTCCGCGTGGCCAGCGACTATCGCCTGGACGCGGTGGGCGGGCGTCATGCCCTGCGTCATCTGAGCCTGTCGGCGGTCGGCGTGCTGGCGGGCCGTGGAGACCTCGAGGCGCGGGCGAGCCTCGACGAGCTGGCCTGGGTGACGGGAGGCGAGCTTGTGGTCAAGGGTGCGGCGGGCGATCTGCGTGCACGGGCTGCGGAGGGCGCCCCGGTCCTGCACCTGGCGACGCCCGACCTGCGCCTCACGGCGAACGGCCCGGTCGCGGCGACGGTGGACGCGGACGCACGCTGGGGGAGCGAGGCGGAGGGCGGACGTCTGACGGCCCGTCTCTCCGATCTGCAGGCGCGAGCGGCTGGCATCAGCGTGACGGCGGATCTCCGCACAGGGGATGACCGCCTGAACCTCCAGGGGCGCGGCGCTGGCGACTGGCGGGCCGCGGAGTCCCTCGCACAGCTGCGTGGCGTGGTGCTCGAAGGAACCTGGACGCGGCGCGGTGGCGCGTCCAGTCCGGTGCGGGCCGGTGCAGACCTTCAGGTGGATACGGCCCGCGGCAGCGCCGGCGGGACGGTCGATCTGCGCATCGACGGCAGCCGGATCAACGGCACCTGGGCCTTGAGCCGGTTCGCGCCGTGGGCCGGTCGCTTTGAGCTGGAGGCGGACCGCCTGGACGCCGACCGCCTGTTTGCGGCAACGGGCGACCGCTGGGATCTGTCCGGCCTGCACGGGTTCGATGTGGACGGTCAGCTGCGCATCGGCAGCCTCCGCGCCGCGGGGCTGCAGTTTGAGCGCGTTCGTCTGCCCCTCAGCCTGCACGGCGGCCGGCTGGTGTCGCGGGGGCATGCTGCCGGGCTGTACGGCGGCGCCGTGGCGGGCAATTTCACCCTGGTGGCCGATGGCAACAAGGCGTTCTACACCGGCCAGATCAATGGCGTCAGCGTGGAGCCGCTGCTGCGCGATGCCACCGGACGGGAGGCCCTGAGCGGCACGCTGAACGCGTTCGTGGATGTGGCGACGGCGGCCGGGCGGCGATCAGCCCTCGCGGGCGCCCTCGCCGGCACGGGGCGCTTTGTGCTGGGTCACGGCGCCGTGCGGGGGATCGATCCGTTCGCGGCGCTGCGCGAATGGCAGGCAGCCATTGCCGCTCGCCGTGGGGCCCGGCGGACGTTTCGGGACGCTGAGCAGGCGGGCCTGACGGAATGGTCGGGCAGTTTCGGCATCGAGCGGGGCGTGGTGAGCAGTGCCGATCTGCAGGCGCGCAGCGCCCAGTGGCGGGCGAGCGGACACGGCGTGCTGGATCTGGCGGCCGGCCGCATCGACGTTCAGCAGCGCTTGACCGTGCTGGCGCTGCCGCCGGGGGCGGAGGGCATTGCGCTGGCGTCCTTGCGCGGGGCGACGCTGCCGGTGCGGGTGACGGGTCCGCTGGGGCGCGCCGAATGGCTTCTGGAGCCGTCGTCCGGGGTGCAGTCCGCCCCGCCTGGCGGGCCGGGAGCCGGGCGTGGTCCGGCGGACGGAGGGCGGCGATGAATGGGCGCGGCGCGCGGGTGTTCAGGCGACCGGATCGCGGTCCGGCTCCGCGGCCTCCCAGCGGCTGCGCTTGATGCGGTACATCTGGCGGTCCGCGTGGGCGAGCAGGGTGAGCGGATCGCGGCCGTGGTCCGGATAGATGGCGACGCCGATGGAACAGCCGATCTGGACCTGACCGGTGCCGACCGGGATGGGCAGGGCGATTGAACGCTCGATGTTGGCGGTGAGCCGCTTGAGCATGGCTTCGTCGCCCGCGTCGTGGAGCAGGATTGCGAATTCGTCGCCGCCGTAGCGGGCCACCACATCCTCGCCGCGGACGACCCGGCGCACCCGTCCGGCGACGGACTTGAGTACCCGGTCACCCGCCGCGTGGCCGTGGGTGTCGTTGACCGCCTTGAACTGGTCCAGATCGATGAACAGGATGGCGATCTTCTGGCCGACTTCCCGCGCGCCGGAGACGGCCGCGCGGACGAGCACGTCGAAGCGCTCGCGGTTGAGCAGGCGGGTCAGGCTGTCGTGATTGGCGCGAAATTCGTTGCGCACGACCTGCTCGTGGAATTCGGTGACATCCACCATGGTGCCGATGAAGCCGCCGATGCCGCTGCCTTCCCGCACGACACCGGCCTCGGCGCGGATCCACAGGTCGGAGCCGTTGGGATGGCGGTAGCGGAACTGCTCGGAGAACCGGTTGCCGGTCTGGACGGCCCGCCGCCAGCGGGCGGTCATGCGGTCCACGTCATCGGGTGGCAGCAGGTGGGTCCAGGGTTCGTCGGGCAGATCGGCCGGGCTGCGGCCGAGCATCTGGGCGCAGCGTTCGTTGAGGAAGATGAGGCGGCCCTGGGCGTCGGTCTCGAACAGTCCCGCGGGCGCCTGGCGCGCCAGTTCGCGAAAGCGGAGTTCGCTGCGCTGCAGCTCGGCCTGGGCGGCCGACAGCCGCGCCAGATCCTCCTGCAGGCGCCGCGCCTGGCTGCGCAGCAGGGCCTCCCGGCGGACCGTCTCGGTGACGTCGCGAACCTGCAGCAGGCAGCTCCGCCCGTCGCCGTCGTCCACCGGGCTGGCGTCGATCATCTGGCGCAGACGGGGCGCGCCGGGATCTGCCGGATTGTGCAGGGGCAGGGGCGCAGGGTGGAAGACCTGAGACAGGTGCGAGGAGCGGCCGAAATCAATGGCTTCGCGGATCGCTACCGCGATGCGCGGGTCCATCAGGGTGCCGAACGCGGTACTCAGGCGCGAACCCAGGATGTCACGGGCAGGCAGTCCGCTGAACGTGACCATCCAGCGGTTCCAGTGCTGCACCCGCCCATCCCGGTCTACCAGGATGATGCCGACGTCCAGGGCATCGAGAAGGGCGGGGGTGCTGCTCATGACGCGCTCAGACCCGTTCGGGCAGATTGAAGAGCCGCGCCACCTGGCGCATGAAGGACTCGATGGAGGGCACGTCCATGATGAACAGGACGTAGCCGGAAATGTCGTGGGCCGACATGCGCATGTTGATCTGCGCCACCAGGATCACGTCGCTGGCCTGGCGCACGCCGAGCAGGGTGTCGGCGGTGCAACTGCGCACCACCGGCAGCGAACCGTGCATTTCGGTGCCGAACAGGTTGGCGAGACTGCTCATGCAGCTGTTGATGATGATGTTGCCGATCTCGGCGAGGGCGTCCTGCTCCAGTTCGGTGATCTGCTCGATGGGCGTCTCGTCACCGATCATGCGGCGCACGATCTCGAGGCTGCCCTGTTCGGGAAACAGCAGCAGGGCGTCGCTGTCGAAGTGCATGTCCGCGTGGAAGCGCTGGTCGATGCTGCAGATCCGTGAGGTGCCATTGCCGCAGCCGGCCGCCTGGAGGCGGGCGATGAGGGTGTCCCGGGTGATGATCTCCACCACCGGAGCCGACAGGGTGATCTCTTCGCGTACGATCGATGCAAAGGTGGCGGCCGCTTCACCCAGTGCGAGGTTGAAGGCTTCCGACAATGCGTCGCACTCCAGCTCGCTCAGGGGTCTCATGGGTGCGACTCCAGCAGGTCGAGGATGCGGCCAACCACGGTGTCGTTGATCGGCTTGGCAAAAAAGGCTGCATTGAGTGCCGCCGCGCGCTGGCGTACGCTGTCCTGGACGTTGGCGGTGAGCAGGGCGATGCGCATGTCGGGGTGGTCGTTGCGGATCCGTTCGGCCAGTTCGAGACCGCTCATGCCCGGCATGTTCACGTCCAGCACGGCCAGGTGGGGTACCAGGGTGGCGATGCACGAGAGGGCCTCGTCGCCGTTGCCGGCTTCGACGAGGATGGCATCGGGGCGGCGCTCGCGGACGATGGCGCCGCACAGCATTCGGGAAACCCGACTGTCATCAACGAGCAGGATCACCGGCGCAGCAGTCATGGCAGACCTCCAGATCATGACGCTCCGTAACGGCCGAACCTGTCATGGCTTGAGGGAGCTTGAGCATTTTTTTCATTTTCGGCGGAGTGCCTGGATGAAATGCCAGAAACGATGATCGTTGATGTATCTGGAATGGGCATCGAGGTGCCGCACGGGTGGGCTCCGGGCGCGCGTCTGCGTCGGGACGCCGGCAGCACCGGAGCGGGCACGGCGGTGGCCGGGAAAGGGGTGAGGCCGTGAATTTCCTCGCCCATGCGTGGCTCGCGGGGCCCCATCCGGCCGATCGCCTGGGGGGCCTGATGGGGGACTTCATCAAGGGGCCGCTGCCCGGCGCGCTGGCGCCGGCGGTGGCGTCGGGCGTACGGCTGCACCGGCGCATCGACGTGTTTGCAGACAGCCACCCGGCATTCCTGCGCAGCCGGGCGCGGGTCAGCACGGCGCGCCGGCGGGTCGCCGGAGTGATGGTGGACATGTTTTACGATCACTTCCTGGCGCGCGACTGGGCGGAATTCCATCCTGAACCGCTGGCCGACTTCACGGCGGCCCAGTACCGGCTGCTGGAGGAGGCGCCCGGGCTGCCCGAGCGTCTGCAGAAGATCCTCCCGTCCATGCGGGACGATGACTGGCTGGCGTCGTACCGCGACGTGGAGACGGTGGCGTACGCGCTGGAGCGCATGGCAGGCCGCCTGCGGCCCGGCAACCCGCTTGCGGGCGGCGGTGCCGAGTTGCTGATGCACTACGCGGAATTCGCGGCGGATTGTCGCGAATTTCTGCCGGACGCGCGGGCGTTCGCCCAGGCCTTCTGGCAGCGCGACGGCTTCAGCGCAGCGGAATGACGAGGGGCGGAATGCCGATCACGACGGAGGGCTGCGGCGTGTAATAGACCGGCCGCGGCGGCGCGGCGTAGTACACCGGCGGCGGCGCGTAATAGGCCTGGGGCGGGACGACCATGACGGGTTCGCGGACCGGGTAATAGTGATGGTGCCGCGGTCCCCAGCCCCACGCGCCGTGGTGATGCCCTTCTCCGCCGCCATGGGCATAGGCGGGCACGGTGGCAGCACATCCCAGCGTCAGGAGCAGGGCGGCAGCGAGCGACGGGTGGCGTTTCATGGCGATTTCTCCTTGTCCTCCGCCGATAGGGAGGTTTCAAGGGCAGCATAGGCGCAGGCGGCGATGGGCGTTGTGGGCCTTTGTAAGCAAAATTGGGGAAAACCACGCCGGTGCGTGGCGGGTGTCCGGCGCCGTGGCAGGGCGGAGCGGGCCGCTTCCGTGCGTGGCGGCTTACAAATGCTGAGGCTTTTGCAGGGGGTGGATCAGCCGGTGGGCGTCTCGCCCAGGTGGCGGCGCCAGCGTTCGATGGCGGCACCGAGGGCTTCGTGGCTGACAGGTTTGGTCAGGTAGTCGTCCATGCCGGCATCGAGGGCGAGGCGGATGTCGTCCGGCAGGGTGTCGGCGCTGCAGCCCACGATGTAGGCGCGACAACCCCGTTCGCGCAGGGCCTGGGTGGCCTCGATGCCGCTCATGACGGGCATGCGCGCATCCATGAAGATCAGGTCGTAACGGTCTGCCGTGCCCAGGTCCACCGCTTCCCGCCCATCCCGCGCGAACGCCGGTTGGGTGGCCCCCAGGCGGCTGAGGAGGCGGGCGAGCACCACCTGGTTCACCGGGTTGTCTTCGGCGATCAGGATGCGGGTGTCGCGACGCAGCAGGGCGCGGGGCGGTTCGACGGTCGGGCGTTCTTCCGCGACGCCCACGTCGAGGGCCACGCTGAAGTCGAAACGGGATCCGGCCCCGACCTGACTGTCCACGCGGATTTCGCCTTCCATCAGGGTGCAGAGCATGCGGCAGATGGCGAGCCCCAGCCCGGTGCCGCCATAGCGCCGGGTGGTGGACATGTCGGCCTGTTCGAAGGGCGTGAAGATGTGCTCGCACTTGTCGGCCGGGATGCCGATGCCGGTGTCGGTGACCGCAAAGCGCACGATGACGCGACCGCCGCGGAGCGCTTCGGCCGGTTCCACGTCGATGCGGATGGCCCCCTGCGGGGTGAACTTGAAGGCGTTGCTCACCAGATTCACGAGGATCTGGCGCAGGCGCGTGGGATCGCCCATCACCACGCGGGGCAGGGTGGTGGCCAGGGTGGCGCCGAACTGGAGGCCCTTTTCGAGGGCCTTGGGGCGGAACATGCGCTCCACGTCGGTGACGAGCTGGTGCAGGTCGAAGCTGATGCGTTCGAGGGTGAGCTTGCGGGCTTCGATCTTGGAATAGTCGAGGATGTCGTTGATGATGCCCATCAGCGCATCGCTGCTGGTCAGGATGGTGTCGATGTATTCCCGCTCTTCCGGACGGTGCTCGGACATGCCGAGGAGCTGGGCCATGCCGATGATGCCGTTCATCGGCGTGCGGATTTCGTGGGACATGATCGCCAGGAAGTCGCTCTTGGCCCGGTTGGCAGCGTCGGCGGCGTCGCGGGCGGCGATGAGGGCCTGCTGGCTGCGGTGGCGCTCGGTGACGTCGGTGAAGCAGAACACGCGGCCGATCACCTGCTCGGCCTGGCGTGCCGGGCGCGAGGTGATCTCGCAACGACGGCCGTCACGGAAGACGAAGGTGTCGAAGGTGTCGGTCAGATCGAACAGATGGTCCGTGAGCAGGCTGCGGAAGGGCGCCGGGCTTTCCAGCGCAGCGGCCATGTGCGCGATCAGGGCGTCGTCGTCGCGGTGGGCGAGCAGGGTTTCGGGCAGTTGCCACTGGCGCGCAAGGCGGCGGTTCATGTTGACCACCCGTCCGTCGGCGTCGATGACCAGGATCCCGTCCGCCGTGGCCTCGAGGGTGGCGCGCAGCTGGGCGGTCATCAGGGCCAGTTCGGTTTCGGCCTTTTTCTGGGCGCCGATGTCGGTGGCCCGCACCAGCATGCCGGCGGGCACACGGCGCACGCATTTGCGGGCGCTCAGCAGGGTGCCGTCGGCGCGGCGGTAGAGGCCTTCCATCACCTGTTCGTCGGCGCCACCGCCGCTACGCACCTCTTCCCAGAAGAACAGGTCCGCAAGGGCGCATTCGATCTCGGTGACCGGCTGGCCGACGAGGGCCTCGGCGCGCAGGCCGAGGAGGCGCTCGGCGGCCGGATTGACGGCGAGGATGGCCAGGGTGGCCGGGTCTACGAGCATCAGGAGCTCTTCGGCGCCCGCGAGGAGGATGGCATCGTGGGCGGCACTCACTGTCCGCGCCTCCGGTTGGCGTCGAAGTAGTAGGTCACGCGCTTGCGCGGGCTCAGGTACTCATAGACCTCGGGTGGCAGCACGATGGGGCGCAGGGCCTTGGCGATGTTGATGTCGGGTTCCTGCTCCAGATCGAGCATGATCGCCTCGTCCTTGGGGATATCCGGATCATAGACCGTGACCCACGGGCGCAGCGGCTTTTCGGGATTGACCGAGGCCACCAGGGCGAGGGCGTCGTTGGACAGCTTGACCACCGTGCCCGGCGGATACACGCCCAGGCAGCGGATCATCACCTGCAGCGCCTGGGCGTCGAAGCGGCCGCGGCGCTGGGCGAACATCAGGGACAGTGCCTCGTGGGGCGTGAGGGCCTTGGCGAGGTCGCCCGGATTGCACAGGTTGTCGTAATAGTTCACCAGGGCCACCAGGCGGGCGCAGGGGTCGATCTGGTCGCCCTTGAGGGCCTTGGGATAGCCGCTCCCGTCGGCCATTTCGTGGTGCTGGGCGATGATGCGCAGGACCGGCTCGGGAAGGCCGATCTGGCGGGCGAGGCGCACGCCGTAGTCGCAGTGCATCTCGCGCAGGTGGCGTTCCGGCGGGGTCAGTTCGTGGCGGGCGCGGGCGATGCGGTCGGGGATGTCCACCAGGCCGATGTCGTGGAGGAGGGCGCCGACGCCGAGGGTCTGGCCGGCGGCGCGGGGCAGGCCCAGCTCGCCGGCCAGCATCATGGCGAGGATCGAGCAGTTGAGGCCGTGGTAGTAGGCCTCCTCGCCGCCGGCGTGTTCACCGATCACGTGCAGGGCGACTTCCGGCTGGTCCAGGAAGGCCACCACCATCTGGTTGACCAGCTCGTCCACCTCTTCAAGACACTCCTTCGGCCGCGCGAAGAGGTTCTTGCCGATGTCGCGCATCACGTTGGCGGCCTTCACGAAGGCCTGTTCCACCTCGATGACCTGGCGTTTGCGCTGTTGCAGACGGAGGATGCGTTCGCGTTTGGCGGCCAGCGCCGGATCGTCGGCGGCAGGCGCTTCAGGGGGCGGCGCGGGCGCGTCCCGAGGCTCGGAGGCGCCGACGGCCGGGGGCAGGTCGGAGCGGGCCGGATCGCAGCGGAAGCGGCTGACGCCCAGTGTGCGCAGCGTGGCGATCTGCTCGTCCGACTTGATCTTGAAGCTGTTGAAGCTGAAGGGGTGGCTGAACCACGGCAGGTCCACGTGAATGAACAGCCCGACGCACAGCTGCTCGGGCGTGACGAAGACATCCTGCGGTGAGGCGGTATGCGGCATCGGGGGCACGACGGGACGGAACGAGTCTCTTTCGGCCCGGATGCTCCGAAGTTGAGGGTTTTGACAGTTTTGCGTTCCGATCGAGCCCCGCGGTGGCGGAAAAGTGCGCCGACGCCCCGGCGGACCGGGGCGCGCGGGCGCTCAGGGGCTTATTTGCGGCCGAACGGTTCGGGCCGCGGCGTCGCGTCGGACGAGGGGGGCAGGATCGGCAGCTTGAAGTTCGGCTGGGCACCGGTGAGGGTCTTCAGGAAGGCGACGATCCGGGCGTTCTCCGCGTCCGTGAAGTGCTTGCCGAGCTGGATGCGGCCCATGGTATCGACGGCATCCTTCAGGGTGGTGGCGGCGCCGTCATGGAAGTACGGGTAGGTCAGTTCCACGTTGCGCAGGGTGGGCACCTTGAAGTTGAAGCGGTCGGCATCCTTGCCGGTGACGGCGCTGCGCCCTTCGGCCGGGCTGCTGGCGGTGTAGGGGGCGACGACACCCATCTTCTGGAAGGAATTACCGCCCACCGCCGGGCCGTTGTGGCAGGCGACACAGCCGCTGTCCTTGAAGAGCGTGTAGCCGGCGACCTCGTCGGCGTTGAGGGCCTTCTTGTTGCCCTTGAGCCACTGGTCAAAACGGGAATTGGGCGTGACCAGGGTTTCCTCGAAGGCGGCGATGGCGCGGGTGATCTTGTCGATATCCACTTTGTCGCTGCCGAAGACCTGCTTGAACTCGGCGCTGTAGCCGGGAATGGACTGGATCACCTCGACGGCCAGCACATGGGTGGAGGCCATCTCGCCCGGATTGGCGATGGGGCCGCCGGCCTGGGCCTTGAGATCCGGCGCACGGCCGTCCCAGAATTGGGCCAGGTTGAGGCTGGAGTTGAGCACGGTGGGGGCGTTGATCGGACCTTCCTGCCAGTTGTGGCCGATGGAGGTCTTCAGGTTGTCGGTGCCGCCCATGGCGAGGTTGTGGCAGGAATTGCACGAGATGAAGCCGGAGCGCGACAGGCGCGGATCGAAGAACAGCTTCTTGCCCAGTTCGACCAGGGCAGGGGCGCTCACCTTGGTCGGGGCAAGGGGCGTAATCGGTTCCTGTGGTCTGGCGGGGGATGCGGCAATTGCGGCGGTGGCGCCGCAGAGGGACAGGGCAAGGGCGAGGCGGCGGACGGACATGAGGGGGTCTCCCTTCTGGTTAGCAACATGGAATAGTCGTTCAGCATATGCGCGGTGGCCGGGGGCGTGTTGATGTGGGTCAAGGTCACGGGCCGGGAATCGCCACAGAAGGTCACAGGGCGGGCCTGGCATGGCGTGGAGGCATGCTCGCGCGCACACCCCAGCCCGGAGCAAGGCGTTCCCTGTTCCCGGGGAATTCGATGGGGGGCACAGCTGGACGCATGCGTCGATGGCCCGGCGGGTTCGGGCCGTCAGGCTGGCGTTCGGCGGGGGGCGAGACAGTGCTTGCTGTGGATGGGCTCCGGGCCGAGGCGCAGTGCTGCGGCCCGGGGCGAGGGGCCGGATGGCGGATTGGCCGTCAACCGCTCACCCGCGGCCGAGCAGGCTGTGACGGCGGGTTCCTGTGAGGGCGTCGGCGCTCAGGGGCGTCCCGACCCATCCTCGGGCATGCGCTCGTGACCGTCTTCGGCCGGCGGGGCGACCTTGAGGACTTCCTCGAGCGTGGTGAGACCGGCCGCCACCTTGAGGGCGCCGGAGATGCGCAGGGGCTTCATGCCTTCGCGGATGGCCTGCAGGCGCACCTGGGCGAGATCGCCGCTGCCCACCACGATGCGGCGCAGTTCCGGCGACAGGAGCAGGATTTCGTACAGGCCGATGCGCCCCAGATAGCCGGTCATGCGGCATTCCATGCAGCCGACGGGGTGGTGCAGGCGGCTCGGCCGGGCAGCCTTCCACGGCGTGACGAGGTGATCCCACTGGGCCTCCTCGTCCGGCGTGAGGGGCGCGGCGGTCTTGCAGTGGGGGCACAGGATGCGCACCAGGCGCTGGGCCATGATGCCCAGCAGGGTGGCGGACAGCAGGTAGGCGGGCACGCCCAGGTCGAGCATGCGGGTGACGGCGGAGGGCGCGTCGTTGGTGTGCAGGGTGGACAGCACCAGGTGGCCGGTGAGGGCGGCCTGGATGGCCATCTCGGCGGTTTCCAGGTCGCGGATCTCGCCCACCATGATGATGTCCGGATCCTGCCGCATGAGGGCGCGCACGCCCTCCGCAAAGCCGAGGTCGATGCTGTGCTGGACCTGCATCTGGTTGAAGGACGGCTCCACCATCTCGATGGGATCCTCGATGGTGCACACGTTCACCTCGGGCGTGGCGAGCTGCTTCAGGGTGGAGTAGAGCGTGGTGGTCTTGCCGGATCCGGTGGGGCCGGTGACCAGCACGATGCCGTGGGGACGCCGGGTGATGGTGTGCCAGCGGCCCTCGTCGGTGTCGGAAAAGCCGAGCTCGGCGAGGGTGCGCACCAGCACCTGGGGGTCGAAGATGCGCATTACCAGCTTTTCGCCGAAGGCGGTGGGCAGCGTGGACAGGCGCAGCTCCACCTCCTTGCCGCTGGCCACGCGGGTCTTGATGCGGCCGTCCTGAGGCCGGCGCTTCTCGACCACGTCCATGCGGCCGAGGATCTTGATGCGGCTGGTCATGGCGTTCATGACCGGCATGGGCATCTGGTAAACCTGATGGAGCACGCCGTCGATGCGGAAGCGCACCAGCCCCATGTCGCGGCGCGGTTCCATGTGGATGTCGCTGGCGCGCTGCTCGAAGGCGTACTGCCACAGCCAGTCGACGATATTGACGATGTGCTGGTCGTTGGCGTCGTACTGGCGGTTGGTCTGGCCCAGCTCCACGAGCTGCTCGAAGGACGACACGCCGCCGCCGTGGTTGCCCTGCGCGGCCTGCTTCACCGAGCGGGCGAGGTTGTGGAACTCCACCAGGTAGCGGGCGATGTCCAGCGGGTTGGCCAGCACCCGGTGAATGCGTTTCTTGAGGATGCCGGCCAGCTCGCCTTCCCATTCCCGCAGGAAGGGCTGGGCCGTGGCGATCACCACTTCCTGGGGCGTCACCTTGACCGGCAGGATCGCAAAGCGCGCGGCGTAGGCGGCGGACATCACTGCGGTGACCGCGGTGAAGTCGATCTTGAGGGGGTCGATGCGGAAATAGTCCAGGCTGACCCGTCCCGCGAGCCATTCGGTGAGGGTCTCCAGGTCCAGCGGGCGGGACGGGGCGCCACGAGCGGTCCACTGCTGCTCGGCGAGCAGGACCAGGGGATGGATCTCACCGCGCAGGCGGGCCGGGCCGTTGAGGAAATCGTCGGCGTCGGGCCGATCCACCAGCCGGTCGGCGACCAGCAGGTCGGTGACTTCGGCCAGGCTCAGGCGGTGTTCGCGCAGGGCGTCGGGGGGGAGGGCGGCGGGAGCGGACATGAGGGCTGCCTCGGCGGGCGGAAAGGCGGACGGGCGGGGCATCAGCACGCCCGCGCGCCCTCTACGATAGCGTGCCAGCAGAGGCCGTGGCGGGACATTTGCATGTCTTTACGCGGTGGACGTCTCAGCGCGTCAGGCGCCCGCCCCGTTTGCGCGGCCCGACACCCGCCAGGGCAGCCAGCCCGGCGCTGGCATGGGCGTGGCAGATGGCGCAGGCGAGGGCGTCGGCCGCATCGGGCGAAGGGCTCGCCTCCAGGGTCAGCAGGCGTTCCACCATGTGGCTGACCTGCTGCTTGGCGGCCTTGCCGTGACCGACGACCGCCTGCTTGACCTGCAGCGCGGTGTATTCCGCCACCGGCAATTCGCAGGACACGGCGCCGCAGATCGCCGCGCCGCGGGCCTGCCCAAGCATCAGGGTGGACTGGGGATTCACATTCACGAAGACGATCTCCACCGCCGCCTGGTCCGGCCGGTAGGTGGCGATGACTTCCCGCACCCCGTCGAGGATCACCTTGAGGCGTTGGGGCAGGCTGCCCTCGCCGCTGCGGATGCAGCCACTCGCCACGTAGCGCAGCTCGCTGCCCAGCGTGTCAATGACGCCGAAACCGGTGATGCGCAGGCCCGGGTCGATGCCCAGAATGCGCGTGGCGACGCGCTCGGTGGTGAGGCTCATCGACGCGCCAGCCACACGCCGAAGGCGGTCAGCCCCATGCCGGCGAGGGCCAGGCCGGTGAGCGTCTCGCCGAAGGCAGCCCAGGCGATCAGCGCCGTGGTGGGGGGCGTGAGGTAGAACAGGCTCGCCACATTCACCGCGCTGCCGCTGCGGATCAGCAGGTTGAGCAGGCTGATGGCGCCCACCGACAGCACCAGGACCAGCCACATGAGCGCAAAGACGAAGGACCCCGTCCACGCCACCGTCAGGGATTCCGTGTGCCAGGCCACCAGGGCCGACAGGGCGAGGCTGGGCACGAACTGGATCACCGCCCCGGTGCGCAGGTCGAAGGCCGGGCAGAAGCGCTTCTGGTACAGGGTGCCGACGGTGATGCCGGCCAGCGCCGCCAGGGCCGGCACCAGCATCGCGGTGAGTCCGTGGGCGTCGGCCGCCGCCGCCACCTTGTGGGCCACCACCAGGCCGACCCCGGCGAAGCCCAGCACCAGCCCGGCCCACTGGCGCGGCAGTACCCGTTCGCCCAGCAGGACGCCGGCGCCGAGGGCGGTGAGCAGCGGTTGCAGGCCCACCACCAGGGCCGTGACGCCCGCAGGCAGGCCGTGACGGATGGCCGTGAACACGCCGCCCAGGTAGACGCCATGGACCAGTACGCCGGTGAGGCCGATGTGCAGCCACTGGCGCGGATCCTGCGGCCAGGGCGCGCGGGCAAGCAGCGCCGCGGCGCCCATCAGGGCGATCACCAGCGTGTAGCGGATGCACAGGAAGACCAGGGGCTCCGCATAGGGCAGCCCGAACTTGGCGCCGATGAAGCCCGTGCTCCACAGGAGCACGAAGAGCAGGGGGTACAGGCGGGTCAACGGGCGGATTCCCGGCGGACAGCGACGCCGCCGGGGCGATCGGGACGCTGCGGGGGTGTCACTGGGGGCCGATCTTGGCGCGGTAGATGCGTGTGGCCGCGCTCACCACCACCTGCACGTCCTCCGGCGGAATGCCCGGCAGGTTCTCGCGGACCACCCGGTAGGCCAGGTGTTCGAGGGTCTGGCCGTTCCAGGCATTGGCGGGATCGAAAAAGGGCTCGATGAGGGCGTAGGCCTTGTCCACCAGGTCGCGCAGGTGCAGGTTCTTGCGGCGTTCGGTCGGGATGCTCATGGGAGGGGGCTCCGGAAGGGGGCGACGGGCCGTCCTGGCGCAGGGGCGCAGGACACCGGAGCCGATGATACCCTAGGCCCCGAGCTTCCAAATCCGGTAAAGCAGGAGCATTCCATGCGTTTTTGGCTGATGAAGTCGGAACCCGACGACGTGTCCATCGACGATCTGGCCGCCCGGCCGGACCAGATCGTGCCCTGGTACGGCGTGCGCAACTACCAGGCGCGCAACTTCATGCGCGACGCCATGACGGTGGGCGACGGCGTGCTGTTCTACCACTCCGGCTGCGCCGAGCCGGGCATCGCCGGCATCGCCCGGGTGGCCAGCGCGGCCTATCCCGACGCCACCCAGTTCGATCCGGCGAGCCGATACTTCGACCCCAAGGCCACGCCGGAGCAGCCCCGCTGGGTGCATGTGGACGTGGCCTTCGTGCGCAAGACCCGCCTCCTGGGTTTGTCCGAATTGCGCACACACCCGGAGCTTGCCACCCTACGCGTCCTTGCCCGCGGCAACCGGCTGTCGATCACGCCGGTGGAACCCGCCGAGTGGCGCTTCATCGTCGGGGATCTCCTCGGCGCAACGGATCTGAAGGACGGTTGATGGAACTGCACTGGCTGGCCGCCTACCTGCTGCTGGGGGCGTTTGTGGGATTCTTCGCGGGACTGCTCGGGGTGGGCGGCGGCGCCATCATGGTGCCCATGCTCACCACCCTCTTTGCCGCCCAGGGCTTTCCGCGGGAGCACATGGTGCACCTGGCCCTGGGCACCTCCATGGCGGCCATCGTCGTCACCTCGATCTCCAGCCTGCGCGCCCACCACGCCCACGGCGCGGTGCGCTGGGAGATCGTCAAGGGCATCGCCCCCGGCGTCCTGTTGGGCACCTTCGGCGGCTCCTTCGTCGCCTCGCGGGCGCCCACTGCGCCGCTGGCGCTGTTCTTCGCCAGCTTCACGGCCTACGTGGCGGTGCAGATGATCCTCAACAAGAAACCCAAGCCGTCCCGCGAGCTGCCGGGCCCGGCGGGGCTGGCCGCAGTGGGCGGCGGCATCGGCTTCATCTCGTCCCTGGTGGCCATCGGCGGCGGCTCCCTGTCGGTGCCCTTCATGACCTGGTGCAACGTGAAGATGCAGCACGCCATCGGCACCTCGGCCGCCATCGGCCTGCCCATCGCCGTGGCCGGTGCGCTGGGCTACCTGATCAACGGCTGGGGCACCGAGGGTCTGCCGGCGTGGACCGCGGGCTTCGTCTACCTGCCCGCCCTGGTGCTGGTGAGCGCCGTGTCCAGCCTCACCGCCCCCATCGGCGCCCGCCTCACCCACCGCCTGCCGGTGGCGACCCTGAAGAAGGTCTTTGCCGGCGTGCTGATCCTGCTGTCGGCCAAGATGCTGCACACGGTGTTTGGCGGCTGAGGGCGTTCGGCGGCGCGGGGGGCTGCTCAAGGATGACACGGGGCTGCCGTGGACGTTTCTGATGACTGCCACCCGGTGCCCGCCATGTCCGACGCGACCGTCCGCCTGCAACTGCATTTCGAGCTCGAGCTCGCCACGCCGCCCGAACTGGCGGGGCTCGACCATGCGGCCCTGTGCCGGACCCTGGCTGATGCGCTGGGGCCGACGGTGCTGCGCGGCCTGCCGGCGATCGCCGGCAAGCAGCTCACGCCGCTGGGGGCGCGCGTGGTGCGCCATCACCATCATCTGGATGCGGCGGCCCAGGCGGCGCGTCGCGTCGAGCGCGCCCAGGTGATTCAGGTGGCACCACACCTGACGGACGCCGAGGTGGACACCCTGGCCCAGCGTGCGGCGGCGCGCCTGCCGGCGGCCGAGTCCGAACAGGCGGCCTATCTGCGCGGGCAGGCGCTGGCACTGGTCAATGAGTACCGGCTGGTGCCCTGCGCGGTGGAGGCGCAACTCACCAGCGGCAAGCCGGCGCACATCGAAGGCAGGCTGAACCTGACCAACGGCCACATCTTTCTGGATGCGTCCCATCGCCAGACCCGCCTGCAGGCGGGCCAGGGTGCCCTGCGGGTGAGCATCGCCGGGACGCCGGTGGCACTGGCGGCGGAATGCTCCGGCCATACGCTCACCGGTCCGGTGCTGGACGTGGCGGTGGCGAGCCTGGTGCCTCACCGGGACGTGCTCCTCGCCCGCTGGCAGGCGGGCTGAGGGCCGGCCGGGGCGTCAGCGTCCCTTGAAATCCGGCGTGCGTTTGGCGAAGAAGGCGTCCAGGCCTTCCCGGTAATCCTCGGTGGCGAGAAAGTCGAAGGCGGCGCGCTTTTCGTCCGTGCCGAGCGGGCGCCGGTCGGCCAGGCGATGCACCCACTGCTTGTGCCAGCGCGCCACCAGCGGCGCGCCCTTGAGGATGCGGCTGACGGTGGCGAGGGCTTCCCGCTCCACCTCCTCGTCGTCCACCACGCGGGTCAGCAGGCCTTTGGCGAGGGCCTCGCGGGCGCTCAGGATGCGGCCTTCCAGGAGGATTTCCAGCAGTACGGCGGGGCCGACCAGATCCAGCAGGCCGGCCATCTCGCCGGGATACATGGAGAAACCGAGCTTGTTGATGGGCGCGCCGAAGCGGCTCGATTCGCCGGCGATACGCAGGTCGCAGCAGCCGGCGATCTCCAGTCCGCCGCCGATGCAGGCGCCCTGGATCATCGCCACGGTGGGCACCGGGCAGGCGCGGATGGCGTCGAGGGCGGCGGCGACCAGGTCTTCGTGGTAATGCAGCGCGTCGTCCACGGTGGCGCGCACGGTGAGGAATTCCTCGATGTCGCCGCCGGCCGCGAAGGCCTTGTCCCCGGCGCCGCGCAGCAGCACGCAGCGCAGGTCCGGGTCGGCGTTGAGGGCGGTCTGGGTGGCATGCAGGGCGCGCCACATGCCGGCGTCGACGGCGTTGAGCTTGTCCGGGTTGGAGAGGCTCAGGGTGGCGATGCCGCCGTCCCGCTGCAGGACGATTTCTCCGCTCATGATGGGGTCCGTGTTTTTTTGGGGTGGTAGGCCGGCGCCGCCGGCAAAAACGCCCGTACGTTCTGGTATGGAATCTTGTATATGTTATAACATTCAGCCTGGGCGTCGCGTCGGCGCGGCTTCGCCCTGCCCGCAAGGGACCCTATACATAAAAATGATTGCCCCCTGTGCCCCAGGCACAGACCAACAGGCAGATCGCGCCACATCCAAGTGAAGTTTCTCGAGGGAGGGAAAAATCATGAGCACTGCGTCTCAGAGTGCGGTCTACGCACGCATCCGCAGCAATCCCCGGTTCGCCGAGCTGGTGCGCAAGCGCCAGGGCTTCGCGACCATCCTGTCGGTCATCGTGCTGACCATCTTCTACGGCTTCTTCATGGTCGTGGCCTTCAACCCGCAGCTCATCGGCCAGCGTCTGTCCGAAGGGTCCTACGTGACCGTCGGCATCGCGGCCGAGCTGTTCATGTTCATCTTCTTCTGGATCCTCACCGCCGTGTACGTCAAGCGCGCCAACAGCGAGTTCGACGACATCACCACTGCCATCGTGAACGACGCCGCCAAGGAGGTGAAGTGATGATCGCCCGTCTCAACCTGGCCCTGCTGGGCCTGCTGGCCCCCGCGCTGGCCTGTGCCGGCGACGCCATCTCCGCCACCGAGAAGCAGCCCCTCAATCTGCACGCCATCGGGATGTTCGTGCTGTTCGTGTCCATGACCCTGGGCATCACCTACTGGGCGGCGGGCCGCACCAAGTCGGCGGCGGATTTCTACACCGCTGGCGGCGGCATCACCGGCTTCCAGAACGGTCTGGCGATCGCCGGTGACTACATGTCTGCCGCGACCCTGCTGGGGCTCACCGCGCTGGTCTACACCAAGGGCGTGGATGGCTACATCTACATGATCGCCTTCTTCGCCGGCTGGCCCATCATCCTGTTCCTGATGGCCGAGCGCCTGCGCAACCTGGGCAAGTTCACCTTTGCGGACATCACCTCCTACCGGCTCAACCAGAGCAAGGTACGGACCATGGCGGCGGTGTCGTCCCTGACCGTGGTGTGCTTCTACCTGGTGGCCCAGATGGTGGGTGCCGGTCAGCTCATCAAGCTGCTCTTCGGCCTGGACTACACCATCGCCCTGTTCGTGGTGGGCGCGCTGATGATGGTCTATGTCACCTTCGGCGGCATGGTCGCCACCACCTGGGTGCAGATCATCAAGGCCTGCATGCTGCTGGCGGGGGGCACCCTGGTGATGGTGCTGGCCATGTCCCAGTTCGGCTTCAGCTTCGAGAACCTGATGACCCAGGCCGTCTCCCTGCATAGCCTGGGTGAGAAGATCCTGTTCCCCGGCTCCCTGCTGCCCGATCCGGTGACTGCCCTGTCCCTGGGCCTCGGCCTGATGTTCGGCACTGCCGGCCTGCCCCACATCCTGATGCGCTTCTTCACCGTGACCAACGCCAAGGAAGCCCGCAAGTCGGTGCTCTACGCGTCCGGTTTCGTCGCCTACTTCTTCAACGTGATCCTGCTGATGGGCTTCTCCGCCATCATCATCGTCGGCCAGAACCCGGACTTCTTCGAAGGCGGCAAGATCGGCGGCAAGATCATCGGCGGCGGCAACATGGTGGCGATGCACCTGGCCAAGGCGGTGGGCGGCAACCTGCTGCTGGGCTTCCTGTCGGCGGTGGCCTTCGCCACCATCCTGGCGGTGGTGTCCGGTCTGGCCCTCGCCGGTGCGGCGGCCATCTCCCACGACATCTACGCCCGTGTGATCCGCGGCGGCAAGGCCACCGAGATGGAAGAGTTGCGCGTCTCCAAGCTCTCTTCCGTCGCCCTGGGCATCGTGGCGATCCTGCTGGGCATCGTCTTCGAGAAGATGAACGTGGCCTTCATGGTGGCGCTGGCCTTCGGCATCGCGGCCTCGGCCAACTTCCCGGTGCTGATCCTCTCCATGTACTGGCGCGGCCTCACCACCCGCGGTGCGGTGGTGGGCGGCTACGTCGGCCTGGTGGCGGCGGTGCTCTTCGTGCTGCTGTCCAAGTCCGTGTGGGTAACCGTGCTGGGCAACGCCCAGGCGATCTTCCCCTACGACCAGCCGGCCCTGTTCTCCATGCCCCTGGCCTTCCTGGTCACCATCGTGCTGTCCAAGCTCGACAACAGCGCCGAGGCCCAGGCCGAGCGCGCTGCCTTCGAGGACCAGTACGTGCGGGCCCAGACCGGCTTTGGTGCGGCGGAAGCCAGCCAGCACTGATCGCCCCTGTTCCGGGTGCCTGCGGGCACCCGGTGGCAGCAAAAACCCCCGGCGCCTCGCGGCGACCGGGGGTTTTTGCTTGAATGGACCGTGACCGCGTCAGGCGGCGGCTTCGTCGCGGGTCGAGGCGATGCGGGCGAGGGCGCGGCGGGCGCTGGAGATGTGCTCGCGCATGGCAGCCTCGGCGCCGGCCTCGTCGCGCCGGTCGAGGGCGGCGAGGATCACCCGATGCTCCAGCAGGGACTGCTGCAGGCGGCCGTCGATGAACAGGGAATGGTGGCGGGACAGCTTGATCACCTTGCGCAGATCCACGATGGCCTGGGTCAGCCAGCGGTTGTTGGCGATGCGCTGCAGTTCCTGGTGAAAAGCCTGGTTGGCCTCGAAGAAGCCGTCGATGTCGTTGCTCGCCGCGGCCTTTTCGAGTTCGTCGTGGATGGTGTGCAGGCGGACCAGATCGCCGTCGCCGGCACGCCGCGCGGTGCTGGCGGCACACTGGCCCTCGAGCAGGGCCATCACCGAGAAGATCTCGTCCAGGTCCCGCTCGGAGATCTCGGTGACGTAGCAGCCGCGGCGCGGCTTGAGGGTCACCAGGCCCTCGGAGGCGAGGACCTTGAGCGCTTCCCGCAGGGGAGTGCGGGAGATGCCGTACTGGGCGGCGAGGGCCTGTTCGTCCACCCAGGTGCCGGGCGGCAGCTCGTGGGCAAAGATCCGCTGACGCAGGCGCTCGGCGACTTCCTGATAGAGGGCGAGGGGGGCGATGCGGGTGGCGTTCATGGGACGGCGGGCGTAGGAGTCGGACGGATCAAATCGGCTATTGCATTCATAATTATGGATAAAGTATTATCACCAAGGGAGCAAGTCAAGTTCCTGTGCAGGTTGTATACCCTTGGCGACGGGGCCCCGGCCGCGGCGCGAAAAACAGAGGGAGGGAGAAAACGGCCCTGCACGGGACACGGCAGCCCGGCCGTGACCGTTCGGTCACGGCCGGTCCTGGCGTACAACACAATAGCGGTCGCGTAGCGGCCGAACAATTTTATAGGGTAGACCGCCATGGCGAACGACAGCATTCCGACCTTCCCCCAACCCGATCTGGCTGCCTGGAACAAGGCCGCCGCCAAGTCGGCCCCCGAAGGGGATGTCGCCAAGCTCAACTGGGTGACGCCGGAAGGCATCACCGTCAAGCCGTTGTACACGGCCGCCGATGTGAACGGTCTGTCCTTCACCGACACCCTGCCCGGTTTCGAGCCCTTCCTGCGCGGTCCCCAGGCCACCATGTACGCGGTCAAGCCGTGGACCATCCGCCAGTACGCCGGCTTCTCCACCGCCGAAGCCTCCAATGCCTTCTACCGCAAGGCCCTGGCCGCCGGCGGTCAGGGCGTGTCGGTGGCCTTCGACCTGGCCACCCACCGCGGCTACGACTCCGACAACCCCCGCGTGGTGGGTGACGTGGGCAAGGCCGGCGTGGCCATCGATTCCGTCGAGGACATGAAGATCCTCTTCAACGGCATCCCCCTCGACAAGATTTCCGTCTCCATGACCATGAACGGCGCCGTGCTGCCGATCCTCGCCGGCTACATCGTCGCCGCCGAAGAGCAGGGCGTCAGCCAGGACAAGCTGTCCGGGACCATCCAGAACGACATCCTCAAGGAGTTCATGGTCCGCAACACCTACATCTACCCGCCGACGCCGTCGATGAAGATCATCGCCGACATCTTCCAGTACACGTCGTCGCACATGCCCAAGTTCAACAGCATCTCGATCTCGGGCTATCACATCCAGGAAGCGGGCGCCAACCAGGCCATCGAACTGGCCTTCACCCTCGCCGACGGCCTCGAATACGTGCGCACCGGCATCAAGTCCGGCATGGACGTGGACACCTTCGCCGGCCGCCTGTCCTTCTTCTGGGCGGTGGGGATGAACTTCTACCTCGAGATCGCCAAGATGCGCGCCGCCCGCCTGCTGTGGTGGCGCATCATGAAGCAGTTCAATCCCAAGAACGCCAAGTCCATGATGCTGCGGACCCACAGCCAGACCTCCGGCTGGTCCCTCACCGAGCAGGACCCGTACAACAACGTGGTGCGCACCACCATCGAAGCCATGGCGGCCGTGTTCGGCGGCACCCAGTCCCTGCACACCAACGCCCTCGACGAAGCCATCGCGCTGCCCACCGAGTTCTCTGCCCGCGTCGCCCGCAACACCCAGATCATCATCCAGGAAGAAACCCACATCTGTAACGTCGTCGACCCCTGGGCCGGCTCCTACATGATGGAAAAGCTCACCCAGGACATGGCCGACA
>DAOQMM010000020.1:26339-39239 GCA_035335645.1 Rhodocyclaceae bacterium | reverse complement strand
AGATCCAGCATGGCGTACTGGCCGGGCAGGAAGTCGGCCGGACCGTCGGCGGCAAAGCGGAATTCGCGCAGGTCGTGGGTCAGGTCGGTGGTGCCGATCAGGAAGGCGCGACGGCGCCGGGGCAGGATCGGCGGCACGTACTCGGGCGCGGTGGGGGCCTTGATGGTGATGTCGCCGACAGCGCGGCACTGACAGGCCAGGTGACGGCCGCGGCGGCGATCCCGCTCGCCCAGGCCGGGCGCGTCAGGCCACAGAGTCTCCACGTCGCCCTGCAGCAGCTCGATCTTGCAGCCGCCGCAGCCGCCGGAATTGCATTCGTAGGACAGGCCGATGCCGGCCCGCAGGGCGGCGCGCAGAACGGTGTCGCCAGGGGCCTGCGCGAAACGGCTGCCGTCCCGCTCGTTGACGATGAGGGGTGGATTCATGGCGTCTCCCGGCGCACCGCCGCGGCCCGACAGGACCGCAGCGGTCGCCCGTGGCGGCGGGCTCAGAAGCCCAGGCTGCGACGCAGGTCGCGGGTGGCGGCACGGGCCGCGGCGGCGGCTTCGGGCACGTCGGGCAGGGCCGCGCAGTAGGCGTCGATGGCCCGGTCGGCCAGCGGTTCCCACTGGGCGATCCAGCCGGCGATGAGTTCCCGGTTGCCCGGCGTCTCCAGGGCCATGGCCACGAAGGCGGCAGCCCAGCGGCGGTGGCGCGCCACGTCGATGAGCTGGGCGTCGGTGAGCAGGCCCAACAGGGTGTCGCCGTTGTGGCGGGCGGATTCTCCCAGGCGGCGCAGCACCGTCTCCTCGACCGCCGGCTTGACGATCAGGTTGAGGACCACGATGGCCTCGCCCCAGTCCCACACGGTGAGGGCCTTTTCCATCAGCTCGCGGAAGCCCTGCCAGACGGCGTCCTCTTCCCAATAGTGCCGTTCGTCGCGACCGAAGCCCTTGTCGGCGAAGGCGCGCGCCAGCTCGGTGGTCCGGTAAGCGGTGTGGCTCAGCCAGCGCAGGCTGTCGGCCATCTGGAAGTAGTGGCAGTTGGTGATCGTGCTGGCGGGCGAGACCTGCCCCACGTAGGCGGAGGCCATCTGCAGGGTGTGGAAGAGGTAGCGGGCCGGCGTATACAGACGCGCCAGGGTGCCGGCCCAGCGGGGATCGAGGGCCTTGTCGTGCTCACGCTCGTTGAACTGGTCGAAGAGGCCGAAGACGTAGGTCTCCTGGCCGTCCTGCATCATGTTGTAGGTGCGGTAGACCACCTCGTCCGGATCGCGGAAGGCGTTCCAGTCGGCGTGCTTGAGGGCGGTGCCGAAGGTGTGCTTCTTGTACCACTCGTTCATGAACATGCCCGGATCCAGCTCGTAGGGCGCGTTCGGGTCGCGGTCGTTGTAGTGCAGGTTGGCGCTGACGATCTCGTATTCGCTGGGCTTGCGGCGGCGCACCGCCAGATGGCTCCAGGTCTTCTGGGGCTTCAGGACTTGAATCTCGGACATGGGTGTCTCCTCGTGTCTTTTTGGGCGTGGACGGGGCGGGCGCTCAGAGCTTCTTGACGAAGTAGAAGCGCACCGAGTCGTCGCGGCTCTCGATCTGGCCGGCGAAGGAGCTGAGGTCCACCTCCAGGTCGTTCATGCGGAAGGGCCGGCCCAGCTCCTCTTCAATGGTGGCCTGGCGCAGGATCATTTCCTGCTCGGCGTGGATGCGGATGTAGGCGCGCTTGTCATCCACGTAGATGTCCTTGCCGGGGTTGTCCACCTTGGCGGCCTCGATGACCGCCATGGCCAGATCGCCGGCCCGCATGACCGGACCGACCAGGTTGTTGTGATAGGCCTGACCCGCTGCTGCTGTACTCATGGTGTCTCCTTGTGGGATGCCGGGGACGCCGCGCCGGGCGGCGTCCGCAAGGTCCGGCTCAGGTGTGGGCGAACAGGGGCTCGACGCCTTCGGTGCTGACCAGCACGTCGTCGCCCTCGACCTTGACGGGGTAGACCGCCAGGGCGCAGTCGTCGGGATTGACGCCCTGGCCGGTGGCGGCGTCGAACTGCCACAGATGGGCGCGGCAGATCACCCGCTTGCCGTCGAACTTGCCTTCGGCGAGGGCGATGTCCTGGTGCGGACAGACGCCCTGGAAGGCCTTGATTTCGCCGCCCTCGGGGCAGACGAGGAGGATCTCGTGTCCATTGACGGTGAAGGCCGCCATCTCGCCTTCCCACACGTCATCGAGGGTGCATACCTTGGTGAAGCACATGCGCTCGCTCCGATCGCGGTGGCCGTCAGGCGGCCTGCCAGATGATGTCCACGGTCTCGGTGGGCTGGAAGCCCGCCTCGCCGACCTTCAGGGTGCGCGGCAGGAACTCCGCGCTGCCGTGGCGGCGGACCCGCAGGATGTGACCCGGACGGGCCCGGACGCGGCGGCCGACGGAATGCACCGCAGCGGCGGCAGCCACCTCGTCCATGGTGTGCTCGGTATCCACCGGCAACAGTTGCAGGACGAAATCCCCCTCGAAATTGGAGGTCAATGGAAATAAGGCCATGCTTCGAATCTCCTTGATGTGAGCCGCCGGCCCGCGCGGGGCCGGCGGTGTCGGGCTCAGCCGGCCTTGCGGGCGGCGCGCAGGGCGCGGTAGACCTCGGCCCAGGCGTAGTTGTGGGCATCGTCGCCGCATTCGCCGGGGGCGATGTTCATGTAGGCGAGGGCGCCTTCCAGGTTCATGGGCTGGATCATTCCGGCCAGGAAGCGATCGACGATGGACAGGTGGCCGGCGTAGCGCTCGGGCTCCTGCTGGAACACCCAGCGATCCACCTCGGAGCCGAAGTGGTACAGGCGGCCCTTGTATTCCAGCGGGTAATCCTTGACGTTCCAGCCCTTGCCCGGCGTGCCGAGGATGGGGAGCTGGCACATGTTGCAGACGTAGGGCAGCGTCTCCGGGTAGGCCTTGGCCATGTTGCCGTCCACCACGTTGTCGATGATCACGTCCCAGCACTGGCCCCAGGTGTCGTTCCAGCCGGGGTACTTCTCTTCCAGCCACTGCCGCTCGTCCGGGGTGACCCCCGCAGCGGGGTTCCACCACACGGTGGGGCGCCAGTAGTAGGAGCCCAGGTGCATGCCGTGGTGGGTCTCGGAGAGATCCTTGAGGAAGATCTCCCAGTACCAGGGCAGCTCCAGGCCCATGTCGGTGAGGGCGCGCTCAAACTGGGCGACGATCCACTCCTCCATGAACTCCTTGAAGGACTGCTTGCGGTGCTCCAGCGGCGTGTAGTAGTCCATGATCGGACCGGTCAGCACCGAGAAGAGCTTCCAGGCGCCCCATACGGCGATGTCCACGCGCTTCTGGGCCTCGGCCTTCTGGCCGTTCTCGATGAGCACCTTGAGGGCCGGGCCGCCGATCTGGGCGTGGCGGGACTCGTCGGTCTGGATGCTGGAGATGAGGTTGGCGAAGGTGTGGTCGCCGGCTTCCGCCGCGTCCGCCGCCAGCCCCAGGAACTGCATGTTGGTGAAGCCGGTCTCGAAGCTGAAGGTCAGCATGATGGAGACGCTGATGGCGTCCCGGGTCATCATGATGTCGTCGAAGAAATGCCGGGCGGCGATCATGGCCCAGTCATTGGTGTCGTAGGCCTTGAAGGCCCAGTCCATCTGCCGGTCCTTGGCCACGTGCTCGTGGGGGAAGTAGAGCTGCATCTGGCCGTGGCGGATCTCGTCCATGCAGCCCAGCGTGGACATGTTGCGCATCCCCGGTGCCTTGGAGAAGCGCATCATGCGCGCCTCGGCGCTGGCGGCGGCGTACTCGCCACGGGCGATGGCGCCGTAGTGGGCCTTCATCACCGACTTCCAGCCCGGATCGGCGTTCTCGAAGATGCGGCTGCGCTCCAGGGCGGCCTTCACCGAGTAGGCGCCGGCATCCTTCTCGCGCTGCACCTTCACGTATTCCGGGTAGGTCTGCTTGTAGGGTTCGTCGTAGGACTCCCAGGCCGTGAGCGGCAGGCCGAACTCGCCCGACAGCTTGGGCGGGAACAGTTCGTCCTCGGTGACGTACTTCGGGGTCCAGTTGGTGGATCGGGCCAGGTCGTACCAGTCCATCCGATTGAGTAAGGCCATTCTTGTCTCCTTCATGTCGGGATGCAGGAGCCCTGCAAGCTCCCCCTCGGTCCTCCGCGCCCAGCGGATCGACCGTGTGGAGACACCTTAGGGGGAATCGGCCTGTCCAGAAATTAGACAATGGTTTAGATGCTGCGCAGCAAATGCCCCGTGCATGGCACGCTCCGCGCCGCACTGGGCGCCACAGGCGCGCGCCCGGCCTTCAGCCGGATGGCGGCGCGCGCGGCGGCACCGTGGCCGTAGGCGCCGGGGCGCCGGGAAGGACGAGTCCTACACGTCAATCCGTCCCGTCGGACAGGCGCCGGCGTGGCCCCGCCCTATGCTGGAGTCAGCAGTACGTACCGGAGCACATGTCTACCGGACCGACTTTCCCCAGATGAGGAGCCTGTCATGAAAACCACCGCCGTCACCCTTGCCCTTGCCGGTCTGCTCGCCTTTTCCGCGGCGGGCTGCGCCATCACCCGCGAACAATCCACCGTCGGACAGTACGTGGACGACGCCACCATCACGACCCGCGTCAAGGCCAAGTTCGCCGAGGACAGCACGGTGAGCGCGATGGCCATCGGGGTGGAAACGCTCAAGGGGACGGTGCAGCTGTCCGGCTTCGCGAAGAGCACCACGGAGCGGGATCGGGCCGAATCCCTGGCGCGCGGCACGCCCGGCGTGTCGATGGTGAAGAACGACATCGTCGTGCGCCCGTAAGGCGCACGCACAGCGGCAGCAGGGGGCGGGCTTCCGCCCCCTGCGTCGTGAACGCCGCTGGCGCCCGATGGCGCAGGCGGACGAACGGAGCGCCCTCAGAGGGCGCGCGCCGTGGCCTGCACGAAGTCGAGCAGATCGTCCATCTGGAAGGATTTGTCGAAGAACGCCCGCGCACCCAGCGCCAGGCAGCGGGACTGCACGATGGGATGGGCGTGGTTGGAGAACACGATGGCCAGCGGCGCGCCGTACTCGTCAGGCGTCTGCTGAAAGGCGGCGAGCACGCCCAGACCAGAACTGCCGCGCAGCTCCAGATCCACGATGGCCAGCTGGGGCCGGGTGGCGCGCACCAGCGCCAGGGCCTCGGCCTCACTCGCCGCGTGCCCCACCACGCTCACCCCTTCGATACCCGCCAGCATGCCCGTCAGCAAGTCGAGGAGCACGGCGTTGTCCTCGATGATGACCGTTCGCAGGACGGTGGGTTCAGACGGCATGGTGGGCGCGTGGGCAGAAGATGGCGTTCAGAAGCGTCGCGTGACGGAGGGTGCGGGCCGGCTGCGCGCGGCGGCGGCCTGCGCGCTTCCGGACGAATCCAGTATAGGGCGCCCGCCGGGGCGGGTCTGTCGGTCAGTTCCTACAGGGCGCGGGGCTGCGCCCGGGATGCTCGACCCTCACGCGACGAGCGCTGCGACGTGCCGCCGGCAATGTTCCAGATAGCCCCGCTCATGATCCGCCAGGGCGTCCACGATGGCGCGCCACAGCCACGACGGGGCGTCGACGACGCGGCTGTGGGAACGGCGCAGAGTGGCATGCCAGTGACGACGCTGCGGGGCCGACATCTGACGGGCGTGGGCATCGCCGACGATGCGCCCCAGGTAGTGCGCCAGGGCCGCCATGTCTGCCGGGGCCAGCTGGTCCGGCTCGATCTTGAGGTCCTGGGGCGACAGCTCGCGCGCCACCATCGGCCGGTCGAGCAGACGCATCGCCACCATGCGCCCGCCCAGCGCCGGCGCCAGGGCACGGGCCGCCTCCACCACCCGCTCGGCGTTGTCCCGGGGCATGCTCACCGACCCGGTGCGGGGTGCCGCGGCGGGCGGCGCATCCTTGATGTCCACCATCGCCAGACGCGCCTCGGCCGCGCCGTCCACCTGAAGCAGGACGACGTAGCGGGGCCGCCCGAGGCTGCTGCAGCCCTTGACCCAATAGGCCGCGTCGGCCACGCGCACCGCCTCGGTGTCCCGCGCGATGCCCAGCTGGCGCGCCAGTTCGGGCAGGCGGGTCTCGTCCAGACACTGTGCGATGGCCCCCTGCTCGCGGCGGGTGAGCGGCCAGAAGCGGGCGCCGAGGGGGATCCGCGGACGGGCGTGGTCGAGGTGGTCGCGCATCAGCTGCTTCCACGTACGCTTCACGGCCCGGCGGATCACCGCCTTCACGCTGTCCGGCGGCGACGGTGGACGCGGACGCTGCGCGAAGGCACGGGCATACCCGTCCAGGAGCATATCGACGACACGGAGACTCATGACCCCGGGCAGGTCGGCGCTGCGACAGGCGCAGGCCAGGGACAGCCCGAGGCGGACGAGATCATGGGCCGGGTTGCCGATCACCGCCTGATCGAGGTCGCGGATCTCGACACCGGTACGCCCATCGCTGTCGGCCACCGGCCCCAGGTTGCCCAGGTGGCAGTCACCGCAGATCCAGACGGGCGGACCGTCCGGCAGGGCGTCGCCGTCGCTCGCCGCCAGCCAGGCGTAAAAACGGGCTGTGCTGCCCCGCACGTAGGCGTGGGCCGAGCGGGCCATCTTGCGTGCCCGGCGGACCTTCAGGCGGGTCGCGCGGTCCTGCGGGCGCGCCGCCGCGGTGGCCACTTGCGCCGCCTCAGATCAGCCAGCGCGGCGCGGCGCCGTCCGCCAGCACCACGCGATCGTCCCGCCAGACCAGGCGGCCGAGCGGCACCACGATCTCCCGTGCGCCTTCGTCGCCCCGTTCGGCCACGGCGATCCGGGCCAGGCCATCGTGGCCTTCGCCGTGCAGGAGGGCGGTCAGGCGCCCGACGGGCCGGCCCGCCTCGGAATACACGTCGAGGCCGACGGCCGCGGCAACGCTCCGGCCGGCCCGATCGACCCCGTCGCGCAGCAGGGCGGGCCCCGCGGCCGGGTCATCCAGCGACTGCGGCGCGCGGGACGCGGTCGAATGTCCCGCGGCAAACGCGGCAACGAAGGTGACGGCCAGCAGGCCGATCCGGACGGACGCTTCCAGGGCAAGGGGACGACGGCGGACGATCTTCATGGCGGCATTCCAGCGATGGACGGGCGACGGTGATGCTTGCATCCTCCCCCGTCCCGGCCTGGCGCGCAGTCATCCACCGCCGATTGGCCTGTAGGCCGGCACCTACATGCGGGCGCCCCTGCCGCACGGGAATCGGCGCCCGCCCGTAGGACAATTCCTGCATGATTGTCGGACTCGGGGGACGCGCCGCCGCGCGCCCCACCGATACAATCCGTCCATTCCGTCCGGGAGAACCGCCATGCTGCGTCTGGCCATCGTCGACGACCACAAGATCGTGCGTGCGGGATTCCGCGAAATGCTCTCCGATGAACTGGGCATCCAGGTGGAGTTCGAGGCCGCCTCCGGCGAGGAAGCCCTGCAGCACCTGCGCACGACGCCCTGCGATGTCCTGCTGCTGGATCTGTCCTTGCCGGGGCAGAGCGGCGTGGATGTGCTGCGGGCCGTCCGGCAGCGCTACGCGGATCTCAAGGTGCTGGTGCTGAGCGGCTTCCCCGAGGAGCGCTATGCGCTGCCCATGATCCGCAACGGCGCCAACGGCTACCTGTGCAAGGACTGCGAACGGGATGAGCTGATCCGCGCGATCCGCACGGTCGCGCAGGGTCGGCGCTATGTGTCACCGCGCACCGCCGAATTGCTGGCGGACGATCTGGCCGGCGCGGGCACCGCACTGCCCCACGAGAGTCTCTCCGAGCGGGAGCTGCAGGTCTTCCTGCGCCTCGCCAGGGGGGAATCCGTGTCCGGTATCGCCGACGTGCTCAATCTGAGCGTGAAGACGGTCAGCACCTATCGCTCCCGCCTCCTGGAAAAGCTCGACGTGGCCAGCAATGCGGAACTCGCCGCCTACGCCCTGCGCCACGGTCTGATCGTCGACTGAGCCGCCGGCACGGGCGGGTCCGCGCCACGCCGGAGCCCGCCGCCGGCGTGGGTGCGTCGGATTCAGCCGTGCGCCGACGGGGCCGCCGGCCGCAGGGGCATCGTGGCGTCGATGCGCGTTCCGGCGCCGGGTGCAGACGTCACCGTAAAACGCCCCTCGAACATCTGCACCCGGTGCTTCATCCCGGCCAGGCCATGGCGATTGAGCTGCGGGTTGTCGGGGTCGAAGCCGACACCGTCGTCCTTCACCCATAGCCGGACGACCCCCGCGTCGACCGCCAGACCCACCTCGATGGCCCTGGCCCGCGCGTACTTGCGGATGTTGGTCACGCTTTCCTGGACGATGCGGAAGAGGGCCAGGGCCTGTTCCTCGTCGCAGTCGATGTTCTCGCCGGGCAGCTGCAGCGTGACCCGGTACTCGTCGTGGAGATCGTCGGACAGGGCTCGCAGGGCTTCCACCAGGCCCAGCCCCTGGAGCAGCGGCGGACGCAGGTCGCTCACCACACGCCGCTTGATGGTGATGCCCGAACCGATGGTGTCGATCAGGCGCCGGAAACGGGCCTGGATGTCCGGCGTGGACTGCGCGCCCAGGCTGCGCAGCAACCAGCTCGCGTCCATCTTGGCCGCGGTGAGGAGCGCCCCCAGTTCGTCGTGCAGCTCGCGGGCCAGCCGCGCCTGTTCGAGTTCCCGCGCGGTGGTCAGGTAGCTCGCCAGATCCGACAGCTCCCGCGTGCGCTCGGCCACCGTGGATTCCAGAGCGATGTTCTCCCGCTCCAGCAGCTCGGCAATGCGCGCCCGCAGGACGGTCTGCCGTTGCTGCACGGCAAACAGGGCCAGCACCAGCCCCACCGCACCCAGGGCCAGTACGGTGACGAGGGTGCGCGTGTCGTTGAAGCGCTTGGTGGATTCGGCAATCGAGCGGGCATTGCGCTCTTCCAGACGCCCCCGCAGCACGGCGATGGAAAGGCGGATCTGGTCCATGTAGGCCTTGCCCGGCCCGGTCTCTCCCGGCGGCACGACCGTCGGCACACGCCGGATGCGGACCGTTTCCGCCAGCAGCTGGCGCTTGACGGCGATCAGCTGCCCGAGCAGCTCAAACTCGGTGTGGTCCTGGGTGCCCTGGGGATAGTCATTGGAGATGGCTTTCAGCAAGGGGCCGATGTCCTGTTCGGCCTGCTGGTAGGGCTCGAGATAGACCGGATTGAGCCCGCTCGCGATGAATCCGCGCACGCCGGTCTCGGCATCCAGCAGCACGATCAGCAGCCGGTTCAGCCGGTCGATCTGACTGTTGTAGGCCTGCGAGGTGCGCAGGGCGCTCACGCCGAACTCCGAGTGGAGCCGGCCGATGGTGAGCAGCCCGAGGAGCAGCCCGACCCCCAGGATCACCAGGAAGACGGGCCAATGCCGCACGAGGCGCATGCGGGCCCGGGGATCCCGCAGGGGCAGGACGGTATTCATGGCGGCGGGGAACGGGCGGGGCATTGCGGACAGGCGGGCGGCCCCGCCCCGTCGGGGGGCGGCCTGCCGATCAGCGGGACGTCAGGCCGCTCTGGTTGATGAGGGCGCGGCGCACCTTGTCGAGTCTGCGTTCGGTCCGCAGCCTGCGCAGATCGATCTCGTCCTCGAGGGTGTCGGTCCACACACTACGCGCAGGGCTCCGGCGGGCTGCGCGGACGGGTTTGGCATTCCAGTCGATGCTGACGCGTTTCATCCTGTGCTCCTGTCGATGGGTCGGGGGCGTGCTGCCGGGTGGGGGCGCTGTATAAAACGCCTTTTTTGAAACTGTACCGTGACAAACATCACGATACCGTCGGTCGGCGCTGAATGGTATGTGGGAGTTGTCTGACACGCCTTCCCGCCGCTGCGGGGCCGCGCTCCGCCGCCCCGGCGGGCCCCGCCGGGCGCCACCGGGACACCCCGGACGGCGATGCCCGACAGGGCCGTCGGCGCAGTCCCACATCCCGTTCAGATCCAGCCGACTGCCCGCCCGGCGGCGCCTGCCTAAGCTGGAGTCATGCAGGCTCCACCGCATGCCGACCGCCCGGGACACCCCTCCGGAACGCTCGAAGCCCTCAACCTCAGGAGAATCGCCATGAACCACAACATCATCGAAGGCAACTGGAAGCAGCTCAAGGGCAAGCTCAAGGAACACTGGGGCAAGCTCACCGACGACGACCTGGACGTCATCGAAGGCCGCCGCGAGGTACTCGCCGGCCGGATCCAGGAGCGCTATGGCCTCACCCTGGACGAAGCCAAGCGCCACGTGCAGGCCTGGGAAAAGATGCTCGACGCCTGAGCCCCCGCGCCGCGCCATCGCCCCCGTCCGTCATCACCGTTTCAGGAGAACCGCCATGCTGCACTATGCCGTGGTCTTTTTTGTCATCGCGATCGTCGCCGCCCTGTTCGGTTTTGGCGGGATTGCCGCCGGCGCGGTGGAAATCGCGAAGGTCCTGTTCTTCATCTTCCTGATCCTTGCCATCGTCAGCTTTGTCTTCAACCTGCTGCTGGGCAAGGGATGAATGCGCGCGGGCGGCGATGAGCGCCCGCCGCACTTCCGCCGGGCCCCTCCGGAAGACGGCACAACGTCGTCCCGCGGGCCCCGGCGCCCGTTCACGCCCCGATCTGCTGCGGCCCCTCAGGGTCGCCCCATCGTCTTCCCGGCCTGCTGGAGGAGACGCTTGCAGGCCGACTCGCGTGCATCGCCGGCTTCCAGCAGGGGCAGCAGGGCCAGCGGCGGCGAGATCAGCCCGAGCGCCACCGCCCCGGCCACCCGGCTGCCCAGCGGGACCGGCTCCGGCAGAACCTTGGGGTCGGCAAAACTTCCGTCCAGATGCAGAGGCCCCCGCAGGGACAGCAGGCTGCCGTCCCGTGCCGACGCCCGCAGGCGGAGATCCAGCGTTTCATCGCGCAGATTGATCTGCCCTTCGCCGCGGATGAGGGTGCGCTCCGTGTCGAGCAACAGCGCGCGCGGCTCGAGCACCCCGTCGCGGGCGCTGAAATCTCCCACCAGACAGCGGATGTCCTCCCGCTGACCGCCGGCCAGCCAGGACACAAAGGCGTTGGCCACATCCAGATTGGCCAGGCGCACCAGCAGGCGGCTGGTGCTGCCGCCATCCATGGCGAGGGCGAGGTCGCCGGTGGCGCTGCCCAGCAGCGCAGCGACGGAATTGCCCCGCATGGACACCGTGGCCCGGCCCCCGAGGACGCCGGTGGTCAGGGATCTGGATTCGAGCGTGGGCATCAGCTCACGCAGCTTCAGCCGGCTGGCCTGCAGATCCAGACGCGCACGGGCGGGCATGCCGCGGGTCTCGAGCTCGAGGACGCCGCTCACCTCGCCCTGGGCCATGCCGACGCGCAGGGGCTGGAGCAGGACACGCCTATCGACGATGCGCAGATGCCCCGACGCGGCATCGAGGGGCAGGCCGCTGTGGCGGATGTCGCCAATGGCGAAGTCCAGATCCACATCGGCCGCAGCGATCTTGTCGAATCCCAGCGGGCGTGCCGGCAACACCTTGCCCGGCCGGGGCGCCAGCCGCTCGCCGCTGCTGTCGCGCGCGCCGAGGAACCCCGAGAGATCCTGCAGATCCAGATGCCGGGCGCGCAGCGTGCCGCTCAGGCGCTGCGGCACGGGCCCCCGATCCACGGCAAAGGTGCCCGCCAGATCGCTGCGGCCGACGGTGCCGTCGATGTTCTCGAAGCGCCACAGGGTGCCGGACTGCACCAGCCGCGCCGCGAACCGGTAGGCCGGAGACGCCGGCAGCGGCACGCCGGTCAGCGGATACAGCTCCGCCAGACTGCGGCCCGCCAGCTCGAAGCCCACGTCGAGGCCGTTCAGCCCTGCCAGATCGGCGCTCGACCCGTCGATACGGAAGCGCGTGGCGCCCACCGTGCCGGCGGCCTTCAGCGGGTAGGGCAGCTGGCCGTCGATCAGCCCGGGCACGCTCCCCGCCTCGCCGTCCACCGTCAGGTCCTGCCCCTGGTAGCGACCACGGGCGGTGAAGCGGATGCGACCGTCGTCCCCTGTCGCCACCTCGAGCTGCAGCGAGGTCTTGCGCGACGGCAGCTCGGCGCTCAACCGGCTGTCGTGGATGCGCACCCGGGCGATGCGCAGGCGCGTCGGCGCCGCAGCGGGGTCCTTGCCGCCCGCGCCGATCTGCCCGCCGAGCTGCCAGTTGCCGCGCCCCTCCCGGTCTTCTTCCAGGTGGATCTCGGCCCGGTCGACCTCCAGCGCATCCAGCACCACCGCCCCCCGCAGCAGCGCCCGCAGGTCGGCCGTCACGGCCAGCCGGCCGGCGCTCGCCAGGAGGCTGGCGCGGCCGCCGGTCACGTTGGCCACGGTCACGCCGCCCACACTGAGGGTCGGGTGAAGGCTCCACGGATGCAGATCGACCGGGCCTGCGATCTGGACGCTGCGACCGAGCTGCGCGCTGGCCAAGCGGGCCAGGGGGCCGCGCAGCAGGTTCCCGTCGAACAGCGCGACACCCAGCCCCGCCACGGCGAGGATGGCCGCCACATGGCGCAGGCGACGGCGGGAGCGCGGAGAGATCGGCATGTTCATGATGGAAGCGTGTAAGGGTCCGGACCCATTCTAGGTCCGTCGCGCCCGCCCCGGTGTCGGTGGCGGATGAGCCCCGCGTCGGAATTTTCCTGCACCGCGCCGTGCCCCTGCCGCCACGGGGCACGACCACGCGGCCCGCCGGCGGCGTCCCCGGCCCGGCCAGCGCCGACATGTCCGACGGCCGATTCCTACACACGCATCCGCGCTTGTCGGACAGTCCGCCCGCCCGGCCTTCCGTACAGTGCAGTCATGGCAGAACGGTGTCGGACCCCCGGTCCGGTGCCCGCCCCGAACCCGGCTATTCCGGTCCACAAGGAGACCCCACCGTGAAGACACCCCTCCCCGGCATCCTCCTCGCCAGCCTCCTCGCCCTGGCGCTCGCCAGCGTACCCGCCACCCAGGCCGCCACC
>DAOQMM010000020.1:0-26239 GCA_035335645.1 Rhodocyclaceae bacterium | reverse complement strand
CGCCAGCCTCCTCGCCCTGGCGCTCGCCAGCGTACCCGCCACCCAGGCCGCCACCGCGGCCCAGGGCGACCGCCAGGCCCCCCGCTCGGCGGCCGCCCGCTTCATCGACGACGCCTCCATCACCGCGAACATCAAGGCCAGGCACGCGGAAGACCGGTCGGTACGCATCACCGCCATCGGCGTCGAAACCCGCAACGGCGTCGTGCAGCTGTCCGGCTTCACCCCCTCCCCCGCCGAGAAAACCCGCGCCGAGGCACTCGCCTGGACGATCCCCGGCGTGAAGGCGGTCCAGAACGACATCATCCTCATCAACTGATTGCGCGGTCGCGACACCTCCGCCCGCCCCCGATCCCCACCCCAAGGAGCACCACCATGAGCGCCACCCATTCCACTGCCAACAGCCTGCGCCAGATCGCCAACGACCTGGGAGACAGCGCCCGCGACGCCCTGCCCCCGGTCCGCAAGCAGCTCGGAATCACCGCCGACACCACCCGCGAGGCGGCCACCAGCCTGATGGGCAATCTGCGCACGGCCGCCCGCGACACCGTGGGCATCGTCCGCCGCGACGCCGCCCACGCCAGCGAGGCCGCAGGCGCCTACATCCGCCGCAAGCCGCTGCAGTCGGCCGCCGTCGTCGGGGTGGTCGGTCTGCTGATTGGCGCCCTCCTGGGCCGCCGGTTCTGAACGACGCCGGGACACGGCCTCCATGTCGCCCACGCCCGACCCGTGCCCCGGCCCCGCAAGGGCCCGCCCGGCGGTGCCCTGTCCGCTCCGCCGGCGGCCTTCTTTACACCGCTTGTCATGACTTTACGCAGTGCAGCTGCAACCCCTGCGTTGCGGTCCGGTCAGATCGCAGTGGCCAGCTTCGCCTCGAAGGGCGTGCGGCGTCACCGATCCGGTTTCGGCCGAACGGGACGCCAGCAGGACAGCCGATCGGACACAGATCCGACCCCGCGTGCCGGCGTGGCCACCGATGATCCCGGCACCTGAACCACCCCCTCAGGAGATGAACATGCGCGGCATCCAGAACACCCCGCAAGAACCCAAGTGGGCGCTCCCCGGCAAATGGGACTGGTCGGTGCGACTGTCCCTCGTCAGCTCCGTCGCCCTCTGCGCCGGCATGCTGTACGGGTCGTCCGTCGGCCATCAGGGCGCGCGGCCGCGCCTGGAGAGCACCTCATGCCTGCCCGACCGGCACGACGTCGATCGCCTGATCGGACCCGCGGCCTGGACCTCCGTCACCGATTGCGTCCTGCTGCCCAGAGACACCTCCCATTGACGCCGACGGTCTATCTCACCCATGCCGGCGCCCCAGACACGGACCGGCCCGCGGGGATGTTGTGTGGCGGGCCGGGTCGTCATGGCCTGAGGGGCCCCCACCGGGGCGCTACTGCGCTTCGTGCGTGACCCGTCGGCCGAAGCCGACCGCCCGGCTGAACGCTCAACCTGGACGTCAAAGACCCTCCCGGACACTTTCGCCTTCGCGCCGACCCATGCGCCACGCCCGAACTGAACACCTCCGCCGCACGAGAACCCCCATGCCTGCCCCTGCCCACACCGATTTCGACATCGCACTGATCGAAGACTCCACCGTCCTGCGCGACCTGCTGTCGGCCATGCTGGCCGACATCCCGAACATCCGCCTCGTCGGTGCCGCCGCCAGCGAGGCCGAAGGCCTGAAGCTGCTTCAGGCCACCCGCCCCCGGCTCGTCATCGTCGATCTGGAACTGCGGGAGGGCACCGGACTCCGTGTGCTGGCGGCGCTGCAGCGCCAGCCGGACCACTTCGGCTCGCCACAGGCGGTGGTCTTCTCCAACCACGCCCACTCCGTCGTCCAGGCCCGCTGCCGGATGCTGGGCGCACGCGCCTTCTTCGACAAGTCCTTCCAGACGGACGATCTGCTCGCCTTCATCGAAGACGCCGCAGGCTGCCCTGCCACCGCAAGCCATTGATCAAGGACCCCTGCCACGAGCAGTACGGGACCGACGGCTTCACGCGGCGTTCGGAGACGGGCATCCGCGCGGGCAGCCCGCGCCGCGGGATCGGACGCCGGAAACGACAATGGGCCGGATCTTTCGATCCAACCCATTGAGAGAATGGCGCGCCCGAGACGATTCGAACGTCCGACCCCTGCCTTCGGAGGGCAGTACTCTATCCAGCTGAGCTACGGGCGCGCGGAGCAATGACGCCGGAGACGTCACGCGGCGCGCAGGATAGCGCGAATCGCCGCCGGCGTCCATGCTTCGCCTGACAGAAGGGGAATACCCCCGCTATAATCAACGCTTTAATCAATCGTCCCCCCGCTCTCGAGGATTTCAGCATGTCGGATCTGCTTCGCTCTGCTCCCGCCCGCCACCCGGTGCGGCTTGTTCTCACCCTTGGCGTCGCTGCGCTGGCCACCCAGATGGCCGGCTGCGGCAACAAGGCCGCCGTCGATGAAGAACTGGCTGCCAAGCTGACCCAGCCCGTGGCCAGCGTGGTCCTGACCGCTGCGCCGGCCGCCGCGCCGGGCAGCCGTAGCGGCGAAGACATCTACAAGGCCGTGTGCAGCGCCTGTCACGCCAGCGGCGCCGCTGGCGCGCCCAAGGCCGGCGACAAGGCCGCCTGGGGTCCGCGTCTGGGCGCCGGTCTGGCCGGTCTGGTGAAGTCCGCCACCAACGGCAAGAACGCCATGCCGCCCAAGGGTGGCGCGGCGGATCTGACCGACACCGAACTGACCCGCGCCGTGGCCTTCCTCGCCAACCAGGCGGGCGCCGGTTTCAAGGAACCGCAATAAGCAGTCTCTGCCGGTGGCCTGTTTCCTGTGGAACAGGCCACCGAAGCGCGCGGCAGCCCCAGTTGCCCGCGTGCTCAGACAAAGAAAAAGCGCAGAGCCGAAACTCTGCGCTTTTTTTGTAGGTCCCCCGCCTGTGCGGTCAGGCCGGCATCCTGAACCGGGGTTCAGGGGGGTCGCTTTCCTCCCACTTCAGGCACACCCGACAGTGGGGCGCGCACACCAGTGGTTTCTACGGGCCACGACCCAGTCATAAAGACATTGGTTCAAGGAGTATACAGCCTTGACCAACACCGCAGGGGATGATCGAACCTGAAAACCCTTGCAAATCAAAACATTGAACAACGCTTCCGGTTGCCTCAGAAGAGCTTTTCCTGAGGCGCCAGGACGCCATCAAGGCGACTGTTCATGTGCTCGATTCTACGCTTGACCGCCTGGATGTCAAATCCGCCGGCGCGCTGGAACTGCAGAAATTCATGGGTGATGTTGAGGGCCGTCATCACCGCCAGACGCTCGCCGGCCGAGTTGGTCTTGGCACCCAGATCGCGCATCTTTTCGTCCAGATAGGCCACCGCCGCCATCAGGCCGTCCCGCTCTTCGGGCTTGCAGGCCACGCGATATTCGCGGCCGAGGAGTTTGATATCCAGGTGTTCCATGCATCAGACCTCGGGGATGCGGGCGAGAAGGGCTTCGAGGCGGGATCCGGCGATACCCAGCCGGTCATTCAGCTCGCGGTTGGCGCCTTCGACGGCAGCCAGCCGCTCCCGCAGACTGCGGTTTTCCGCCTGTGCGGCGGCATGCAGGGCGAGAAGCTGCTCGAGCTTCTGTTCAAGAGAGGCGAATTCGGCGTCCATGCGGCGAATGTTAGAGAGGGCCCGAAACGCGGTCAAGCAAGGGGCACATGCAATGACGTACGCACGCCCTCGGCGGCCGTCCCGTCACCCAGGCATGCGGCCAGCCGCGGCAGATCCAGATGGGCCTCGAGCGCGTCGGCCAGCCGCTCCAGATCGGCCTCGCGTCGAGCCGCCAGATCCACCCGATCCACGTCGCCCGCCCCCGCCCAGGCCAGCAGCGCCACCAGTGCGTCCGGGTGATCGAAGAGCCCGTGCAGGTAGGTGCCGAGGATCTGCCCATCGTCCGAGATGGCACCGTCCCGGCGCCCGTCCTCCAGCTCCACGGCCGCCTGCGCCAGGGCCGGACCGCGGGTCACGCCCATGTGGATCTCGTAGCCGCTCACCGGCGCGGCGCCGGGCAGGGCGAGCCGACCGTGGACGTTCACCAGCTGCTTCTCCGCTTCGAGCACGGTCTCTGCATCGAGCAGTCCGAGGCCGGCGACGCTGCCCGCCTCGCCCTCCAGGCCCTGCGGGTCGTGCAGCCGGGTGCCGAGCATCTGAAAGCCGCCACACACCGCCACGAGCTTGCCGCCATAGCGCAGGTGGCGGCGCAGGGCGGGCTCCCACCCCTGGGCGCGCAGCCAGGCCAGATCGGCCTGCACGGCCTTGGAGCCGGGCAGCACGATCAGGTCGGCGGGGGGCATTGCCTGGCCCGGCCCGACCCAGCGGAAGTCCACCTGGGGATGCAGGCGCAGGGCGTCCAGGTCGGTGTGGTTGGAGATGCGCGGGTACACCGGCGCGACGACCCGCAGGCGCGTGGCCGACTTGTCGACACAGGCCTCGCCGAGGGCATCCTCCGCATCCAGGAAGAGGCCGTGCAGATAGGGGAGCACGCCCAGCACCGGGCGCCCGGTGCGCGCCTCGAGCCAGTCCAGCCCGGACTGGAGCAGGCCGATGTCGCCACGGAAGCGGTTGATGACAAAACCCTTCACCCGCGCCTGCTCGCTGGCCGAGAGGAGGTCCAGGGTGCCCACCAGGTGCGCGAAGACGCCGCCCCGGTCGATGTCTGCGACAAGGATCACCGGGCAGTCGGCGGCCTCGGCGAAGCCCATGTTGGCGATGTCCCGGTCGCGCAGGTTGATCTCCGCCGGGCTGCCGGCCCCTTCGATGAGGACCGCGTCGTAGCCCGCGCAGAGGCGGCCAAAGCTCGCCAGCACCGCGGCCATCGCCCGCGGCTTGAAGTCGTGATAATCCCGCGCCGACAGATGGGCCACGGCACGGCCATGGATGATCACCTGGGCGCCGATGTCGCTGGCGGGTTTGAGGAGCACCGGGTTCATGTCCGTATGGGGCGGGACGCCGGCAGCCAGCGCCTGCAGCGCCTGGGCGCGACCAATCTCGCCGCCGTCCGCCGTCACCGCCGAGTTGAGGGCCATGTTCTGGGGCTTGAACGGCGCGACCGCCACGCCACGGCGGCGCAGCAGGCGGGCCAGGCCCGCCACCAGGGTGCTCTTGCCTGCATCGGAGGTGGTGCCCTGAACCATCAGGGTGGACGCGCGTCGCATGGCTTACAATCCCGTCTGCGAAAAGTTGTCGATTATCCCATGCCCGGCTTCACCCTCCCGGTCGCCACGTCACCCGTGGCGCTTCCCCTGGCCCTGTTGATGGCCCTCGGTCTGCTCCTCGACCGCCTCCTCGGCGAACCCCGGCACCATCACCCCCTTGTCGCCTTTGGCCGCATTGCCGGCCGCATCGAAAGCCTGTTGCGCCTCACCGGCTCCGGTCGCGCCGCGGGCCTGCTGGCCTGGGCGCTGGCGGTGCTGCCCTGGGTCGCGCTGGCGGGCTCGCTGCGGCCGCTCCATCCCTGGGCGGGCGCCCTGCTGGACGCCACCCTGCTGTATCTCGCCGTCGGCGGACGCAGCCTCGCCGAGCACGCTGCGGCCGTGGCGACGCCCCTGCTCGATGGCGACCTGGGCGGCGCGCGCCAGCGCCTGTCCTGGATGGTCTCCCGCGACACCACCCAGCTCGACGAATCCGGCGTGGCCAACGCCACCGTCGAATCGGTCCTCGAGAACGGCAACGACGCGGTGTTCGGCGCCCTCTTCTGGTTCGTCCTGCTGGGCGGACCGGGCGCCCTGCTGTACCGCCTGGCCAACACCCTGGACGCCATGTGGGGCTACCGCAACGCGCGCTACCTGCGCTTCGGCTGGGCCGCCGCGCGCATCGACGACGTGCTCAATTATCTGCCGGCCCGCCTCACCGCCCTGTCCTACGCCCTGCTCGGGCACACTGCCACCGCCCTGCGCTGCTGGCGCACCCAGGCGCCCGCCTGGGACAGCCCCAACGCCGGCCCGGTGATGGCCTCAGGCGCCGGCGCCCTGGACCTGCGCCTGGGCGGCCCGGCGGTCTATCACGGCCATCTGGAGACCCGCCCGGCCCTCGGTGACGGCGCCCGTGCCCGCGCCGCCGACATCGACCGGGCCGTGGCCCTCGTGCAGAACACCACCTGGCTGTGGCTCGGCGTGATCGCCGCGGCCGGATTCGCCCTCCGTGCTTGAACACGGCGGCCGGCTGCGCGAGGCGGCGCGCCGCACCGGCATCGCGCGAGCCGACTGGCTCGACCTGTCCACCGGCATCAATCCCCACGGCTACCCGGTGCCGTCCCTCGCCGCCGAGGCGTGGCAGCGCCTGCCGGAAGTCGACGACGGCCTCGAAGCCGCTGCCGCGGCGTATTACGGCAGCGCCGAGCTGCTCCCGGTGGCCGGCTCCCAGGCCGCCCTCCAGGCCCTGCCGGCGTGCTTTCCGCCGGGGCGGGTGCTGACCCTCGCGCCCACCTACGCGGAGCATCCCCACGCCTGGCGCCACCACGCGGTCACGGCGCTGCCCGCCGCGGCCCTCGACGACGACGCCGTCGACCGTACGGACACCCTCCTCCTCGTCCAGCCCAACAACCCGGATGGCCAGCGCTTTCCCCGCACCCGCCTGCTCGCCTGGCACGCCCGCCTGCAGGCCCGCGGCGGCCGCCTGATCGTGGACGAAGCCTTCGCCGATGCCGACCCGGTCGACAGCCTGACGCCCCTTGCCGGCACGCCCGGCCTGGTGGTGCTGCGCTCCCTGGGCAAATTCTTCGGCCTGGCCGGCGCGCGGGTCGGCTTCGTGTTCGCCGAGGCAGCCCTGCGCGACGCCCTGGCCGAGCGCCTCGGACCGTGGACCGTCGCCGGGCCCGCCCGCGCCGTCGCCACGGCCGCCCTGCAGGATCGCGCCTGGCAGACCGCCACCCGCCACCGCCTGGCCGCCGACTGCCGGCGTCTGGCCGGGCTGCTCGCCGCCCACGGGCTGCCTCCCGCCGCTGGCACCGCCCTGTTCCAGTGGGTGCCCCATGGCGATGCAGCCCAAATCCACGAGGCCCTGGCCCGCCAGGGTATCCTGCTTCGCCTCTTCACCGCGCCGACCGGCCTGCGCTTCGGCCTGCCGGGTACACCTGCCCACTGGGACCGCCTCGCCGCGGCCCTCGCCCGACTCTGACCCCCGCCATGCGCCGACGCTTCCCCGCCCTGCTGCTCACCGCCCTGCTCACCGTCTCCGGCGCCGCCCGCGGCGCCATCGACCTCGCCGACGACCAGGGCACGCCGGTGCACCTGGCCCAGCCGGCACGGCGCATCGTCAGTCTGGCGCCCCACGTCACCGAGCTGCTTTTCGCCGCTGGCGCCGGCGGCAAGGTCGTGGGCGCGGTGCAGTACAGCGACTACCCCGAGGCCGCCCGGTCGGTGGCGCGGGTGGGCAGCTACACCGCGGTGGACATGGAAAAGGTCGCCGCCCTCAAGCCCGACCTGGTGGTGGCCTGGAAGAGCGGCAACCGGGACGCCCATCTCGACAAGCTGCGCGCCCTCGGCATCCCGGTCTTCATCAACGAGCCGCGGCGCATCGAGGACGTGGCCCGCAGCCTGACCCAGCTCGGCCGCCTGGCCGGTACCGAAGCCGCCGCGGAGGCCGCCGCGCAGGCCTTCCGCGCCCGCCAGGGCGCCCTGGCGGCCCGCTATTCGGCGCGGCCGACGGTGCGCGTGTTCTACGAGATCTGGAACCACCCGCTGATGACCATCAACGGCGAGCACCTCATCTCCGACGTGATCCGCCTGTGCGGCGGCGAGAACGTGTTCGCGCGGCTGCCCGTGCTGGCGCCCGCCATCGACACCGAAGCGGTGCTCGCCGCGGCGCCGGAGGTCATCGTCGCCAGCGGCATGGGCGAGGCACGGCCGGAGTGGCTCGACGACTGGCGGCGCTGGACCAAGCTCAACGCAGTGGCCCGGGGCAACCTGTTCTTCATCCCGCCGGACCAGATCCAGCGCCACACGCCGCGCATCCTCGACGGCGCCGAGCGCCTGTGCGGCCAGCTCGACGAAGCCCGCGCCCGCCGATGAAGCGCACCGCCGCCCTCCTCCTGCTGGCCGCGACGCTCGCCCGCGCCGAGGGCGGCCCGCTGCCCGGCGAACAGCTCCTCGGCCCCGGCCAGCTCGCCCCGCTGCCCGCCGACGCCCGCGTGGTGCCCGGCTACGCCGGTACCTGGCGGCGGGCCGACAGTCAGGAGCGGGTACGCGATCGCATCGTGGAACTGGAAGGCCGGCGCGCGAAGCCCTGCACCGACGTGCGCGTCACCGACACCGAACAGGCCGCGCCGGACCTGGCGGAAACCCGCCCGACGCGGATCCACCATGCCCTCGAACGATGGACCGTGCGGGCCTGCGGCGCGACGCGCAGCTACGAGGTGTGGTACCGCTTCGCGCCAGGCGCCTCCCGCGTGGCGGTGGCGGAAAACGGTGGCGGCCGCTTCCAGGGCGAACTCGACCCGCCCTACCGCCGGCTGCTCGAACTCGCCGCGGCCCACCCACGGGACGCGGGCGCGGGCGCCGACCCCCGGCGCTGGCTCAACCTGCCCCTGCCCGAAGGCTGGCACTACGCCAGCCAGAGCGGCGGCCTCCCCGGTCAAGACTGGCGCACCGACTTCCTGCCCGTCGGCCCGCGCCTGCCCGAATGGACCGACCTGATCAGCGTGCAGGGCCTGCCCCGCCGCCCCGCCACCGGTCAGGCACGCCTCTATCTTGAAGGTCTGCAGGCCAGTCGGCAGACCCGCTGCGGCGCAGCGCCCGAGCCCATCGAAGCGCTCCCCGCCGACGACGCGACCGGGCGCGCGCGTCTGCGCACCCTGCTGATCTGCCCCCAGGTGCCCGGCACCGACTACGCCGAGCTGGCCCTGGTGCAGGCCCTCGAGGGTCCGGACATCCTTTACGTGGTGCAGCGCGCCTGGCGCCTGCCCGCCGCCGACGCGGACAGCCTGCGCCGCGACAGCGCCGACGTGCTGAAGACCGGCGCCTACTTCCTGTCCCTCGTCCGCCTGTGCCCGCCGGCCACGCGCATGCGCGACTGTCCGGCGCCCTTCCCGGCCGATCTGCGCCCCTGAACCGCCCCCACCCGACGTCCGCCATGCCCCGACTGCCCTGCCGCATCGTCTGCCTGTCCACCGAGACCGTCGAGGTGCTCTATCTGCTCGGTGAGGCGGCCCGCATCGCCGGCATCTCCGGCTTCACCACCCACCCGCCCCAGGCGCGCAAGGAAAAGCCCAAGGTCAGCGGCTTCTCCAGCGCCAAAATCGACCGCATCCTGGCCGTCGAACCGGACCTGGTGCTGGCCTTCTCCGACCTGCAGGGCGAGATTGCGCGGGATCTGGTGCGGGCGGGCGTTGCGGTGCATGTCTTCAACCAGCGCAGCGTGGACGGCATCCTGGCCATGGTCGAGACGGTCGGCCGGCTGGTGGGCGCCGAGGCCCGGGCCCTCGCCCTGGTGGCGGGGCTGGAGACCGACATCGCCGCCGCCCGGGCCGCCGGCGAGGCCCGCATCGCCCGCCTAGGGCGACGTCCGCGGGTGTATTTCGAGGAATGGAACGATCCCCTCATCAGCGGCATCCGCTGGGTGTCGGAGCTGATCCACCTTGCCGGGGGCGAAGACTGCTTCGCGGAGCTGGCGGTGCATGCCGGCGCGAAGGCGCGCATCCTCTCCGGCCCGGAGGCGGTGATTCCGCGGGCGCCGGAAGTGATCGTCGGCTCCTGGTGCGGCAAACACTTCCAGCCCGCCCAGGTACTCGCCCGACCGGGCTGGGACGCCCTGCCGGCGGTCCGCGACGGTCATGTCTACGAGGTGAAGTCGGCGATCCTGCTGGCCCCCGGCGTGGCGGCGATCCGCGAAGGCCTGCCCGCGCTGGCGGCCTGTCTGGACCGCCTCGGCTGAATCCGGCGCTTCAGCGCCGGCGTACGCCCACCACCTTCTGGTAGAGCCCGCCGAAGCGGGTCTCGCTGTGCCAGTCGAAGTCGGCCGCGGCCGGCACCAGGGTGTCGATGGATTCGGCCAGCAGGGAACGCGCGTAAGGTTCGAGAAAGCGGAAGACCAGCGCCATCACCGGCCCCATCGGATGCCACCAGCGCGGCCGGTGGTAATCGACGAAGACAATCTTGCCGCCCGGCTCCACCGCCGCCAGCAGATTGCCGACGATGCGCTGGCGGGCGTGGGGCGGCACCTCGTGGAGCAGGAAGAAGCAGCACACCGCGTCGAAGGTGGTGCCCTGGGGCTCGGTGAGATCCGCCCGCAGCACCCGCGCCGTGGGCCAGGCTTCGAGCTTGCGACGGGTGTTGGCCACCTGGATGCGCGCCACATCCACCACGGTCAGCGCCCCCTCCGGCCCCAACTGGCGCGCCAGGCGCACGGAGAAGTCGCCATACACGGCGGCCGCCTGGAGCACCCGCTGGCCGGGAGTGAATTCCGCCACGGCGGCATCCATCAGGCGGCGGGCGTTGCCCCACAGGATCGCCGACACCACCAGGGGACGGTCGAGCCAGGGCACGGTGCGCGGGTCCAGATAGGCCCAGGTGTAGGTTTCGCGCAGGTAGTCGGGCAGGGAAGGTTCGATGACGGCCGCGGGGGCCTGATCCGCCGAAGGCTGGGAGGACATGGAGACGCTGGTCGATGCAGGAACCGCCATGATGCCACCGCGCGCGCACCGGCACCATGGATCCATGGGGCTGGCGGCGCGGGAAGGCGCTGTCCCGCCTGCACACGCAGGATGGAGCACCTGTCGCGAAAATGAACAGGTGCTCCACAGGCTCCAAGGACGTTGCAATGCAACATGAATAGCATCAACTTCATGAATACATTGAACAATTCATTTTCTACCGCCCCAACTCCCCGTATGGCACGCGGCCTGCTGATCTCTATTGAACGCCCAACACCGCGTTATCAATCCACTCGAGGAGGAGATTTCCATGCTGTACGCACTGCCCGGCACCGCCGAAGCCAAGGTCCAATACAAGTCCCGTTACGACAACTTCATCGGTGGCAAGTGGGTCGCCCCGCTGAAGGGTGAATACTTCGACGTGATCACCCCGATCACCGGCAAGCCCTACACCCAGGTCGCCCGCTCCCAGGCCGAAGACGTGGAACTGGCCCTCGACGCCGCCCACGCCGCCGCCGACAAGTGGGGCAAGACCTCCCCCGCCGAGCGCTCCAACATCCTGCTGAAGATCGCCGACCGCCTCGAAGCCAACCTCGAGAAGCTGGCCTACGCCGAAACTGTCGACAACGGCAAGCCGATCCGCGAAACCCTGAACGCCGACATCCCCCTGGCCGTCGACCACTTCCGCTACTTCGCCGGCTGCCTGCGCGCCCAGGAAGGCACCATCTCCGAGATCAACGAAGACACCGTCGCCTACCACATCCATGAGCCCCTGGGCGTCGTCGGCCAGATCATCCCCTGGAACTTCCCGATCCTGATGGCCGCCTGGAAGCTGGCCCCCGCGCTGGGCGCCGGCAACTGCGTGGTCCTGAAGCCCGCCGAATCCACCCCGATCTCCATCCTGGTGCTGGCCGAGCTGATCGCCGACCTGCTGCCCCCGGGCACCCTGAACATCGTCAATGGCTACGGCCGTGAAGCCGGCATGCCGCTGGCCACCAGCAAGCGCATCGCCAAGATCGCCTTCACCGGCTCCACCGCCACCGGCAAGATCATCGGTGCAGCGGCAGCCTCCAACCTGATCCCCGCCACGCTGGAACTGGGCGGCAAGTCCCCCAACATCTTCTTCGCCGACGTGATGGACAAGGACGACGGCTTCCTCGACAAGGCCATCGAAGGCATGGTGCTGTTCGCCTTCAACCAGGGCGAAGTGTGCACCTGCCCGTCCCGCGCCCTGATCCAGGAATCCATCTACGACAAGTTCATCGAGCGCGTGCTGCCCCGTGTGGCCGCCATCAAGCAGGGCAGCCCCCTCGACACCGACACCATGATCGGTGCCCAGGCGTCCCAGATGCAGATCGACAAGATCACCGAATACCTGGCCGTGGGCAAGCAGGAAGGCGCCCAGTGCCTGATCGGTGGTGAGCGCGCCCACCTGAGCGGCGACCTCTCCGAGGGCTACTACATCCAGCCGACCCTGTTCAAGGGCCACAACAAGATGCGCATCTTCCAGGAAGAGATCTTCGGGCCGGTGCTGGCCGTGACCACCTTCAAGGACGAAGCCGAAGCCGTCGCGATCGCCAACGACACCGTCTATGGCCTCGGCTCCGGCGTGTGGAGCCGCAACGGCAACGTCGCCTACCGCATGGGTCGCGCCATCAAGGCCGGCCGCGTGTGGACCAACTGCTACCACGCCTACCCCGCCCACGCCGCCTTCGGTGGCTACAAGGAGTCCGGTATCGGTCGCGAAACCCACCACATGATGCTCGACCACTACCAGCAGACCAAGAACCTGCTGGTCAGCTACGCCGAGCAGAAGCTGGGCTTCTTCTGATCTGAGCGTTTCATGTAAGGCAAGGTGTTACGGGGCGAGTCTCTCGCCCCGTTTTTTTCGTCCAGTGCTTTTGTTCGATTCCGGAGATCCGTCCATGACCGAACGCATCGTCGCCACCGAGGCCGCCGTCCAGTTCATCGACGAACTGCGCCGCGACTTCGGCCCGGTGATCTTCCTGCTGTCCGGCGGCTGCTGCGATGGCAGCGTCCCCAACTGCTTCAAGGTGGGCGAATTCATGCCCAGCCAGACCACCCTGCTGCTGGGCACGGTCGGCGGCGCCGAGTTCTGGCTCGGCCACCAGGAATACATCTATTACGAGAACAGCCAGCTCACCCTCGACGTGCGACCCGGTCAGGGCGGCGACTTCTCCCTCGACTGCGGCCGCGGACGCGCCTTCGAGACCACCTCGCGCCCCTTTACCGACGCCGAACTGGCCACCGTTCTGCCGCCCGTGCGCGGCGCGTGAAGCCTTGGCCCGGCCACCGCAATGTCCCCCGACGACGGCCTGCTCGACGCCCTGAGGCTCCGCATCAGCCCGGAAGCCGGGCTGTTCCTGGGCTCCCTGCGTGAAAGCTTCGGTCCCTTGTGGCTGCTCTACGACGGCCAGGCACCGGACGAACGGGAACGCCTGCGCTGGGCGCCCGCCCTGCGTGAGCCCCCGCCTGAGGGCTACAGCCCCTGGGCCTGTTGCGCCTGCGGCACCCTGCTGGTGACCGACGCGGACCGGTCGCCCCTGGCCCAGGCGTGCCTCGACGTGGATCTGGTCGAGCAGAAGCCCGGCAGCACCACGCTCAGCTGCACCGGGCTGTATCTGTCGGCGCACCTGTGGCCCCTTGGCGGCACCGATCTGGCCCTGCGCCGGGCCCTTGAGGCCGAACAACGGTCCACTGCCGGCCGCTGAATCCTGAGCAGCGGACTCAAGTTCTCACGGCACACGACGTAGACCCAGAGGCGGCAAGCTTCCGGTACATCCTGTCGCGTACCGGTGCGCGCCCCGTTCGCCTTCCGAGAGGAGGCATGACGGACTCTGGAGATCGTCCCCATGGCCACCCTGATCTGGCTGCAGACCGGTGCCTGCAGCGGTGACACCCTGTCCCTGCTGAACGCCGACAGCCCCTCCATCGAACGCCTCACCGCCGACGGCACGCTCGACATCCTCTGGCACCCGTCGCTCACGGCAGGGCCGCCGGGCCATCTGGGCACGCTCATCGCGGCGGTCGAGGCAGGTGCCCAGCCCCTGGACCTGCTCTGCGTGGAAGGGAGCCTGATCACCGGCCCCTACGGCTCCGGCATGTTCGACAGCTATCGCGGACGCCCCAAGATCAGGATCGTCGAAGCGCTTGCCGCCCGCGCCCGGGTGGTCGTCGCCATCGGCACCTGCGCCGCCTTCGGCGGCATTCCTGCCGCACCGCCCAACCCCACCGACTGCACCGGCCTGCAGTTCGACCGGGAATCGCCGGGCGGTCTGCTGTCCCCGGAATGGCGCTCCTCTGCCGGCCTGCCCGTCATCAACCTGGCAGGCTGCCCGACCCATCCGACGACGATCACCCGCGCCCTGGCGATGCTGGCCCGGGACCAGCCCCTCGAACTGGATTTCCTCAACCGGCCGCGTCTGTTCTTCGGCGCAATGGTGCATCAGGGCTGCACACGCAACGAGTACCACGAATACGACGTTGAAGAGACCCAGCCGGGCGGACGCGGCTGCATGTACTTCAATCTCGGCTGCCAGGGCCCCAGCACCCTCGCCACCTGCAACAGCGAACTGTGGAACCGGCGCAGCAGCAAGACACGCGCGGGGGTCCCGTGTTTTGGCTGCACCGCGCCGGGGTTCCCGCGGGAGGGCGACCTGTTCCGCACCGAGAAGATCGGCGCCGTCCCGGTCACCCTGCCCCTCGGCGTCTCCCGCGCCCACTACGTGGCGTACAAGAACCTCGCCCAGGCAGCCGCCCCGCTCCGCGTCAAGAACCGCGAAATGGAACCCTGAGGCGCCACCCCGGCCATGCCCCTGACAACCCTCAACATCGATCTGAACCGCGTCGAAGGCGACCTGGAGTTCCAGGTAGACCTGGACGGCGACACGGTCGTGGACGCCCGCTGCGTCGGCACCCTGTTCCGCGGATTCGAGCAGCTCCTGATCGGCCGTGCGCCGCGGGACGCCCTGGTGATCACCCCGCGCGTGTGCGGCATCTGCGGCACCGCCCACCTGTACACCGCGGCCCTGGCCCTGGAGCGCCTCGCCCAGATCCCGGTCAGCCCTCACGCCACCCTGGTCCGCAACCTCTGCCTGATGGCGGAAAACGTGCAGAGCGACCTGCGCCAGAGCTTCCTGTTCTTCACCCCCGATCTGGTCCACCGCCGCTACGCCGACGAACCCCTGTTCGCCGACGTCGAACGGGCCTTCGCCCCCCTGAAGGGCAGGATTGTGCGGGGCGCCCTCGGCGCCACCCGCAAGATCCTCGAACTGGTGGCGATCTTCGGCGGTCAGTGGCCCCACTCCTCCTACATGCTCCCGGGCGGCATCACCCGCGGCGCCACCGCCCGTGACCTGGTGGATTGCCACGACATCGTGGCCCAGGCCCGCGAATGGTACGAACAGGACGTCATCGGCGACACCCTGGAGCACTGGCTCGCCCTCGACTCGGCCGACGCCTTCTTCGCCTGGCTGGACACCGCGGCCCCCGCAGGCAGCGCGCTCGGCCTGCTCACCCAATTTGCCCGCAGCATCGGCCTGCAACACATCGGGGCGGGCGCCGGGCATTTCCTGAGCGCCGGCTCGTGGCACGATCCGCAACGCTGGCAGCCGCCCTACGGCGAACCCACAGGTCTCATTGATGCCGGTCTCTATGACGGTCAGCATGGCACCGTGACGCCCTTCGATCCGGCCCTGATCAACGAACACGTCCGCCACGCCTGGTACCGCCCCTATCCCGGCGGACGCCATCCGTACGACGGCGAGACCGTGCCCGACTACCAGCCCGACTCCGACCGCTACACCTGGGCCAAGGCGCCCCGCTACGGCGACGCGGTCGTCGAGACCGGCCCGCTCGCCGAACTGCTGGTGGGCGGCGACCGCCTGATCCGTGACCTGCTCCGGCAGGAAGGCCCCAACACCTGGCTGCGCCAGTTCGCCCGCCTGCGCCGGGCCGGCCTCACCCTGCACCTGATGAAGCGCCATCTGGACGACCTGGCCGGTCAGCTCGGCACGCCCCATTTCCTGCCTCCGCCGGACAGCGCCCTGGCGGACGGCGAAGGCTTCGGCCTCGTCCAGGCCGCGCGCGGCACCCTCGGTCACTGGATCCGCGTGGAGCAGGGCCGCATCAGCCGCTACCAGATCATCACACCCACCGCCTGGAACGCGTCCCCCAAGGACAGCAACGGGCGCCACGGGCATTGGGAGCAAAGCGTGATCGGCGTGCGGCTGGCCGATCCGGGCGATCCGGTCGAGATCGGACACATCATCCGCGCCCATGACCCCTGTCTGGTGTGCACCGTGCATGTCGTCGGCCGGGGCACCCGTCATCGCTATGGCGTCTGAACAGACCCACATCATCTGCTTCGGCAACGCGCTGCACGGCGACGACGGCTTCGGCCCGACCGTCTACACGCACCTGGGTGAGACCCCCTTGCCGCCCGGGGTCCGGCTGTTCTGCGCAGACACCGCCGGCCTGGGCGCGCTGGCCTGCTTCGAGGACTGCACGACGGCCATCGTCGTGGACGCCCTGCGCGGCTTCGGCCCGCCCGGCTCCCTGCACAGCCTGGCGGCGGGAGAACTGGAGGGCAGTGACGACGCGGCCTCCGCCAACATCCATGGGGCCGGAGTGAGTAGCCTGCTGCGCCTGCTCCCGGTGGCGCTCCCCACGCCCCCCAGGGTCCGCGTCATTGGCGTCGAGATCGCCACGCTCAGCCCCTTCCAGCCCGGCCTCTCCGCTGCCGTTGCAGCCCGCTTGCCCGAGGCGCTGGCCCACATCAGGCGCCTGCTCGCGTGAACACCCCGCGCCACCTGCCGATCCTCAACCTGCGCCAGGTCGAGGGCCACCCGGACCGCCTGTGCGGTACCGTGCGGATGCCTGACGCCGACCGCGACACGCACCTCCTCGTGCTGCGCCGTGGCCAGCACTGGAGCGCCGTCCCGGCGCACTGCCCGCACGAAGGCCACCGCCTCGACCAGAGCGCGCTGGATGCCGACGGTCGCCTGATCTGCCCGGCCCACGGGCTCGAGGTGGACACCCAGGGCAGCCGGAACATCCTGCCCGTCCGGCGCGCCGGGGATGAGTTCATCATCGAGTTGCCCGCTGCCGACGCCCTGCAGCTCACCCCGGTGGCCGACGTCCAGCGCCTCCAGGCCGAAGTGGAGGCCCTGCGCCAGGCCAACGCCGCCCTGGAACAGCAGATCGGTGCGGTGACGGCGACGATGGACGCGATGGTGGATGACGTGAGCTTCCAGTCCCGCGAGCTGGCCGCACGCAGCGCCGAGCAGACGCGCCTGAGCGCCTTCGTCACCAATGTGATGGAGACCATGGACAGCCTGCTGCTGGTGCTCGACCGCTTTGGCGCCATCCGTCAGGCCAACGCCGCCCTGCGCCACCGCCTCGGCATCGACCCGGCCGGGCTGAGCGGCCAGAGTCCCGACCCGCTGCTCGCCCCGGAGACGCTCACGACCCTGGCGGCCGATCTCCCCAGTGCAGGTGCCGGCACGCTGCTGTTCCGGACCATCCTGAAGGCCGGCAGCCTCGAAATGGAAACGGGCATGCCCAGCCGTCTGGCGGGCGACCCCGTGCGCCACTTCATCCTGCGCGCCACCACGCTCTACGACCGCAGCGGCAAACTGGATGGCGTGGTCATCGTCGGCTCCGACATCACCGCCCTGCGCGCCCGCGAGCAGGCACTGCGGGAGAGCGAACAGCTGTTCCGCGATTATTCGGCCCTGTCCACCGACTGGTTCTGGCAAACCGACGCAGACATGCGCTTCACCACCTACGTCGGCCCTCCGCGGGGCGGGCACGATCTGGGCGTCGTGGTCGCGGGCAAGCGACGCGAGGACTTTGCGGATCCGGAGGATCTGCGCAACGCCGTCAAGTGGCAGGCCTACCACGCCGAGATCGACGCCCGCCGGCAGTTCCGCGACTTCGAATACCGTGTCGTCCATCCGCTGATCGGTACAACCTGGTTCAGCGTCTCGGGCATGCCGCTGTTCGCCCCGGACGGCGCCTTCCTCGGTTACCGGGGAACCGCCAAGGACATCACCGGCCCGAAGGCCATCGAAAAGGAACTGCGGGCCCACCGGGATCATCTATCCGAGCTGGTTGCCGCCCAGACCGCCGACCTGGTCAGCGCCAAAGAGACCGCCGAGCGCGCCAATCAGCTCAAGAGCGAGTTTCTCGCCAACATGTCCCATGAGTTCCGCACGCCCCTGCACGGCATCCTGTCCTACGCCCGGCTCGGACTGACGCGATTGGGGCAGGTGCCGCCCGACAAGATCGCCGCGTACTTCAATCGCATCCACCAGAGCGGCAGCCGCCTCGCCGGGCTGGTGAATGACCTGCTCGACCTCTCCAAGCTGGAAGCCCGCCGCGTGGACTTCCGCCTGCAGGCCGCCGACGTGGCGGTGGTCGTCGAGCGCGTCCGGGGCGACCTCGCCGCCCTCATCGCCAGCCGGGGGCTAAGCGTCGCCGTCGAGCGCGCCACCGTCAGCACCGTCGCCATGGTGGATACCCAGCAGCTCTACCACGCCATCCAGAACCTGCTGTCCAATGCCATCAAGTTCTCGCCCGATGGCGGCGTCCTGACCCTGCGTTTTGCCGACGCCCTCCTCGGCGAACAGGACGCCCTGGCCTTCCAGGTGCGGGACCGGGGCGTCGGGATTCCGCCGGGCGAGGAGGAGCGCATCTTCGACAAGTTCATCCAGAGCAGCGCCACCAAGACCGGCGCAGGCGGCACGGGACTGGGCCTGGCCATCACCCGCGAGATCGTGCGCGGACACCAGGGCCTCATCGAAGCCCGCAATCACCCCGACGGCGGCGCCGTGTTCGAAATCCGCCTCCCCCGTCGGGCAGCGGAGGACTGACCCTCACTCTGGCACATAGACCAGGGACCCGTCCGCCAGCCGGTAGGCCGTCCCCGCCCGCACCCCGCCGCTTGCCGAGGCGGCACCGCCATCGCCGCGGAAGCGCTCGATCTTCGCCCCGTCCTTGATCACCACCTCCATCTGCGGCGTGCCGGCGCCGCGGATCACGGTCACCTTGCCCTCCGCAAAGGGCCCCAGGGGGTTCTGCGCCACCGCCAGCAGCAAGGCCGCCACGATCACCAGGAACACGTCGATCAGGTTCACCAGCGACAGCACCGGATCGTCGTCCTCCGCCTCGCCCAGATGCATGCGCAGCCTCATCGTCCGCTCCCTGAGAGGCGGGCCTCAATGGCCAGCAGGTCGCTCGCGTACCAGCGCCGCCGCACGTTCACCACCCAGAAGGTCAGGGACGCCGCCACCAGCGCCAGGATCACCGCCGAGAAGGCCACTCCGAGCCCCCGCGACACGTCCGCCATATGCCCGTCGCCGAGGGCCCGCAAGGCCGGCCCCAGGGGGATCATGGTCGCCACCAGACCCAGCATCGGCGCCACCCGGGTGGCGATGCGCGCCACCTCCAGGCGGCGGAAGGCATGGGCTTCCAGGTCCGCCACGCCCAGATCCGGCTGCGCCGCCAGCAGGCCCATGAGCTCGAACCCGGCGGGATCGCCGGCGTGACGCTGGCGGGCCTGCCACAGAAAGGCGCCGACCGCGTAGAAGGCATACAGGAACAGTCCGGCGATGGCCAGCAGCACCGGCACCAGGAAGAGCTGGCTCGCCTCGTAGAGCAGGGATTCCAGCGCCGCGTTCATGCGACGCTCCCGGCCACGGCGGGCAGCGCTCCGCGTCCGCGCCCCTGCCCCAGCGCCCCTGCGAGCACCGTCCCCAGCAGGGCCACCGGCAGCCAGCGCGACACGACACTCCCGGGCGCCTCCGGTGCGGCAGCCTCCACCCGCGCCAGACGCTGGCCGCGGACATCCGGCGGCACCTCGGTCGCCAGGGCGTCTTCGCGCAGCAGCGCCGGCACCACCGGCAGTTCGCTTATGGGCGGCGGCGACGCGGCGGGTGGTCCGAGACGGCGCGCCGCCAAGGACGTGGACGCCGCCGATCGGAGGCCGTCGCCACGCGCCCCGGTCGACGCGAGCAGGCGCGGCGGTTCGCCCTCCTGCGACGGGGTCCCCGCGGGTGCCGGAACGGGCGGCGCCACGCCGGTGCCGGCGCCGGCCAGATCCCGGTCGCCCACGTGGTAGCCGGTGCGCAGGAACTCCTGAGCATCCGGGTTGCCATCTGCCGCCGCGGCCTCGAACCAGCGCCGTGCCGCCACCTCGTCCCGCGGCACGCCCTTGCCCTCATGCAGGGCGCTGGCGTAGTGCAGCTTGCCCAGGGTCGCGTAGGGCGAATCCGGGCTGTGGGCCGCCCGGCGCATCAGCTCGGCGGCGGCGGGCAGATCCGGCGGCGTGCCGGCCCCGTCCTGGAGCATCAGCGCCTTCCAGATCATCGCCCCCACGTAGCCGGCGGCGATGCAGCGGTCGAAGATCTTCAGCGCCGTCTCGTGATCGCCGCACTTTTCCAGCAGGTAGCCCTTGCTGCACACCGTCAGGCTGGCCGGCTGGTCGGCCACGAATTCCAGCGTCTGGTCGCCCACCACGTGGGCCAGGTCGGTCGGCTCGCCGCTCTGGACCACGGCGCCGCCGCAGAAGCGATTGTCCGCCGCGGCCGTGCCGGCCAGCAGGGTCAGCGCCAGCAACGTGGCGCCGGAGTGGAGGTTCATGGCTGTCCCCGTCCAGGCAATGCAGGCCGGCGGCCCGCTTCGCCCCCCACTGTAGGCATCGACCGGACCGGCGTCAGCGGCATTTCGCCCCGCGCGGGCGGGCATTTTGCCCGCCATCGCATCTGCCCCCGGGCGGGCCGGATGCCCGTTGTCCCGCGGGCACGCGGCCCTCGGCGGTGAGGCCGATCCGGGCGTCCAATGCCGGCACCGGGCGGCGTCCGCCCGGGCTCATTCACCGCCCCGTCCTTCCGGAGACCTCCATGCACACTTTTGACGAACGTTCCATCCCCTGGCAGCCCTTCGGTGATCTGCCCCACTTCGTGTTCGCCATCCAGCACGTGGATCGGGCGCACCGCACGGCCGACGTGCTGTTCAAGTTCGCCGCCGGCCAGCAGATCGTCCTGCACCGCCACAAGGCCCTCAACCACACCTTCGTCGTGCAGGGCGAGCACCGCCTCTACGAGCCCGACGGCCGCCTGCGGGAAGTCCGCCCCGCCGGCACCTACACCGTCACGCCCGCCAGCGAGACGCCCCACCGGGAAGGCGGCGGCGCGACGGACGCCGTCGTACTCTTCAGCATGCGCCCGGCACCCGGCGAAATCCTCTACGAACTCCTCGACGACGACGGCCGCGTGATTGCCGAGCTCACCCTGGAGACCCTCGCCGATCTCTTTGACGCCGCCCGCGCACCCGCCGTCGCCTGAAGCCGCCGGCGCCCCCGCCGGAGCGTGCCCACGCCCGCGGCGGTGGGCCGGGCGCCCTCACACCAGCCCGTGGGCCATCGCCAGGCGGGTCAGCTCGATGTCGCTGCGCACGCCCAACTTGCTCTTGATCTGATAGTGGCAGTTGCGCACCGTCTTGGCCGACAGGGACAGGCGCCGGCCGATCTCCTCCGGGTCCAGCCCCTCCAGCAGCAGGCGCAGGATCTCGAACTCCCGCGGCGCCAGGTCGGCGAGGGGCGCCCGCGGCCGGTCCACCAGGGCCAGGGCCAGCTCCGGCGCCAGGTCAGGGCTGATGAAGGGCCGCCCGGCCGCCACCTGAAGCACGGCCTGCACCAGCACCTCCGGCGGACTGCTCTTGGTCACATAGCCCTGCGCGCCGGCGCGCAGGGCCTGGGTGGCGAAGAGTGGTTCGCGATGCATCGTGAACACCAGGATGCGCGCGCCGGGTTCCCGCTGGAGCAGGCGCCGGATCAGCTCCACGCCGCCCATGTCGGGCAGGCCCAGGTCCAGCACCAGCACGTCCGGCGCCAGGCGGCGGAAGGCGTCGAGGGCGTCGCGGGCGGTGGCCGCCTCGCCGACGATACGAAGCTCGGCGCGGGTTTCCAGCAGCCGGCGATAGCCTTCGCGGACCACCGCGTGGTCGTCCACCAGCAGCAGGCGGGTCGGTTCAAGCATGGGATGTCTCCACAGGGATCAGAGCCGCGACCGGCAGCACTGCCGCCACGCGCATGCCCTGGGGCGTAAGCGGCAGCAGGTCGAACTGCCCGCCCAGGGCCTCGACCCGTTCGCGCATGCCCAGCACGCCCAGGCCGCTGCCCGGGTTCGGTTCGGCGCGGCCCTGGCCATCGTTGTCCACGGTCACCCGGCAGCCGTCCGCATCCCGCACCAGACTGACCGCCACGCGCCGCGGCGCGCCGTGGCGCAGGGCGTTGGTGAGGCTTTCCTGCACGATGCGGTAGAGGCTCACGGTCAGCTCGTCAGGCAGATCGTCCACCGCACCGCGCATCTCCAGATGAAACTGACAGTCCGGCTGACGCCGCCGCCAGCCGCCCACCAGCTGCTCCAGAGCGGCGGCGAGGCCGAACTCCTCCAGACCCACTGGTCGCAACTGGTGCAGGATGCCCTGCAGGCTCTCCATCATGTGGGCGGTCACCGCCGACACGGCGCGGGCGGCGGGCAGCAGGGACGGATCGCTGCGCTCGGCGCGGGCGCCGATGAAGGCCGCCTCGGCGCTCACCGAGGCGAGACACTGGCCAAATTCGTCGTGCAGCTCCCGCGCCAGGTGCCGGCGCTCCTCCTCCCGCACCGCCAGCAGACGCTGGGCAAGCTGGCGGCGGGCGGCGAGGGTGGCTTCCAGGCGTTCCACCAGGTGGTCGAAGCCCGCCGCGATGCGGCGCAGCTCGATCAGCCGCGGGCGCGGCATGCGCGCGGCCAGGTCGCCCGCCTCCATGCGCGCCAGCACCGCCAGGATCTGCTCGGCCGGCGCCAGGGCGCGGCGCACGGGCAACACCACCAGCCCGTTGAGGAGGAGGATGCCGAAAGTCATCCCGAGCACCATGCCGATGCGGCTCCAGGCGTCCCGCGCGGCGGCGTCCAGGTCCGGCGTCACGGTGAATTCGCCCACCTTCACGCCGGGATACTGGCCGATCACCCCCCGGTAGGCGACGTCGGGCCCCAGCAGGGCGGCCAGCACGGCCCGCACTGGGGCAGGCGCGCCCTCGCCCTCGTCGAAACAGCGCCGGATCACCGCCCGCTTGTAGATGTCCTCCACCTTCACGCAGATGCCCAGCAGCGGGCCGATGCCGTCCAGCGAGGTGAGGTCGAGGCCCTCCACGGTGCGCCGGAAGCTGTCCCGCGGACGATCCACCTCGGCGGCGAGGAGATTCTCGACCGTGCTGCCGGTGCGGGCGATGTGGCCGCGCAGGCGCTCGCCGGTCTGCACGAAGACCGCCGCCACCGCCGCGAGGCCGATGGCCAGGGCGAACAGGCTCACCCGCCACAGGAGATACCGCTTCAGATCCACGCCGGAATCGGGCAACGGGGCGGCGGGCCGCCCGGCATCCGCGGGCGCGTCGATGTGCGTTTGCAGCATTTTTGCGTCGGCCCGCTTCCCGTGGGGGCCGCGGAACCATACCATAGTGAAATAGTCGGATTTTAGGCCGGACCGCCGTCCCGCCTGCCGGCACTTTACCGCGGAGCGCGTGGGCAATTTGCCCGATGCGCCGCCACCGGAGCCCTCCATGCGCACCCTTGAAAACCTGCCCTTCGACAACGCGTTCGCGCGCCTGCCCGAGCAGTTCTACACCCGCCTTGCGCCGGACCCGCTGCCCGAGCCCGTGCTGGTGGCGGCCAGCCCCGCCGCCGCCGCGCTGATCGACCTGGACCCGGCCGAATTCGCCCGCCCGGAGTTCGCCCGGGTATTTGCCGGCAACGCCCTGCTGCCCGGCAGCGAGCCCTTGGCCGCGGTGTATTCCGGCCACCAGTTCGGCATGTGGGCCGGCCAGCTCGGCGACGGCCGCGCCCATCTGCTGGGCGAGGTGCCGGGCGCCGGCGCCGGCTGGGAGATCCAGCTCAAGGGCGCCGGCCAGACGCCCTACTCGCGCTTTGCCGACGGCCGCGCGGTGCTGCGCTCCAGCCTGCGGGAATTCCTCTGCTCCGAAGCCATGGCGGCCCTCGGCATCCCCACCACCCGCGCCCTGTGCGTGGTGGGCTCGCCCCTGCCCGTGCGCCGCGAGACCGTCGAGACCGCCGCGGTGTGCACCCGCCTGGCGCCCAGCTTCCTGCGCTTCGGCTCCTTCGAGCACTGGGCGGTGAACAAGCAGCCGGACGCCCTCCGCGTCCTCGCCGACTACGTCATCGATCGCTTCCGTCCCGAACTGCGCGACGCCGCCAACCCCTACGACGCCCTGCTGCGGGACGCCGGCCGCCGCACCGGCGACCTGATCGCCCGTTGGCAGACGGTGGGCTTCATGCACGGGGTGATGAACACCGACAACATGTCCATTCTGGGCCTCACCCTGGATTACGGCCCCTTCGGCTTCATGGACGGCTTCGACGCCAACCACATCTGCAACCACTCGGACGACCACGGCCGCTACGCCTACAAGGCCCAGCCCCAGATCGGCCACTGGAACCTCTTCGCCCTCGGCCGCGCCCTGCGCAGCCTGGTGGGCAGCCAGGACGACGTGAAGGCCGCCATCGCCGACAGCTACGTGCCGGCGTTCGAGAACGGCTACCTAAACGGCCTGCGCGCCAAGCTCGGCCTGCAGGACGCCCTGCCCGGTGACGAGGACTTCATCGGCGAGACCCTGTCCCTGCTGCAACGCTTCCACCCGGACTACACCACCTTCTTCCGCGTCCTGTCGCGCCTGCCCGGCACGGTCGCCGACGCCAGCCGCGCCACCGTGGACGCGCCCCTGCGCGATCACTTCATCGACCGGGACGCCTGCGACGCCTGGCTCACCCTGTGGCGCGCGCGCCTCGCCGCCGAAGGCAGCCGCGACGACGTCCGCCAGGCGGCGATGCTCACCGTCAATCCCAAGTACGTGCTGCGCAACTGGGTCGCCGAGGAGGCCATCCGCGCCGCCCAGCAGGGCGATGACCGCATCACCGCCGAGGTGCTAGCCTGCCTGTCGCGGCCCTTCGACGAGCAGCCCGAATTCGAACGCTACGCCGCCCCGCCGCCGGACTGGGCCCAGCATCTGGCGGTGAGCTGCTCCAGCTGAGCGCCCCTCAGGCCGGCCACACGCCCAGGTCCACCAGCTGGCGCGTCGCCGCCTCGGCCCAGCCCCGATTCGCCGCCGGGCTGGCCGGGCTGGGATGGAGCACCCGCCCGAAGCGCAGGGGCAGACCCGCCAGCGCCTCGCGGGCGCGCAGCTCGGCCCACGCGCCCACGCCGATCACCCATTCCGGCTGGAGGATCTCCGCCACCCGCCGCAGATGCGCGTCGCAGGCTGCCAGCAGCGGTCCCTGCTCGGCGGCGGGCAGCTTGTCCGGCGTGAGGTTGCGCCCGCCATCGAAGAAGGCCAGCGGGCAGTAGTTGGCCACGAAGTGCTCGGCGAAGAAGGCCTCCGCCGGGCCGAAGCGCTCGGCGAACAGCCCCCACAGGCGCCGCCCGCTCACCTCCGAGCGGGTGCAGGCGAAGCCCTCCACGGGCCGCTTGGGGTTCTGCGCGGCCGGCGCCGTCACCTCGGCACGGATGCCCATCCAGTCCCGCACCGCGGCCACCTCGCCGAAGGGCACGCCGGTCTGCACCATGCCGAAGGGGCCGGGGTTCATGCCCACCAGCACCACCCGCTTGCGCCCCTGGCCGAAGCGCCGCAGGTAGTCCGCGTAGGGCGCCCAGGCGTACGCCAAAGGGTTGTAAACGTGACTGACGGGCGCCGCGAAGCGCATCGGCGCGAGGGCGGCGGAGAGTTCGCGGGCGGCGGCTTCGAGGGCAGTCATGGCGTGGGGAGATCCATCAAAGCAGGCATTCAGGGGTGCTCGTCGACGACAAGGGCCCGCTCGATGCGCCGGTCCGGCACCAGCCAGATCAGTGCCACCAGCACGTACAGCGCGTCGGAGACCCATTCGGCAAAGAAGGCTGCAGGAATCGCGACGATGTAGATCACCGGCGACAGTTTGCCCTTCCAGTCGCGGCCCAGCGCCTGGGCCAGCACCGAGGCAGTGCCATCGCCCCGCAGGATCGCCCACTGCAGGATGAAGTATGCGATCGCCGCCATCAACAGCACGCCGCCATAGAGCGCCGTCGGCAAGGCGGAAAAGTGATTCTCGCCCATCCACCCCGTGACAAAGGGAATCAACGACAGCCAGAACAACAGATGCAGGTTGGCCCACAGCACCGCCCCCGTCACCCCGTGGGCTGCATGCAGGAGGTGATGGTGGTTGTTCCAGTAGATGCCGACATAGACGAAGCTCAGCAGGTAGCTGAGAAACACTGGCAGCAGCGGGGCCAGCGCGGCCAGGTCATCGCCATGGGGGACCTTGAGCTCAAGCACCATGATCGTGATGATGATCGCCAACACGCCGTCACTGAAGGCCTCCAGGCGTCCTTTTCCCATCATTTCATCCCTTCACTGGAATCATCCGCCAGGCGCCACGGGGCGACCCTAAACAGCAGCAGCATGCCGGGCACTGCGAGCAAGCCGCACAGGAGGAAGAACCTGAACCAGCCCAGATCCTCCACCAGCCAGCCGGCGGAGGCGTTGATGAAGGTGCGCGGCACCGCCATCAGGCTGGTGAACAGGGC
>DAOQMM010000019.1:0-39716 GCA_035335645.1 Rhodocyclaceae bacterium | reverse complement strand
CGCCACGCCTCTGTCGGCGTCGCCCCTGCCACGCGCCCCTGGCTTCACGTCACGCAAGGCTTCCCGACCGGCATGCATGACGACCGCGGAGGGACGATTGCCTATTTTTTAGGCACGCGAGGCTTTCTGAATCCCACGATTGCCTCATTTTTAGGCAGCACTGCCTATTTTTTTGGCAACAGTGGGTTTTCGAGACCCATGATTGCCTATTTTTTAGGCACGATTGCCTAAATTTTAGGCAACGCTGCCTCTTTTTTAGGCGGCATTGCCTATTTTTTAGGCAGCGTCGCCTCATAAAAAGGCAATCATGAGTCTCTGGAAGCCACGCGTGCCTCTTTTTGAGGCAATCGAGGGTCGACACGCACCGAGTGGAGAGGCGGCCCCCGTGAGTGTCCAATCGTGTGTGTGTCAGGCCCGGTAAAGCCCCATCCCGGTCAATAGCGAGACGGGCTGCTCCGGGTTCGGGATCACCGGTCTGCCGCGCTCGCCGTCCGGCAAGACGGCGGGCCGGGAACGCGTCCGGAACGGTCGCAGGTGCGGGGGTGGCCGCGTGTGGCAGTCACCGCCGGCCGAGGCGTACGTGGCAGCCGGCACGCGGCGCGAGGGGGGCGGACCCGGCGACGGGCCACACACCATACCGGTTGTGGGTTCGACACTGTCTCACGGGGCGCACGTGAGGGCAGACCTGCTGGGCAGGCGCCCGCGCAGCCTCGGCAAGGCGCCGTCGATGCGACGATAGGCCGCAGGGGTGCGCCCAGGCGATCCGGGACAATTTCGGCTTCGTCCCTGACCTGCTTCGGATCTGCCATGACCGCCCTGCCTTTTCAGCCCCGCCGGCTCGCCCTGCTCCTTCTTTCGTCCTGTCCCGCCCTGCTGGCGACCGTGCCGGCACGCGCGGCAGAAGGCCCCGCCGCTCTGCCCGAGGTGGAGGTCAAGGCCACCCGTTTGCGTCCCCTCGCGGAGGGGGCGGGGCCCACGTCCGCGCGGCTGGCCGGGCTGAAGGCCACCACCAGCGACACGGCCGCCCTGTTGCAGGACGTGCCGGGTGTCGCCCTCGCCGGCGCCGGCGGTCTCTCCAGTCTCCCGGTGGTGCGCGGCCTGCCGGATGACCGCAACCGGGTGCAGGTGGATGGCATGGACCTGATCTCCGCCTGCGGCAATCACATGAATCCCCCCCTGTCCTACCTGGAGTCCTTCCGTGTGGGGGCGATCCAGGTTTTTACCGGCGCGGTACCGGTGAGCCTGGGCGGCGACAGCATCGGCGCCACCGTGGTGGCGGAATCGGCACCGCCGCCCTTCGCCGCACCGGGCCAAGGCACCGTGGCGGGCGGCGCGCTGGGCGCCTTCTACCGTTCCAACGGCGCAGCCCGCGGCGTGCAGGGCGAGGCCCACTGGGCCAGCGAGCGACTCAGCGTGCGCTATGCGGGGGGCGTGAGCACCTCGGACAACCTGCGTGCCGCCAAGGACTTCAAGCCCGCCACCCAGGCTACGTGGACCCGCAGCGGTACCCACCCCCTCGACGCCAACGAGATCGGCTCGACGGCGTACACCCTGCGCAGCCACAGCCTGGGCTTCGCCCTGCGCAGCGGCGAGCACATGGCCGACCTGAAGGTGAGCGTGCAGGAGATTCCCCGCCAGGGCTTCCCCAACCAGCACATGGACATGACGGACAACCACAGCACCCAGGTCAACCTGGGCTACACCGGCAGCTTTGCCTGGGGCAGCCTGCAGGCGCGGCTTTACAACGAGGAAACGCGCCACCGGATGGATTTCGGCGACGACAAACTGTACTGGTATGGCAGCGCCCGCAACGTGGCCGGCATGCCCATGGAGACCCATGGCGTGAATACCGGTGCCCGCGTCCGCGCGGATGTAAACCTCAACGAGCGGGATATTCTGCGCGTCGGCAGCGAATACCAGCGCTACCACCTGAACGACTGGTGGCCGCCGGTGGCGAACGCCATGATGATGTCGCCCAACACCTTCCAGAATCTCCACAACGGCCAGCGCGACCGCATGGATGTATTTGCCGAGTGGGAAGCCGCCTGGTCGCCCCGCTGGCAGACCCTGGCCGGCCTGCGCAGCAGCACCGTGCGCATGGATGCCGACCCGGTGCAGGGCTACAACACCATGGCAATGATGTACGGCGCCGACGCCGCCCGTTTCAATGCGGCCAGCCGCGCCCGTACCGACCACAACCTGGACGCCACCCTGCTGGCCCGCTTCACGCCGGATGCGGGCCGCAGTTTCGATGCCGGCTACGCCCGCAAGACCCGCTCGCCCAGCCTGTATGAACGCTACACCTGGTCCACCAACGGCATGGCCATGACCATGAACAACTGGGTGAACGACGGCAACGGCTACGTGGGCAGCATCGATCTGGCGCCGGAAGTCGCCCACACCCTGAGTGCCAGCGCCGACCTGCACGATGCCGGGCAGGCCCGCTGGGGGGTGAAGCTGCAATCCTTCTACACTTATGTGAACAACTACATCAACGCTCGCTGCCTGACGAGTTGCCCGCCTAACCAGTTCAACTACCTGCGCCTCGTCAATACCGACGCGCGGCTGTACGGCGCCGACCTGTCCGGCTACCGGGTGCTGGACGGCGGCGAGACCCTGGGCCCGATCACCGGCCGCGGCACCCTGGCGTACGTGCATGGCAAGGACACCCACAGCGACGACGGGCTCTACAACCAGATGCCCCTCAACGCCCGCCTGAGCCTGGAGCAGAAGCACGGCCCGTGGACCACCGCGGTGGAGGAAGTGCTGGTGGGCGCCAAGCGCGCCGTGTCCCAGGTGCGCAATGAGATCGCCACCGGCGGCTACGCTCTGCTCAACCTGCGCAGCAGCTACGACACGCGCCACTACCGGGTGGATCTGGGCCTCGAGAATGCACTGAACAGGTTCTACGCCTCGCCCCTCGGCGGCGCCTATATCGGCCAGGGCACCACCATGTCCCTCAACGGCGCGGGCGCCCCCTACGGCATCGCCGTCCCCGGCATGGGCCGCTCCGTGTATGTGGCGCTGACCGTCCGATATTGAGGGGCAGACGGCCCGCGCCGCCGGGCCGCTGTCGGACATCCCCATGAAAAAGGCCGAAGCGCGACATCCATCGCGCTTCGGCCTCGTCACGGCCGGGGTTGCGGGCGGGCGATCAGGCCACGGCCAGCAGCTCCACCTCGAACACCAGGGTGGCGTTGGGGGGAATCACACCGCCGGCGCCGCGGGCGCCGTAGCCCAGGTTGGGCGGGATGGTGAGCTTGCGACGGCCGCCGACCTTCATGCCTTGCACGCCTTCGTCCCAGCCGGCGATCACGTGGCGGGCGCCGAGGGGGAAGACGAAGGGGTCGTTGCGGTCCTTGCTGGAATCGAACTTGCGGCCGTCGGTGAGCCAGCCCGTGTAATGAACCTGCACGCGCTGGCCGGCGCTGGCTTCGGGGCCGGTGCCGACTTCCAGATCCTCGATGACGAGACCGCTCGCCGTGGTGACTTCAGACATACAGTGCTCCTATGGAAAGACCGCCCGGATTCTAGATCAAGTCGACCGCACCCGCTGCGGGAACGCGCGCAGAAACTTCTGCACCTTGGGGGCGACGATGACCTGGCAATAGGGCTGGTGGCCGTTGCGGGAAAAATAATCGTGGTGATAGGGCTCCGCCGGCCAGAAGACCGGCGCGGGCACGACTTCGGTGACGATGGGGGCGTGATACGCGCCCGCCAGGGCGGCGATCCGGGCCTGGGCCGCCGCGGCCTGGGCCGGGGTGGTGGCAAAGATGGCGGAGCGATACTGGGTGCCCACGTCGTTACCCTGGCGGTTGAGGGTGGTGGGGTCGTGAATGGCGAAGAAGATGTCGAGGAGGTCGTCGAAGGTGATGCGCGCGGGGTCGAATTCGATCCGGATGGCTTCGGCGTGGCCGGTGGTGCCGTCGCAGACCTGGTGATAGGTGGGCGCATCCACATGGCCGCCGATGTAGCCGGAGGTGACGGTGTGCACCCCTTCGGCGAGCAGGAAGACCGCTTCCAGGCACCAGAAGCAGCCGCCGGCCAGGATGGCGGTTTCGGAGGTCGTGTCGGTCATGGTCGGTCTCCAGGAGCGTACTGCTCATTTTGGGCGTGACGGGTAGACGCGAAGATAAAGGAGATCGCTGACAAAGGCGAGCCAGGGCAGCGACACGCCCAGCAGGGGCGGCACAAAGACGGTGGCGATGATCGCCACGGCCAGCACGCCGGCCCACGTCGCCATGGCCGGCCCGTTGGTCCAGATGCCGCGCACGCTGGCCACCACCGCGCCCACCAGCGTGGCGCGCCGGTCGAGGAGCAGGGGCACCGCAAAGGCGGTGATGTGGAAGACGATGAGCGCGAAGACGCCGCCCATCAGGCTGGTCCACGCGTGGAAGCGCCACACCTGGTCGGCCCCCGGCCGCGTGTCGCCGATCATGAAGCTATAGACGGTGGCGGCGTCGCTCATCCAGATCAGGAACAGCAGGGCGCACACCGCCGCAAGGGCCCACACACCCCGCGGCGCCGCCGCGAAGCCGCCGAGCAGATCCGCCAGCCGCGGCGGGCGGGTCGCGGCCACCCGGCGCACGGCGAAGAAGCCCGCCAGCAGCGCCGGCCCCACCAGCAGGAAGCCACCGGCCAGGGGCAGGCGAAGGGCGTGCAGATCGTAGGCGGCCAGTACCCCGAAGAGCCCCAGCCCGAGGGCGGCGAACACACTGGCGAAGAGCGCCGCCGGCCCCGGATGGCGGCGAAAGTCCCGCCCGCCTTCGGCCAGGGCCGCCCAGACGGCGGAGACGGGGATGCGGCAGGGCTGGAGCGGTTCGGTCATGGGCGGGCCTCCGGGGTGCAGGCCCCGCATCTCGCCCGAGACGGGCCGGGCCGTCCATGACCTGCATCAAGCGCCCGCCGCCGCCTTGGCGCGGCCCCGCAGGCTTCAGCGGAAGGAGAGGGTGAACACCGCGTCGAGGGCGTTCTCGCTGCCGGCGCGGCCCACCACGGCGATGCGCCGGGTGAGCTGGTAGCTCAGCTTGACGATGCTGGAGGCGCCGGTGACGCTCTGCTCGAAGGACAGCAGGGCGCGGGCCGACAGGCGCTTGCCGATGCTCACCACCTGACCGGCGGTGGATTCGCTGCCGGTGGTGGTGCCCGCCGACGAGGTGGTGCCGGTGACGCTGCCCGTGGCAACGCTGCTGGTCTGGATGCGCTGGCGGCTGTCCACGCTGCTGCCAAAGGAGAACTCGTCGAAGCCGAGGGCACGGACCAGACCGGAGGACATGCTGTCGGTGCCCAGCAGGGCCTGGGCGGCGGGCAGCAGCAGGGCCAGCTCGCCGCCGGAGCCCTGGTCAGGCGGACGCCCGAGGACGATCCAGGCGAGCTTTTCCGGGTCGGGCACATTGGGTTCGGAGACCAGGCGCACCAGCGGGCGCCGCGCCGTGCCGGTGATGGCGACTCCGGCTTCCACCGAGAGGCCTTTGCGCAGGGCCACCACATTGAGGCTGGGATTGCTCACCGCACCGGTGAAGGTGACGATGCCCCGCTCGATGTCCAGCTTCTGGCCGTAGCCTTCGTACACGCCGCCCTGGGTGTTGATGACGCCGGTCATGGCGAGGGGCTGGCCGTCGCCGGCGCGCAGGCGCAGCTCGCCCGCCAGACGGGTGTCGAGGCCGAGGGCGCGCACGTAGAGCGCGTCCCCCAGGCCGATGGCCAGGTCCACCGCGGTGCTGAAGGGCTTGACCGCCGGCGGGCGGGCCTGTTCGGGGCGCACCACCTCCACGTCGTCCCCCAGGCTGGGCGCCGGTGTGCGGGAGAGCTCCACGTAGCCGGCGTCGGCGGTGAGCCGGCCGCGGATGCGCGCCGAATTCCAGCCGCTGTGCACCTCGCCCGCACCGCTGAGCACCAGCCATTGGTCGGGGCGTTGCAGCAGGGGCAGGCGCTCGGCCTGGAAGCTGAAGGCGCCGGCGCCGCTCGCCAGGGCGACTTCGCCCTTGACCTGCAGACTGCCGGGGGTGCGGGTGAGGCGCGCCACGTCGATGCGCCCTTCGTTGGGTTTGACCCGGTTGGGCGACGCGAAGTCGAAGCGCTCCACGCGCAGGCGGTCCCGGTTGAAGTCGGCCACCAGGGTACCGCCGGACAGGTTGAGGCCCTGGTCGGCCATCGCGAAGGCCAGCGCCTCGCCGCGGATGCGCCCTTCGGTGACGGGCTGGGCGGGCGTGCCGGACAGGGTGAAGTCGGCCTTCAGGCGGCCGGCGGTCTTGAGGTTGGGGTCGGCCAGGGGGCCGGTCCACGCGATGCTGGGCATGTCCAGCTGGGCCGAGCCCAGCAGCGGCGCGTCAGGCACCAGGCGCACGCCGCCGTCGGCCGTGCGCTCGGCCAGGGCGGTGCCGGCGCCGGAGGCCTTGCCCAGCTGCGCGCCGCTCACCGAGAAGCCGAAGGCCAGGCGACTGGCCACCGCGTTGACGACGATCTGCACTTCATCCAGCCCCAGGCGTACCGGCGCGTCGCCCAGCACCAGCAGGTCGCCCCGCTCCCGGAAGAGATGCACGGTGCCGTCCACGTGGCCGCCCACGTGGATGTCCCAGTCGCCGCCCATGCGCAGAGTGTCGCCCAGCGCGGCGCGGTTCGCGCCGGCGGCGTCGAGGCCGATGCCGACCGGCAGCCCGGACAGCCGGCCGCGGGCGACGATCTCGCCATCCGCCCAGCGGGTCTCGTCAAGACGCAGGGCGGCGCCGGCCTCGCTGCGCAGTTCGGCCGCCCCGATGCGCACTTCGGCCGGGGCCAGCACCAGCGGCACCGGCGCTGCCAGCGTCGTCGCATGGGGCCCGAGGACGCGCAGCCGGTCGAGGCGTCCCTGCCAGCGCAGGGCGTCGCCCAGGCCGCCGGAGAGCTCCAGCTCAAGGGCATCCGCGCCGGGCGTGTGGGCTTCCAGGTGGGCGCGGTGGGCACTGCGCCGGCCATCGACGACCAGACTGGCGCGGCGCAGGCCATGCTCCAGGTCCGCGCCCGTGCGCACACCGGCCAGGTTGAGGAGCAGGTTCAGCGGCGCATCGGCGCCCTCCTCCAGCCGGCCCCGCCCATTGACGCCCTCCACATGCACGGTGCCATAGGCGAGGCCTTCGCCGCTCAGCTCCAGCTCGCCGGCCGGGCGGGCGGGCGTGCCGCGCAGCACGGCAGCGGCCGTGACGCGGCCGCTGAGGGTGTGCCCGAGGGCGGCGAGATCGGGGGCCTCCAGGTGCAGGTCGAGGGCATCGCCCGGGGCACCGTAGCGGCCACGGGCGGACAGGCGGTTGGCGGCTACGGCAAGCGTCAGGTCGGCGTCGCTGAGGCGCCGGCCGTCCACGGCGAGGGTGCCGTGGCCGACGAGGGGCCGGCCCTCCAGCGTGCTGGGGGCCAGCTGGAAGCTCAGCGTTGCGGCCATCTGCGGGCTGCGCCGGCCGCGGGCCTCCAGGTCCAGGGTGAGGTCGGCGGCGGGCGCCTCCGTGAAGAAGGCGTGGGGATCGAAGTGATCGAGGCGGCCCTTGAGCTCGAAGCGGCCGTCGCCGGCCAGGTCGGCCGCGCCGCGGACGCTGAGGCGGGCCTTGCCGGCGCGGGCGAGGAGCTCCTGCACCGTGACCGCGCCGTCGGCATGGCGGGCGGAGAGGCGCAGGGCCACGCGCGGATCGCGCAGATCCGCCTCCACGGTCTGCCCGCCGGCGTCGGCGCGGGCCTGCACGCGACCGGCGAGGGTGGCGGCCGGCAGGCGCCCGTCCAGGGCCGGGAGGGCGACGCCGCGCACCTGCAGGTCGGCTTCCACACGGCCGATGTCACCGTCCGGGGCCCCGGCCGCGGCGCGCACCCAGCTGGCGCCACCGCGGACTTCGCCGCGGGGCAGGCGCAGGTCCAGGTCGGTCAGGCTGAGACGGCCTTCGCCCCAGCGCAGCAGGGCAGCGAGGGACGCGACAGGCAGGCGGCCGGCGTCGTATCGGCCGGGCGCGCGGTTGAGGAGGCGCACCGGACCGGCGACGCTCCACGCGCCATCGGTGGCGCTGGCGACGGGCTCGAGATCGGCGCTCACGTCGAGGCGGGCGCCGGGGGCGGCCGCGTGGAAGCGGGCGGGGTCAAGGTCGCGGATCGCCAGGCGGGCGCTGCGGAAGGGCACAGCGGCGAAGGGCGTGGCGGCCACGTGGGCCTCGCCGCTGAGGCCGGCACCGGCGGCGCGGGCGTCGATGGTGAGGGTCTGCAGGTCGCCGTGGGCATCGGCCTGCACGGTGTAGGCGTCGCCGCCCTGGCGGGTGGCCAGATCGGCGTGGGCGCGGAGGGCGAAGGGGCGGCGGCCGTCGAGCTGGCCCTGGGCGGCGAGCGCGCCGAAGGCGGTCCTGGCGCGGGCAGTGGCGACGCGGTGGAGGCGGCCGTCGGAGTCGGCGGCGGCCTCCACCTCCGTGAGGTCCACGTCCGGCGCAGCGGCTGCGCCGTCGCGGAGGGCGCCGATGCGCAGGCGGTCCAGGTGCAGGCGGCCGACGTGCACAGCGACGGGGAGTTCGAGGCTGGCCGGCAGGGTCGCCGGGGTGTCGTCCGGAGGCGTGGCGACGACGACGTCGGCGGCGCTCAGGGCGGCGATGTCGAGACGGCCGTGGAGCAGCGCGGCGGGCGTCCAGTCCAGATCCACCCGGGTGAGGTCCAGATGGAGATCGGCGCGATGCAGGCGCAGGGCGGCGAGGCGGACGTGGCCGAGGAGATGGCCTTCGGCGCCTTCGATGCGCAGATCGCCGCCGCTGAGGGCGGTGGCCCCTTCAGCCAGCAGCCTAAGCCCGGCCTCGGTGCCGCCCAGCCCGCCCAGCGTGGCGATGAGGAGGGCGAGCGTGGCGAACGCGCCCCCCAGCGTGGCCCGCAGCAGGCGGGCGAAAGCATCCGCAGCCCCACGCCGCGCGGGCGACGGGGCCTGCGCGGGCGGCGGGGTGGCGGGGTCGGGCGGCGGCGCGGCGTCGCCCATGGCGGATCAGGCGAACAGGGCGGCGAGACCGGCGCCCGGATCGTCGGCGCGCATGAAGGCTTCGCCGACGAGGAAGGCATTGACCCGGTGCTCGCGCATCAGGGCCACGTCGGCGGGCTGCAGGATGCCGGATTCGGTGACGACGATGCGCTCGGCGGGGATGCGCGGGAGCAGGTCGAGGGTGGTCTGCAGGCTGACTTCGAAGGTGCGCAGGTTGCGGTTGTTGATGCCCACCAGGGGGGTGCGCAGCTGCAGGGCCAGGTCGAGCTCGGCGCCGTCGTGGACTTCCACCAGCACGGCCATGCCGAGGGATTCGGCGATGGCCTCCATGGCCTGCATCTCGGCGAGGCTGAGGGCGGAGACGATGAGGAGGATGGCGTCGGCGCCCATCGCGCGGGCCTCGAAGACCTGGTAGGGATCGACGAGGAAGTCCTTGCGCAGCACCGGCAGGGTGCAGGCGGCGCGGGCGGCCTGGAGGTAGTCCGGCGCGCCCTGGAAAAACTGGCGGTCGGTGAGCACGGAGAGGCAGGCGGCGCCGGCGCGCTCGTAGGACGGGGCGATCTCGGCGGGGCGGAAGTCGGCGCGGATGACGCCCTTGCTGGGGCTGGCCTTCTTGATCTCGGCGATCACGGCGGAACGGCCGGCGCCCAGGCGGGCACGCATGGACCCGACGAAATCCCGCGGGGCGGGCTGGTCGGCGGCGAGCTGGCGCACGGCGGCATCGGAGACGCGGGCGCGGGCGGCGGCGACTTCGTCGCGTTTGACGGCGAGGATCTTGTTGAGGATGTCGGACATGGGACGCTCAGGCGAAGGAACGGGTGGCGGCGACAAAGGCGTCGAGCCTGGCCCGGGCCGCGCCGGAGGCGATGGCCTCGCGGGCGAGGGCGATGCCGGCGCCGATGGAGTCGGCCAGGTTGGCGGTGTAGAGGGCGACGCCGGCGTTGAGGATGACGATCTCACGGGCGGCGGACGGGACGTTGTCGAGGACGGACAGGAGCATGGCCCTGGATTCGTCGGCGGTGCTCACCTGCAGGCGGCGGCTGGACATCATGGCGAGGCCGAAGTCCTCCGGGTGGATTTCGTATTCGCGGATCTCGCCGTCCTTGAGCTCGCCCACCAGGGTGGCGGCGCCGAGGGAGACTTCGTCCATGCCGTCCCGCCCATGCACCACCAGCACGTGATGGGCGCCGAGGCGCTGCATGACGCGCACGCAGATGCCCACCAGGTCGGCGTGGAAGACGCCCAGCAGGGTGTTCGGCGCGCCGGCCGGGTTGGTGAGGGGGCCGAGGATGTTGAAGAGGGTGCGCACGCCCATCTCGCGGCGCACCGGCGCCACGTTCTTCATGGCGCTGTGGTGGTTGGGGGCGAACATGAAGCCGATGCCGGTGCGGGCGATGCATTCGGCGACCTGTTCGGCGTTGAGGTTGAGGTTGACGCCGAGGGCTTCGAGCACGTCGGCGCTGCCGGACTTGCTGGAGACGCTGCGCCCGCCGTGCTTGGCCACCCGCGCGCCGGCCGCCGCGGCGACAAAGATGGTGGCGGTGGAGATGTTGAAGGTGTGGGCGCCGTCACCGCCGGTGCCGACCACGTCCAGGAAGTGCTCGTGGGGCGGCGGCACGATGACCTTGGAGGAGAGCTCGCGCATCACCGTGGCGGCGGCGGCGATCTCGCCGATGGTCTCCTTCTTGACCCGCAGGCCGGTGAGGATGGCGGCGGTCATCACCGGCGAGACCTCGCCCGCCATGATCTGGCGCATCAGGGAGAGCATCTCGTCGTAGAAGATCTCCCGGTGTTCGATGGTCCGTTGCAGGGCTTCCTGGGGCGTGAAGTTCATGGCGGGCTCCGTTCAGCGGGATGCGTCGAGGAAGTTGCGCAGCATGTCGTGGCCGCGCTCGGTGAGGATGGACTCGGGGTGGAACTGCACGCCCTCCACCGCGAGGGTCTTGTGGCGCACGCCCATGATCTCGCCGTCGTCGGTCCACGCGGTGACTTCGAGGCAGTCGGGCAGGGTCTCGCGTTCGATGGCGAGGGAGTGGTAACGGGTGCAGGTGAGGGGATTGGGCAGGCCCTTGAAGACGCCCTGGTCCAGGTGATGGACCGGCGACACCTTGCCGTGCATGAGCTGCTTGGCGTGCACGATGCGTCCGCCGAAGGCGGCGCCGATGCTCTGGTGGCCGAGGCACACGCCGAGGAGCGGGATTTTGCCGGCGAAGGTCTGGATGGCGGCGACGGAGATGCCCGCCTCGGCCGGCGAACAGGGGCCGGGGGAGACGACGATCTGGGCCGGCGCCAGTTCGGCGATCTGCTCGACGGTGATCTCGTCGTTGCGGAACACGCGCACGTCGGCACCGAGCTCGCCGAAGTACTGCACGAGGTTGTAAGTGAAGCTGTCGTAGTTGTCGATCATCAGCAGCATGGCTGGACTTCCTTTCGGCAATCGCCGCGACCCGCGGGGGCGCGACGCTGAAACATTTTCTCGCAGTTCCGACCCGTCGCAGGGGGCGCGGGACGGAAAAATGGCTATGTGACCGGGGTTACCGACTTCGAGCGGCGCCATCGGTCATGATGGATCCATTTTCCACAACACCAAGAGGACGAACCATGAAGAACGCCCGCATCCTGCTGACCGCCGTCACCCTGGCGGCCGCCACCGCCCCGGCCTTTGCCGGTGACTGGAAGTTCCTGCCCATCCTGGACAAGGACTACCGGCCCAACTTCGTCGCGTCGGTGACCGGCGGCATGCTCGACCCCAAGCACGGCAGCAGCGACACCGCCCTGGGCCTGGAGCTGGCCATGAACTGCGGCCTGTTCCAGACGCCCACCGGCGTGGTCCGCACCAAGCTGTCGTGGAACCGCTATGACAAGGACGGCGTGACCCTGAACACCGTGGAACTGAACCCGCGCTGGACGATCCCGGTGGCCCAGAACCTGACCTTCGGCGTCGGCCCCGGCATCGGCTACGTGAAGGCGGACGCGGGCGGTCGCACCACCGACCTGTTCGCCTGGCAGGCCGGCGCAGACCTGGATTACCGCATCGGCCAGGTGAATCTGGGCCTCGGCGCGCGCTGGCAGGACACGGTGAACAAGGACATCGCCCCCGGCATGCAGGGCGCCGAGAACTGGCTGGTGCAGGCCAAGGTGGGCATCGCCTTCTGACGCGCGGCGCCTCCGGACCGCCGCCCCACCGACATGGGCGGGCGCGGTCCGGACGTGCCGGTGCAGCGCTTCAGGCCGCCTGCGGGCGGCCTTTTGCCGGGCGTTCACAGCGGCGTGTCGAGGCCGGCTTCGGCGATCTCGGCGGCGCGCAGCATGGCGCGGGCCTTGTTCTGGGTCTCTTCCCATTCGGCGTCGGGGTTGGAGTCGGCGACGATGCCGGCACCCGCCTGGACATGGATGTGGCCGTCCTTGAGCACCGCGGTGCGGATGGCGATGGCCAGGTCCATGTCGCCGTGGAAGCCCACATAGCCCACCGAACCGGCGTAGATGCCGCGCTTGGTGGGTTCCAGCTCGTCGATGATCTCCATCGCCCGCAGCTTGGGCGCACCCGAGACGGTGCCGGCCGGGAAGGTGGCGCGCAGCACGGCGAGGGCGTCGAGCCCGTCGCGCAGGCGGCCTTCCACGTTGGAGACGATGTGCATCACGTGGGAGTAGCGCTCGACGGTGAACTGCTCGGTGACGCGCACGGAGCCGGTGCCGGCCACGCGGCCGCAGTCGTTGCGGCCCAGGTCGAGGAGCTGCAGGTGCTCGGCCCGCTCCTTCTCGTCGGCGAGGAGTTCGGCCTCCAGGGCCAGGTCTTCGTCGTGGGTGGCGCCGCGCTTGCGGGTGCCGGCGATGGGCCGCACGGTGACCACGTTGTCCTCCAGCCGCACGAGGATCTCGGGCGAGGCGCCGACGACCTGGAAGTCCTCGAAGTTGAAGTAGAACATGTAGGGCGACGGGTTGAGGCTGCGGATCGCCCGGTACAGGGCCAGCGGACTGGCGGCGAAGGGCTTGCTCATGCGCTGGGCGAGCACCACCTGCATGATGTCGCCCTCGACGATGTAGTGCTTGGCCTTGCGCACGGCGTCCTTGAAGGCCGCCTCGCCGAAGCTGGAGACGGCCTCGGCGGGGGCGCCGGGCGCCTCGGCGGGAATCGACACGGGCTCGCGCAGGCGCCCGATGAGTTCCTTGAGCCGCCGGGTGGCGCGGGCGTAGGCATCGGGCACCTGGGGCTCGGCATACACCACGAGGGTGAGCTTGCCGGACAGGTTGTCCACGATGGCGATCTCTTCGGACAGGAGCAGCAGCACGTCGGGCGTGCCGAGGGCGTCGGGCTTGTGGGTGCTGGCCAGGCGCGGCTCGATGTAGCGCACCGTGTCATAACCGAAGCAGCCGACCAGGCCACCGGCGAAGCGCGGCAGGCGGTCGCGCGGGGGCACCTTGATGCGGGCCTTGAATTCGGCCACGTAATCGAGGGGATTGGTGTCGTCGCGACGCTCCACGACGCGGTCGTTGGTGAGAAGCATCACACTGCGGCCGCGCGCCTCGATGCGCGTGGAGCAGGCCAGGCCGATGATGGAATAGCGCCCGAAACGCTCGCCCCCCTGCACGGATTCGAGCAGGTAGGTGTTGGGCGCGTTGGCGAGCTTGAGGTAGACGGAGAGGGGGGTGTCGAGATCCGCGAAGGTGTCGACGGTTACCGGGATGCGGTTATAGCCCTGGGCGGCCAGGGCGTTGAATTCGGCTTCGGTCATGGAGACTCCGGAAGGGCATGCTGCGTGTTCGCGAGGGTATCACGGGGCTTGGCCCGCGACGGGAGGGCGGCGTCAGGCGCGCAGCCATGACCGGCCGCCGCATCCGCCGGAGCGGGGGATACGGACGGCAGGGAACTCCTCGACGAAGAACATGCGCTTACGGGTCATGAAGGGGATGAAATTCCGGGGGATTTCAGGCGGGGAGGTGCCTCAGCACGTCCTCGAGGCTGGATAGTAGCCCGTCGCAGTCGATGCTGTCCACCGGGCGTCCCTCACTGTAGCCGTAGGTGACGAGGAGCACCGGCATGCCGGCAGCGCGGGCAGCTTCGGCGTCGTTGGCGGAGTCGCCCACCATCAGGGCCGCCGCGGGGGCCACGCCGAGCAGGCGACAGGCGTGCTGCAAGGGGGCGGGATGGGGCTTCTTCTCGGCGAGGGTGTCGCCACTGACGGTGACGGCAAAGTAATCGGCAATGCCGCAGCGCGCCAGCAGGGGCTCGGTGAAGGCGGCCGGCTTGTTGGTGACGCAGGCGAGGGGCACGCCCCGCGCGGCGAGGGCCTCCAGGGCCGGCACCACCCCCGGATAGAGGGTGGTGGCGTCGCCATTGACCGCGGCGTAGTGGCGGCGGAAGACCGCCACGGCGGCGTCCACCGCTTCCGCGGAGGCGTCGCCGAGACAGCGGGTGACGAGGTTGACCATGCCCTTGCCGACGAAGCTGCGGATCGTCTCCAGGTCGTGGGGCGGATGGCCCAGCTCCCGCATCATGCGCTGGCAGGCTTCGGCCAGGTCGGGGATGGAATCGAGCAGGGTGCCGTCCAGATCGAACAGCACCGCGTGGCGCGGGGACACCTCAGACCCCCGCCAGGGCGCCGCGCAGGGCGCCGATCACGCTGTCGTAGCGGTGCGGGTCGGTGTCGCGGCCGGCGCCGAAGACCGCGGAGCCGGCCACGAAGGTGTCAGCCCCGGCGCGGGCGATCTCGGCGATGTTGTCCACCTTCACGCCGCCGTCGATCTCCAGCAGGATGGGGCGGCCGCTGCGGGCCGTGTAGGCGTCGATCTTCGCCCGCGCCTCGCGCAGCTTGTCGAGGGTGCCGGGGATGAAGGACTGGCCGCCGAAGCCCGGGTTGACGCTCATCAGCAGCACCACGTCGAGCTTGTCCATGACGTGATCCATCCAGTGCAGCGGCGTGGCCGGGTTGAAGACCAGGCCGGCCTGGCAGCCGCTGTCGCGGATCAGGCCCAGCGTACGGTCGATGTGCTCGGAGGCCTCCGGGTGGAAGGTGATGATGTCGGCGCCGGCCTTGGCGAAGTCCGGCACGATGCGATCCACCGGCTTGACCATCAGATGCACGTCGATGGGCGCGGTGGTGCACGGGCGGATGGCTTCGCAGACCAGGGGGCCGATGGTGAGATTGGGGACGTAGTGGTTGTCCATCACGTCGAAGTGGATCCAGTCGGCACCGGCGGCGATCACGTTGGCGACTTCCGCGCCAAGCTGGGCGAAGTTGGCGGACAACAGGCTGGGGGCGATGCGGAAGCTCATGGTCGATCCTGGCAGACGCGGAAAACGGCGCAGTGTACCCGCCCGTCGGACCGTTCGCCACGTTGGGGAAAGCCGGACTTGCAGCGATGAGGGCGATGGGCTTCAATGCGTCATCCTCGCAACCGATGCGCCGACGATGACCACGCTCCCCGATCCGGATTCCATCCAAGTCAAGGCGGTCGCCCGCTATCTGGCCGACCAGTCCGACGAGGCGGCGGACCGCTACGTGTTCGCCTATCACATCACGATCCGCAATACGGGCGACGCGCCCGCCCAGCTCCTCAGCCGGCACTGGATCATCACCGATGCCCACGGCACGATCCAGGAGGTGGAAGGCAGCGGGGTGATCGGCCAGCAGCCGACCCTCAAGCCGGGGGAGGCGTTCGAGTACACCAGCGGCTGCGTGCTCACCACGCCGGTGGGCACGATGAAGGGCAGCTACCGGATGCAGACGGAGGACGGGGTCGATTTCAACGCGACGATCCCGGAATTCACGCTGGCGATGCCGCGCACGCTGCACTGAGGCGCCGCGGGCGGCCCGGTCCGCGGTCGGTACGGCGCGCCAGCGGCGGTGACCGGGGGACGCGCCTCACATGCGGATCGCCGTCCTCATCATGACAGCGGGCGTCGTGCCGGAGCGGCCGGAGTGTCCGCCCGCTCAGCGTGCGGCACGCACAGCCGGACGCCATTGATCGCGTTCGGGAGCCGGCCGGGTCCGGCCGGCTGGGGCTCAGGCCGCTTCCAGCACCGGCACGTCGAAGTGCTCCAGCAGCAGGGCGATGACCGCCGCGAGGGGCAGATCCTCGGCGCTGGTGGGCACGGTGAGGAGCGGACCGCCTTCTGCCGGCAGCGGGAAGTCCAGGTTGATCCCGTAGCGCCCGGAACGCTGGCCGTAGGTGAATACATACGCCGCCAGGCCCACGTCGGCGTGACTGAAGAAGCCCACCGCCTGTTCGTCGGCACGCCAGGCCTCGCCGGCCACGACGCCGGCCGCGGCCAGGGGCGCCTCGACGGCTTCCATCAGCAGGGCAATCGAACGGTATTTGCTCATGATCTCTCTCCGGGGTCGGGGGGCGCCGCGTGGCGCTCAGTTGCCCGTGTGACGCAGCAGACGCAGACACTCGAGGGTGGCGCACAGGTCCACCGCGCGGGCGTCGTCGAAGTTGCGCACGTAGGGATCGGCGCCAGCCTTCAGCAAGGCCTCCACCATGGTGGGGCGACCGCTGGAGGCGGCGTACATGAGGCAGGTGGCGCCCATGTCGTTGCGGTTGTCCAGGTCGATGCCGGCGGCCACCAGGGCCGCCACGGTGGCGGCATCCCGCGACACGCAGGCCAGCCACAGGGCGTTGTTGCCGTCGCCGTTGCGCCGATCCACCTCCACGCCCGCGGCGAGCAGTTCCCCCACCAGTTCGGCCTGCCCCTGCAGGGCGGCGCGCATCAGCGGGGTGAGGCCCTGCGCCCGCGGCGCGTCCAGATCGGCCGGATCGAAGGCGTGGCGGAGGACGAAGGCGCGCAGGTCGGCGCTCGCCCCGTCCGGCAGACGCGGCGCCAAGCGCACGCCGTCGAGGAGGGCCAGTGCCGCGGCGAGGGGCTCGTAGCCGCCATCGACGCTGTACACCTCGGCGAAGCGGAAATCGGCGAAGGTCTCGGCATACACCTGGCTGGCATTGCCGTGGTAGCAGTAGATCATCACCGCCGCGCTTTTCGGCACGCGGCGCAGGGCGGCGCCCAGATGGGCGTCGGTGAGATGCTCGGCGCCGCTCACGTGGGCACGCTCGTAGCTGGCCCGGTCGCGCACGTCGAAGAGCACGGGACGCGGCGCCCCTTCCGGACGGCGCAGCAGCGCGGCGGCCTCGGCGGCGGAGATGCGCTGGAACTTGGCGGACAGGGGCGCGGTGGCGGAAGCGTTCATGACGGCATCTCCAACGTGGCGGGGTAGGCGGGGCCGGTCTCGATGCGGCCGTCGTCCACCGGCAGGCCGATGGTGAAGTGGTAGAGGGAGTGGGCATCCCGCTGGCCGGCGATAACCAGTTCGTGCACCGGGTCGTCGAAATAGCAGCCGACGCCGGTGCCGCGCAGGCCCATGGCCTCGGCCTCCAGATAGAGCACCTGGCCGAGGAAGCCGGCTTCCCGCAGCAGGTCGCGATAGCGGGCCGGATCGTCGGCGACCTCCCGCTCCAGCTGCGCCAGCAGACCGAAGGCGATGCAGGCGTTGGCGGCGATGTCCTGGTGGCAGTGCAGGCTGCGCGCCAGACGGCGCAGGGGGACGGATTCCGAGGTGGACAGGCAGTACAGGTCCGGACAGCCGGTCACGGGCTGCAGCGCGGACGCCCCGGCGCGGGTCGGCTGGGGCCGCAGCCAGTCGGCGCGGGCCAGCAGATAGACGCCGGGCGCGAGGCCGTCCACCCGGTGGATGAACAGGGCCAGGCCGAGACGCCCGCCCGCCACCGGACGCAGGGCGTCGAGGAGGCGCACGAAGTCCTCGCGGGGCATCACGTGGGCCGGGTCGAAACGCTGGGCGCTGCGCCGCTGCAGGATGTGCCGCGCCGATGCCGGCCGCGGGATCGCCACCGGTAGCGGCGTCACCGGGACACCGGACACGCGCCGGCTGGCGGCGGCCACTTCGTCCACCACCGGCCAGCGGAACATGGGGTGACGGTCCACCTCGCTGGCGACGCCCTGCCAGCGGGCGGCGTCCGCGGCCTCGGCGAGGGCGTCGGCGGTGACGACCGGCAGGCCGTCCGCCGGACCGACGCAGGCCAGCAGCTCGACCTCCTCGCGGCTCACGTCAGGGCGACGGCCGGGGAAGTCCTCGTCCCGGTCGGTGCCCAGCACACGGGCAAGGGCGGCCGACGCCAGGCCGGGCCGGTCGCTCACCCGCCAGCCCAGCAGGGCCGCCGCGTAGTGCAGGCAGGCCAGGGCGTGACCGGTGTCGAGCTGGCAGTAGCGGAAAGCCCGCTCGCCGTACTTCCACATCTCCCGCCACATGACGCTGGTCAGCCCCACGGCCAATGCCGGCCCGGCCGCGAAGGGGCGCGGATGGGCGGCCCGCAGCTCGAGGGCGTGGACATCCGGCAGGTAGTGGTAGAGGCCGTCCTCCAGGTCGGGCAGGCCGGCCACCAGCACGTAGGCTTCGACCGGATGCAGGTTGCCGCTGGACGGGTTGGCGCGCACCGCCCAGCGGTCCGGCCCCAGGCGCTTCCACGCGGTGATGCCGAAGGACAGGTGCAGCAGCGTGCCGAGAGCCGTCAGATCCGCTGCGGCCGGCGTGGCGGGCGGCGCGGCACAGGCCTCGGCACAGGCCAGGGGCAGGCGGATGCGGCGCGTGCCGCCGAAATGCCGGAAGGGCGCCGGCTGGGCGTCCCAATCCAGTGTGGAGGGGCCGCGGGCGTAGGCGTCGAAGCGGTGACGGGTGCGCCGGTGATAGGCCAGCACCAGGTCGGCGGGCGTGATCGGCGCCGCGGGGGGCTCGGCGGGAGCGGCTTCAAGGGGCGGCATGACGGGCAGGTCGGGCATGGCTTGAGGTCGACAATATTTTGAGGTCGAACCCGACTCAGCAAGATCGGTACCAAGCGTCGATCCCGCGCCGCCGCGGGCGCCAGTCCGGCGATCGGGGCGGCGTGTGCAGGCGCCTGTCGGCTTTGCTACAGGCGCAGGCGCGCGATCTGGCGCGCGTGCCAGCCACCCAGACCGATCTGCGCCACCAGGGCGCCGACGAGGGCCATGGCCATGTCGTTCTGGGTGTCCCAGGGATCGCCCTGGGTGCCGAGGAAGGCGTCCGCCCCCTGGCCGAGGGCCACGGCGGCGCCCCATTCGATGAGTTCGTAGAGGGCCGAGACGGCCAGACACACGCAGGTCACCAGGAAGAACAGCCAGCCGCGTCCGCGCACGATCCCGCGCCGCAGCAGGACCTCCCGCGCCGCCAGGGCCGGCACGAAGCCCTGCATGAAGTGGCCGATGCGGTCATAGGGATTGCGCGCCAGGTGAAAGACATCCTGCAGCCAGAAGCCGAAGGGGACGCGCGCGTAGGTCCACACGCCGCCCACGATGAGCACCAGGGCGTGTAAGGCGATCAGCGTCTGGAGCAGCGGCGTCAGCGGGAAACGCCGGTGGCTGGCGATCAGCAGCGGCGCCACCAGGAACACCGGCGCCACCTCCATCCACCAGGTGGCCCGGTCGTAGGGGGCGATGGCGGACACCGCCAGGACCAGCGCGACCAGGCCCAGCAGCGCGGCGGGCAGGCGTTCGTCGCGACCATTCATGATGAAATTCCTCCGCGGCGGACCGGATCGGTCCGGGGTCGATTGTCGCGCCTGCCGTGGCCAACGGAAACAATTTATGTCCCTGACCTCAAGAAATGCGCGGCGGAACCGACATCCAGCCCGAGAGGACATCGCTCGCCGGCATCCCGAAGGAATGCCGATACACCAGGAAAAACAGCTATGTGGATCGCCCGACACCGATTCGAAGACATGCAGCGCCGGCTCGACGGGGCACAGCGTCAGGAAGGCGCGCTGAACGCCGAGATCGACGCCCTGCGCGCCCAGCTTGCCGCCCGTGCGGCCCCTTCCCCACAGGACAATGAAGCCGCCATGCTGCGCGCCGTCATCACGCGCATGGCGGAGTTCGGCACCTCCCTGACGGACGCCCAGGGCAGCCTGGGCGAGATGGCGCGGCTGCTGCGCGACGAGAAGGAGAAGGCCGTGGAGGCGGCCCATGTGTCCCTGGCGAGCGGTCAGGCCACCACCGAGATCGCCGCCAATCTGCAACGCCTGGCGGACGAATCGTCCCAGTCGGCGCGGGAGGTGGACACCCTCGCCCAGCGCGCCGACGAAATCGGCACCATCGTCAAGCTCATCCACGGCGTCGCCGACCAGACCAACCTGCTGGCCCTCAACGCCGCCATCGAGGCGGCCCGCGCCGGGGAGGCCGGGCGCGGCTTTGCGGTGGTGGCCGACGAGGTGCGCAAGCTGGCGGAGCGGACCAGCACCGCCACCAACGAGATCTCGGCCCTGGTGAACCGTATTCGCGACGACTCGGCCCGCGCCCGCAGCGCCATGGAGAGCCTGTCCCGCGCGGCCGGTGAATTCAGCGCCCGCGGTCAGCTCGCCACGGCCGACATGCAGCGCCTGATGACGCTGTCCGGCAACATGGAGGGCGTCATCGCCGGCAGCGCCATGAAGAGCTTCGTGGAGGTGGCCAAGATCGACCACATCGTCTTCAAGTTCCGCATCTACCTGGCGGTGTTCGGCCTGCAGCCCCTGGACGTCGGCGCCCTGCCCGACCACACCGCGTGCCGCCTGGGCAAGTGGTACTACACGGGCGAAGGCCAGGCCTGCTTCAGCCGGCTTCCGGGCTATCGGGAAGTCGAGCCGCCCCACATCGAGGTGCACCGGGCCGGCGCCGACGTCCTGCGCGCCCTGACCGCCGGCAACACGGTCGACCTGGTGCGCCAGCTCGACCGCATGGAGCAGGCGTCCCTGCGCGTGCTCGATCACCTGCAGCGCATGGGCGAGGCGGCTGTCGGCGACCCGTCGGTGCTGTGCCACGCCGGCGACGGTCACGCCCACTAGCGCCGGGGAACCGCCCGTCGCCGCGACGGGCGTTCCATTGACGCCTCCGCGCCAGCCGCCGAGAATCGGCGGGTCATGCCCAGCTTCGACACCCTGCTCGCCTTCCTCGGCCTCTCGATCGCCCTCACCCTCGCGCCCGGACCGGACAACCTGATGGTCCTCGGCCAGGCCCTTGCCCAGGGCTGGCGTGCGGGGCTGGCCATCGCCCTCGGCTGCGCCCTGGGGTGTCTGACCCACCTCACGTGGACGGTGCTCGGTGTCGCCGCCCTGCTGGCCGCGTCGCCCCGGGCCTTTTTCGCCCTTCGCGTGGCCGGAGCCGCGTGGCTGCTGGGGCTGGCCGTCCAGGCCCTGCGCGGCAGCCGCCCCGTTCGGGCAGGCGACGCTGCGGCGGTGCCATGGCGACGCAGTCTGCGGCGCGGCTTCGTCGCCAACGCCCTCAATCCCAAGGTGGCCCTGTTCTTCCTGGCCTTCCTGCCCCAGTTCGTCGACCCGGCCCGTGGCGACACCGCACGCCAGATGATCGTCCTGGGCCTGGTGTTCAGCGCGCAGACGGTCGTGGTCTTCGGTGGCATCGCCCTTGCTTCCGGTGCCTTGGGGCACGCCCTGGCCCGCCACCCGGCCCTCGGCCCGTGGCTGGATCGCCTGTGCGGCCTGATCTTTGCCGGCATCGCCCTGCGTCTGCTGGCCGAACCCTCAGCGGGCGCCTGAGCGCCCATCACCCCGACTTCACACCCTTCGTCCCGAGGACCTTCCGTGCGACGCTCCCCCTCCGGCCCGCCTCCTGCCCCCGCCACCGGCGACCGCCATGACTGGCAGACGATCCGCCAGCTGCTGCCCTACCTGTGGGCCTACAAGGGCCGCGTGCTGTTCGCCCTGGTCTGCCTGATCTCCGCCAAGTTCGCCAATGTGTCGGTGCCGCTGATCTTCAAGCGCCTGGTGGACGACCTGGACCTGTCCCGCGGCCAGGCCCTGATCGTGGTCCCCGCCGCCCTGCTGCTGGCCTATGGCGTGCTGCGCTTCTCCACCTCCCTGTTCACCGAACTGCGCGAGATCATCTTTGCGCGGGTCACCCAGGAGGCGGTGCGGGAGATCTCCCTTCAGGTCTTCCATCACCTGCACGCCCTGTCCCTGCGCTTCCACCTGGAGCGCCAGACCGGCGGCCTGACCCGCGACATCGAGCGCGGCACCCGCTCCATCGGCTCGCTGATCAGCTACACGCTCTACTCCATCCTGCCCACGCTGGTGGAGATCGGCCTCGTGATGGGCATCCTGCTGACCAAGTACGAACCCAGCTTCGCCGCCATCACCGCCGCCACCCTCACCTGCTACATCGTCTTCACGGTGCGCGTCACCCACTGGCGCACCGCCCTGCGCCGCCGGGTCAATGAGCTGGATTCCGCCGCCAATGCCCGCGCCATCGACAGCCTGATCAACTTCGAGACGGTCAAGTACTTCAACAACGAAGCCTTCGAGACGCGCCGCTACGACGCCGAGCTGGCGCGCTGGACCGAGGCCCAGATCCGCAACCAGCAGTCCCTGTCCCTCCTCAACATGGGCCAGGCCGCGATCATCGCGGTGGGCGTTACGGCCATGATGTGGCGCGCCGCCCTGGGCGTGGCGGGCGGACAGATGACCCTCGGCGACCTGGTACTGGTGAATGCCTTCCTGATCCAGCTCTACGTCCCCCTCAACTTCCTCGGCGTGCTCTACCGGGAGATCCGCCAGGCCCTCACCGACATCGAGCGCATGTTCGGCCTGCTCGATGCCCGCCGCGAGGTGGCCGACCGGACCGACGCCCGCGCGCTGGCCCGCGGCCCCGCCGAGGTGCGCTTCGACCATGTGGCGTTCGCCTACGAGCCGGCCCGCGCCATCCTCCACCAGGTGGATTTCGCCATCCCGGCCGGCCACACGGTGGCGGTGGTGGGCCATTCCGGCTCCGGCAAGTCCACCCTCGCCCGCCTGCTGTTCCGCTTCTACGACGTGCAGGGCGGCGCCGTGCGCATCAACGGCGAGGACATCCGCGCCCTCACCCAGGACAGCCTGCGCGCCGCCATCGGCATCGTTCCCCAGGACACCGTGCTGTTCAACGACACCCTCTACTACAACGTCCAGTACGGCCGCCCCGACGCCCCCCGCGCGGAGATCGAAGCCGCCGCCCGTGCCGCCCAGCTGGAGGACTTCATCGCGCGCCTGCCCGAGGGCTGGGAGACCCGCGTCGGCGAGCGCGGACTCAAGCTCTCGGGCGGCGAGAAGCAGCGCGTCGCCATTGCCCGCACCCTGCTCAAGAACCCGGACATCCTGATCTTCGACGAGGCCACCTCGGCCCTCGACTCCAAGACCGAAAAGGCCATCCAGGCCCAGCTCGACGCCGCCGCGCGGGGGCGCACCACGCTGGTCATCGCCCATCGCCTGTCCACGGTGATGAACGCCGACGAGATCCTGGTGCTCGACCAGGGCCACATCGTCGAACGGGGCGACCACGCCAGCCTGCTCGCCCGCAACGGCGCCTATGCCCAGATGTGGGCCCTGCAGCAGGAAGAGCGCGCCGCCGAGGAAGCCGCGGTCTGATGCGACACGGACGGGGCGCCGCGGATCGGCGGCGTCGGCCTGATCGAATCGAAATGTGAAATATCGCAAAATTTCGGATGAATAGTCCTTCGTCGCCGTCGCCGCGCTGCCGGACAATGCCGGCTTGGGTCACCCGTTGCTTCCAGTACGCGCCGGCCCCTCCACCCGAACCGGCCCGTCCGTTCATGCTTCTGTACTGCGCATTTGTCTGCCTGATGCTGTGCCTCACCCGTCCGGCCGCCGCCGACGGGCCGGACTGCACGCGACCGCGTACCCTGGCGCTGCACGAGCATGGTCTGCTCTATTCCGGCGCCAGCGGAGAAGGCATCGACAAGGACTTCGCCGACGAACTGATCCGCCGCAGCGGCTGCCCGGTCAATGTGACGGTGCTCCCGCGCGCCCGCATCTGGCAGCTCATCGAGACCGGCGCCCTCGACTTCAGCCTGTCGGGCATCACCAATGACGCCCGCGAGCGCTTCGCCGCCTTCGCCTGGTATTTCTCCAACCGCTACACCCTGCTGGTCCGCAAGGACGCCGGCGTGACGCGCATCGACGAACTGGACGCCCGCCCCGCGCTGCGCCTGGGCGCGATCCGCAGTTTCCGCTACGGCCCGACCGCCAACCGTCTGGTGGATCGTCTCGCCCAGACCGGCCGGGTCATCCACGCCAACACCCTCGACACCCTGTACCGGGCCCTGGCGACGGACCACATCCAGGCCATGATCATCGAACCCTTCGACATCCCGATCCTGGAACGGGCGCGCCTGGCCGAGCAGACCCGCACCCTCGAATTCCCGGATCCGCCCATCCCCCACGGCCTGATCATGTCCCGCGCGGCCGTGTCGCCGGAGGAACAGGCCCGCTGGCGGGCCCTGGTGGACGGCATGCGCGCCGACGGCAGCGTCGAACGCATCTTCGGCAAATACTTCAAGCCGGATCTGGCCCGTGCCATGACCCGTTTCTGAGATGACCGCCGCCCAGCGCCTGCGCGAACTCCTCCTGCCCCTGGTCGCCGGCTTCGGCGCCCTGGCCCTCACGCTGGTGCTGTGGCAGCACGAGCAGCAGGCCAACCAGGCGGCGATGGCGGCCCACTTCGACGCCAGCGTGCGCCAGACCGCCGCCCGCATCGACCAGCGCATCGCCGTCTATACCCAGATGCTGCGCGGCGTGCAGGGATTCTTCCGGGCCTCCGACCTGGTCAACCGCGAAGATTTCGCCACCTATGTGGATGCCTTGGCTCAGGGGCCCGAGTTCGCCGGCCTGCAAAGCCTGGTTTACAGCCGCGCGGTGCCCGGCCCCGACGGCCTGCACGCCCCGATGATCTATGCGGCGCCGGACCTCACCGGCAACCAGCGCGCCGTCGGGCATGACCAGATGATCGACGCGGCCCGCCGGGCAGCCCTGCTTCACGCCCGGGATTCCGGCACCCTGGCCATCAGCCAGCGCCTGCGCCTGCATTCCGACACCCAGGACGGGCCGGAGAGCGCCTTTATCCTGTACCTGGCCCTGTATCGCCACGACCGACCGCTCAACACCCAGGCCGAACGCCGCGACGCCCTCACCGGCTGGGTCCAGGCCGCCTTCCGCATGAAGGACCTGATGTCCAGCCTCGCCGGCGAGACGCCGCCGGGGCTCGACGTGCAGCTCTACGATGGAATCGAGCCCCGCCCCGACGCCCTCCTCTACGACAGCCGCGGCGGGCAGGACGCAGCGGCGCCGGTCCGCTTCGAAGGGCGCGAGTTCGTCGCCGCAGCCGGTCACGACTGGTGCCTGGTGGTGCGCAGCCAGCCCGAATTCGAACGCCGCTTCGGCAGCAAGGCCGCCGAGATCGTCCTCATCGCCGGCATCAGCCTGAGCGCCCTGATCGCGGCCCTGATCTGGCAGCTCATCACCTGCCAGACCCGCGCCCATGCCCAGGCCCGCAGCATGACCCAGGAGCTGCGCGAGAACGCCGAGGTGATGCGCCTGATGGCCCAGCACGACCCCCTCACCCTGCTGCCCAACCGCGCCCTTTTCTCCGACCGCCTCCAGTCCGTCCTCGCGCGGGCCCGGCGGGACACCACCAGGGCGGCGCTGATGTTCGTGGATCTGGACCGCTTCAAACCCGTAAACGATGCCTATGGCCACGCCGTCGGCGACGATCTGCTGCGCGAGGTGTCGCGCCGCATGAAGCTGTGCCTGCGGGAATCCGACACCCTCGCACGCCTCGGAGGCGACGAGTTCGTGGTCCTGCTGGCCCCCGTGGACGCCGCCGACGACGCCCGCATCGTTGCCCAGCGCATCCTGCAGACCGTGGAAGAGCCCTTCTACATCGCCGATCACCGTCTATCCGTGTCGGCCTCCATCGGCATCGCCCTCTACCCGGACCAGGGCGTCGACGATCTCGCCCTCATGAAGGCCGCCGACGACGCCATGTACGTCGCCAAGGACCGCGGGCGTGGCCGCATGGTATTTGCCGGCGACCCGGCACCGGCGTGACCGACCCCGTGTGGGGTATCCGACACACGCGGGCGCCCAGGACGTTGGCGCCTCCATTCCAAACCCCTGAAAAAACGGCACTTTCTCCGCTGGCACTGAACCTGCATCGTCCCGGCACCCCCCAGCCCAGACAGAGGAGAAAAATATGGAAACTGCCACGGCGCCCATCAGCCGGGAAGTTGCCCTGCGCATCGCCCTTGCGGCCCGGGCCATGCCCAACGCCACCCTGCCGCGCCTGATCGAGCTCCTGCAACGCCAGCTCGGCGAAGAGATCCAGCTCGACGACCTGCGCAAGGTCACCGTCACCCAGCTCAAGACCGGCTTCGCCAGCGCCGACGGCGAAGAGGACGGCGAGGACATCGGGATCGGCCTGGAGGCCATGAAGCTGGCCGTGCGCATCCTGTGGGGCGAGACCCAGGGTGACGACTCCCTGCCGCGCATCCAGCCCTACACCGAGGGCGACATGCCTGGCTCGGTGCGGGTCGCCATCGCCTCCGACCAGGGCGACACCCTGTCCGGCCACTTCGGCTCCTGCCTGCGCTTCCTGGTCTATCAGGTGTCGCCGGACGAGATCCGCCTGGTGGACATCCGCGACACCATGGACGCAGAGTTCGCGCCGGACAAGAACCTGTGGCGCGCCCAGCTGATCGGCGACTGCCAGGTCGCCTACGTGGTGTCCATCGGCGGTCCCGCCGCCGCCAAGGTGATCCGCGCCGACATCTACCCCATCAAGCTACCGGATGGCGGCAAGGCCGAGGAGGTCCTGGTCCGCTTCCAGCAGGCCATGCGTGAATCGCCGCCGCCCTGGCTGCTGAAGATCCTCGGCGTGTCGGCCGAGAAGCGCCTGAAGAACTACGACGCCTCCGCCGCCGACGAGTGAGGGCCGGCGGCCCCGGCGCGGGGACGCTGCAAACCGCTCCCGCGCCCCGTCGCGCCGGGCGTGAGCCTGCCCGCGGCGGCAGGCCCGCGCGCGGACCTCAGGCCATCCTCAGGCCATCTTTTCCATCTGCGCCGGATCCAGCCCCACCGTCGTCAGCAGCGGGCCGTCGAAGCCGTTCCACCACACCGCCACCCAGGCCGCGCCGTCGCCGTCGATGCGCTCCACCTCGCAGGTGGCGCCGATCATGTCGCGGAACATGTCCGCGTCGTCGTCGTCCAGGTCCGGGTCGAGGGTGACGGCCAGCACGCGGACGGTGTCGCCGGGGGCCACGGGCAGGCCGCGGCAGTCGCAGGTGGTGTTCATGACGGGATCTCCAGGGGTCGGTCGAAATCGGCGGCATCGCCCGGCGTATCGAATGCGACACCGGATCGTGCCTGGAATCTTCCGGTGCAAACCCCGTGCCAGCCTGCCCCAATCGTGCTAGCGTCCGCCTCCCGATGCCTGTGGACGCCGCCCATGCCCCGCGACCTGCCTTTGCCGGACACCATCACCGACCGCGGCCTGCGCGTCGCGCTGATCTTCGCCCTCGCCGGGGAGCGCCTGAACCAGTTCCTGGAACACGGCCGCTGGCTCACCGACGCCCAGGGCGCCACCCTGGCCGCCGACTGGCTGCGCCGCGGGCGCCGCACGCTGGAGCGGGCCGAACGGGAACACCTGTCAGCTCTCAGCGACCGCCTCGCCCGCCAGGTGGCCGACAGTGTGTCGCGGGAGGCGGCGCTGTACATCGCCCACGAGATGGCGGAAGCCCTCGACCCGAACTACGTCTCGGACATCGCCCGCAGCCTGATGGCGGAATGCGAGCGCCTGCTGGATGCGGACTCCGCCGCGGGCGTCTGAGACCGGCCGACTCCGCGGCCGCCTCAGTTGCCGACTCAGTTGCCAACTCAGGCCTTCTTCACGAACTCCGACTTGAGCTGCATCGCGCCGAAGCCGTCGATGCGGCAGTCGATGTCGTGATCGCCGTCCACCAGGCGGATGTTCTTCACCTTGGTGCCCACCTTCACCACCGAAGACGAGCCCTTCACCTTCAGGTCCTTGATGACGGTGACGGAGTCCCCGTCCTGCAGCACGGTGCCGTGGGCATCCTTCACCACCCGCGCAGTCTCGCCGCCCTCGGGGGCCGCACTGGCGGACCATTCGTGGGCGCATTCGGGACAGACGAGCATCGCCCCGTCCTCATAGGTGAATTCGGACCCGCACTGGGGACACGGGGGCAAGGCGCTCATGGGGCGATTCTCCGGAAAAGGGGCGGTCAGTCGGCGCGCCGACGCAGCATCACCCCGCACTCCAGGTGATGGGTGTAGGGAAACTGGTCGAAGGCCGCGGCGGCCTCGATGGCATGGGTGGCGGACAGGGCCGCCACGTTGTCGCGCAGGGTCTGGGGGTTGCACGAGATGTACAGGATGCGCCCGAAGCCCCGCGCCAGCGCGACGGTGGCCGGATCCAGCCCGCTGCGGGGCGGATCGACGAACAGGGTCGAGAAGCGGTAGCCCGCCAGGTCCACGTCACGCAGCCGCGTGTAGGCCCGTCCGCCGGCCAGGGCGTCGCTGATCTCGTCGCTGGACATACGCACCAGGGTCACATTGGCGACATCGTTGAGGGCGATGTTGTAGCGCGCCGCATGGACCGAGGACTTGCTCAGCTCGGTGGCCAGCACCCGCTCGAAGCAGGGCGCCAGCGCCAGCGTGAAGTTACCGTTGCCACAGTACAACTCCAGCAGGTCGCCCCCCACGCCGGCCACGCGGGCCCGCGCCCAGGCCAGCATCTGGCGGTTCACGCCGCCGTTGGGCTGGGTGAAGCTGCCCTCGATCTGCTGGTAGCGGCGACGCAGGCCGTCCACCTCGAAGTCCTCCAGCAGCCAGTCCCGTTCCAGTACGATCTTCTGGCCGCGGCTGCGGCCGATGATCTGGGCGCCCAGCTCGGCCGCCAGGGCCCGCGCGGCAGTGGTCCAGGCCTCGTCCAGGGGGCGGTGATAGACCAGGCTGATCATCAGCTCGCCGCTCAGGGTGGCCAGGAACTCCACCTGGAAGATCCGCTTGCGCAGCACCTCGCTGGCGCACAGCAGCGCCCGCAGACGCGGCATGGCGGCGTGGATCGGTTCCGCGGCGGCCGGAAAATCGTCCAGGATCACCGGCTGGCGCGGGTTCTCCGGGTCGAACATGGCGTAATCCACGCGCCCCTCCCGGTGCCACAGGCGGAACTCGGCGCGCAGGCGGTAATGCAGGGGCTCAGAGCGGAACACCGCCGGCTCGGGCAGGCCGAAGGGCGCGAAATCGGCCCGCAAGCGCGCCACCTTGGCGGCAAGCTGGGCGTCGTAGTCGGCGGGGTCGAAACGGGGCAGAGGCATGGCGATGCAGCGAAAACGGGCCGGTACGGGCCCGGAAAGAGGCCCGCACGCGTGGCGAAGCGCGGACTATACGCCGGACACGCCCCCCGCGCACCCCGCGCGCGTCAGCCGCGCTTGCCCACCAGGAGCACGCCGGCCACCACCAGCGTGCCCCCCGCGATCTGGAAGACCCCGATCGGCTCCGCCAGGATCAGCCAGCCGAGGAACAGGGTCACCACCGGCCCAAGGGTGCCGATCAGGGACACCGGCCCGGCCCCCAGGCGACGCATGGCCTCCGACACCAGCCACACCGGCAGCACCGTGGAGAAGATCGCCATCGCCGCCGCCATGCCCAGCACTTGCGCCGGCTGGACGAGCAGGCCGAGGGGCCGGGTCAGCCCGAAATGCACCAGGCACAGCAGGCAGGCCGCGGTGCTGGCCCACGCAGTGACCCGCGCCGCCCCCAGGCGCGCCACCGCCTGCCCATTGCCCATCAGGTACAGGGCGTAGGACACGGCGCTGGCGAACACCAGCCCGCCGCCGATCCATACATCGCGCCCCGAGCCCGCCACCTTCAGATCGTGGGCCACCGCGAGGCCGATGCCCGCGTAACACAGGGCGATGGACGCCAGCGCCCGGCCCGTGATGCGCTTGCCCAGGAAGATCGCCGAGAACACCACCACCAGGGTCGGATAGGAGAACAGGATCAGCCGCTCCAGCGCCGCAGAGATGTATTGCAGGCCGAGGAAGTCCAGGTAGCTCGCCAGGTAATAGCCGGAGGTGCCCAGCCCCAGCAGGAGCAGCACATCACGCCCGCCCAGGGCCGCGGGCTGACGGCGGCGCGCGTCGGCCCAGCCGATCGCCACGAAAAAGGGCAGCGAGAAGCCCATGCGCAGGGCAAGCAGGGTGACCGCATCCACGCCGTAGGGGTAGGCGAGCTTGATGAGGATGGCCTTGAACGAAAAGCCCACGGCACCGAGGGTGGCAAAGAGGACGCCGAGGCGATGACCGGCTGCGGACATGGGAAGACGGAGCAGGGAACAGGCCACCATTAGGCCATCGCCCGGCTACGGTGGGAATTGCTAAGATCCGAGCCAAGCATTCGATGGAGACGAAACCTTGTGCATTACGACCTGACTGACCTGCGCCTCTTCGCGGCCCTCGCCGAGGAAGCCAGCCTGACCCGCGGCGCAGCCCGCGCCCACCTGGCACCGTCCTCAGCCAGTCACCGCCTGGCCCGCCTGGAGGAGAGCCTCGGCGTGGCCCTGTTCGAACGCCACGCCCGCGGCCTGCGCCCCACCCGCGCCGGCGAGTCCCTGCTCGGCCACGCCAGGCAAGTGTTCGCCCAGCTCGAACAGATGCACGCCGACCTGAGTCCCTTTGCCCGCGGCGTGCGCGGCCACGTGAGCCTCTACGCCAACACCAATGCGATCAACTGCTTCCTGCCCGACGACCTGGGGGAGTTCCTGCGCGGCTCGCCTCAGATCCGCATCACCCTCAAGGAGATGACCAGCCCGGAGATCCTGCGCTGCGTGGCCGCTGGCGAGGCCGAGATCGGCGTGGTGGCGGGCGAGATCCCGCCTGATTCGCTGATCGCCCACCCCTACCGGCAGGACCGCATCGTGCTCGTCACGCCGCCCGGCCACCCCCTGTCGGCACGGGCGCGGGTGCGCATCGCCGAAGCCCTCGACCAGCCCTTCGTGATGCTCCACGCGGGCAGCGCCTTCCACACCGGGCTGATGAACTACGTGGCCGAGACCGGCGGGCGCATGGACGTGCGCATCGAGGTGCGCAGCTTCGAGGCGGTGCTGCGTCTGGCCGGCGCGGGTGTCGGCCTGGGCCTGGTGCCGCGCTCCTCGGCCGAGCGCATCGGCCGCCAGCGCCCCTTTGCCATCGTGGATGTGGACGAGCCCTGGGCGCAGCGCGACCTGACCATCGTGGTGCGCCGCGACGTGGCCCTGTCGCCCCACGCCGACGCCCTCGTCGAGGCCCTGCGCCACGGTGGCGTGTCGGCTTCCTGACACGCCGTCGCACCCCTCTCCGGCGCAAAATCCCTTTTGCCCCCGTCACTTGCGTGCGTCCGGCAGGCGGCGCGGAATTTGCGTGAAGGGCTCCGACCGCCGCGGAGACCTTGCCGATGAAGCTACACCTCGAACGCCCCCACGTGGAAGCCCTGGTGGGGGCCTTCCCCCGCCTCGCCTGGTTGCAGGAGCAGCTGCGTTTCGGCCACCGCGCCGAGGTCGGCCTGCTGCAGCTGGAAGCCGACGAACTGCGTTTCGTGGAGACCCTGCTGGCCGGCGCCGGGCCGGAACAGCACCGCCGCGCCGCCCAGATCGCCACCGTGCGCAAGGCTCTGGGCGCCGGCGGCGTGCGCTTCGAGGCGGAAGACCTGGAGATGATGGTGCCGGTCCTCGCCCGTTACCTGGCGGAGGATGCCCTGCACGGCTGGCTGTTCTCCCTCACCGGGCCGGACCGCCCCACCGCGTGGGTGGTCACGCGCCTGGACTTCACCCCCGCCGGCAACGAGGAAGTGGGCAAGCTCCTCATCGAGCTCAAGGCCAACGCCCGCGGCAAGGTGATCACCACCAACCTGCGCATCCTCGCCGGTGACATTGCCGGGCGCACCGTGGGCGAGATCCTCATCGCCAAGGGCTACCTCAAGGAGACCCCGGAGCTGGTGGCCGCCTACGAAGAGATGGCCGAGCGCTACTTCGACTGGCGCGCCCGCTACGGCGAGCAGTTCTCCGGGCGGGGCACGGCGATCTTCGCCGAGAACCCCACCGCCACCCATCGCGACACGGACTGGACGCGCAAGGAGCAGGTGATCCTGTCCTCCAGCGGCGGCCCGGCCCGCCTGGTGAACGACGAAGGCATCCTCGCCGACCGTGAGCTGACCCTCGCCGCGCCGGGCGACATCCTCGGCCCCTACCTGCGCCGCGCCGCCAAGAGCCTGCGCTACAAGGCCGACGACGAGACCGAGGCCACCCGCGACACCCTGCCCGCCGGCCTGTTCACACGCCTGCCGGTGCACTTCTTCATCCTCATGTTCCACCTGGACCTGCACCACTACCTGTGGGTGCACGTGGCCGACGTGACGCCCTACGCCTACACGCCGGCCCTCAAGCAGAAGCTGATCCTGCCGGAGGAGCAGACCGACCTCATCGACATCCTCACCGCGGAGATGGACCTCCTCACCGAGGACATCGTCGCCGGCAAGTCCGGCGGCACCACGGTGCTGTGCGCCGGCCCCCCCGGCGTGGGCAAGACCCTCACCGCCGAGGTGTACGCCGAGATCATCCGCCGCCCCCTCTACCGGGTGCACTCCGGCCAGCTCGGCCTCAACGTGGCGGCCATGGAGACGGCCCTCAAGGACGTGCTCACCCGCGCCCAGCGCTGGGGCGCGGTGATGCTCATCGACGAGGCCGACGTCTACATCAAGCGGCGCGACGACAACATCACCATGAACGCCGTGGTGGGCGTGTTCCTGCGGGTGCTGGAATACTTCAACGGCCTGCTCTTCCTCACCACCAACCGCATCGACGACATCGACGAGGCCATCGTCAGCCGCTGCATCGCCCTGATCAAGTACGCCCCGCCGGACGCCGAGGCGCGCAGCCGCATCTGGCAGGTGATGGGCGAACAGTTCGGGCTGGATCTGGACGCGGCCCATATCGCGCGCCTGGTCGCCCTGTTCCCGGACGCCACCGGCCGCGACATCAAGGGGCTCGCCAAGCTGGTGGCCAAGTACTGCGCCCGCAAGGCCTGCCCCGCGGACCTGGACGCCTTCATCCGCTGCGCCACCTTCCGCGGCCTGGAGGTGGCCCATGTCCACTGAGGCCCTCGCCGCGCGCCTGGCCGCCTGGGCGGCAGTCACGCCCCTCACCCCGTCCGACGTGGACTGCACCACCACGGTGATGCTCAAGATCCTCGACGGCAAGTGCAAGATGAGCCCGACGGACAAGGTGCAGATGGCCGCCCTCTACGACCTGCTCAAGGACCGGCCGGGGGCGCGCTTCGGCGCCGACTTCCATGCCCTCATCGCCCGCGCCCGCGAGGGCCTGGACGAGGCCCTGCGGATGGAGGTCTACGAGCAGCGCCTGCTCGCCGAGACGCGCCTGTCGCGCCCCGTCATGAAGGCCTACAAGGCCATGCTGCGGGCCACCGGGGCGCTGGAGGCGGCCACGACAGACGCCGAGGACTGAACCCGCCAAGCCACCCGGCAGGCCTGCCGCTCAGTGGTGGTGGTGGTGCTCGTCCATCGCCGCCGCCGTGAGGGGCCGCACCTCGGCGCTCACCTCGACCTTGTCGACCTGCTTGTCGCGCCCTTCCAGCAGCAGCGTGAGCGGCACCTTGTCACCGTCGACGAGGGGCTTCTTCAGGCCGATCAGCATCACGTGGTAGCCGCCGGGCTTCAGCGCCACGGTCTGGCCGGGCGCCAGCGCCAGGCGGGGCACCGGGCGCATGCGCATCACATTGCCTTCCATGGCCATCTCGTGGAGTTCCACCTTGGCCGCGGCCGGGCTGGCGGCACCCACCAGGGTCGCTCCGGCCGGGCTGGTGAGCTGCATGAAGGCGCCCGTGCTCTTCTGGGCCGGGACCACGCCCCGCACCCAGGCGTCACGCACCTCCACATCGGCGGCCATCGCCGCGCCGGCCATCATCATCGTCCCGACCAGCAGGGCCAGCATCCGGGCATGTCTCATCCTGTCGCTCCAGTTTGGCAAAGGCGCAAGCTTACCGGCTCGCCCGCCGCAACGGGCGATCGATGCCCTGCGACGCGTTGCCGCAGGCGGCCTCAGGACCAGGTGACGGTGGCGGCCAGCAGGTAACCGGCGCCGTACACCGTCTTGATGAGCTTGGCGTGCTGGGGATTTTCCTCGAAGCGCCGGCGCAGGCGCGAAATGCGCAGGTCGATGCTGCGGTCCAGCGCGGACACGTCGCGCCCGCCCAGGAGCTGCTCGCGGGTGAGGATGTGGTTGGGATGGGCCAGGAGCACGCTCAGGAGCTGGGCCTCCGCGGTGCTGAGGGTCTCCTGCTGGCCGTCGGGCCCGACCAGGGTGTTGCTGCCGGTCTCGAAGCGCCAGCCGGCAAACTCCGCGACCCGCTGGGTGGGATCGGCCGGCACGACCGGCTGACGCGGGTAGCGGCGCAGGATGCTGCGCACCCGGGCGATCATCTCGCGGGGCTCGTAGGGTTTCACCACATAATCGTCGGCGCCCAGCTCGAGGCCCATCACCCGGTCGTAGACGTCGCCCCGCCCGGTGAGCACCAGCAGGCCGCAGGTGTGCTTGCTGCGCAACTGCTGGAGCACCGCCATGCCATCCATGTCGGGCAGGCCCAGGTCGAGGATCACCAGGTCCGGCACCCGGTGGCGTACCCCGTGGAAGAAGGCCTCGGCGGTGCGGAAGACCTCGGTGCGGAAGCCGAACTTCTCCAGGGCGGCGCGGATCAGGCGCGCCACATCCAGTTCGTCCTCGACCACATAGATCAGCTCCGGGTTGCGGGTCATGACGGCCCTCCCCTCAGGCCGCCAGCGGGCCAAGGGCGGCCAGCAGCTTGTCGCGGGTGAAGGGCTTGGCCAGCAGGGGCAGGGCCAGGTCCGCATCGAAGGCGGCCGCCGAATCGGCGAAGCCGCTCATCAGCACCACCGGCAGTTCGGGCCGGAAGCGGCGCACGAAGCGCGCCAGGGCGCGGCCGTCCATGTCGCCGGGCATCACCACGTCCGAGATCACCAGGGCGATGGCGGGGATGTTCTCCACCATGTCCGCCGCCTCGGCGCCGTTCTCCGCCTCGACCACGGCGCAGCCCAGCTCGGCGAGCTGCATGCGCACCACAGTGCGCACGTCGGCGTCGTCCTCGGCCAGCAGCACCAGCTTGCCCGCCAGATCGGCCTCCGACACGGGCGCGCCGACCGGCACCACCTCGCTGTCGGCCGTGTCCTCGACCCAGGGCAGCAGCAGCGCCACCGTGGTGCCGCGGGCCTGACGGCTGCGGATGCGCACGCCGCCGCCGGACTGCTTGACGAAGCCGTACACCATGGACATGCCGAGGCCGCTGCCCATGCCGAACTGCTTGGTGGTGAAGAAGGGCTCGAAGACCCGCGCCAGGGTGCTGCCGTCCATGCCCATGCCGTTATCGGTGACGGCGATCTGCACGTAGGGGCCGGGCGGCACTTCCAGGTCGGCGGCGGCCGAGGGGCTGAGGGTTTCCAGGGACGACTCGATGCGCAGCTCGCCGCCGTTGGGCATGGCGTCACGGGCGTTGAGGGCCAGGTTGAGGAGGGCGTTCTCGAGCTGGTGCTCGTCCACCAGCGCCACCAGACAGGGCTCACGGCTCTCCGTGCTCACCGCGATGGTCCCCGGCAGGGAGCGGCGGATCAGCTTGGACATGCCCAGGATCAGCTCATTGACCTCCACCGGCCGCGCCTCCAGGGGCTGCTTGCGGGCGAAGCTGAGGAGCCTCCGGATCAGCTCGGCGCCCCGGTGGGCGGCCTGCATGGCGGGCTCGACGAAGTTTTCGGTGAGGGGGTCCTGGGGATGGTTCTCCCGCAGGGCGGCCAGGTTGCCCATCACTACCGTGAGCATGTTGTTGAAATCGTGGGCCAGCCCGCCGGTGAGCTGGCCGATGGCTTCCATCTTCTGGGCCTGGGACAGCGCCATCTGGGTGCGCCGCGGCTCGGTGATGTCCACCGAATGCACATAGCAGCCGATAACCTGCCCGTCGGCGCCGAAATCCGGCACCAGGGTGCTGCGGGCATGGGCCGGTCCGCCGTCGCGGCCGGTCAGGGTGTATTCGTAGGCCATGCGCTCGCCGGCCAGGGCGCGGGTCACGTAGGGCGAGACGATGTCGAACACTTCCTGGCCGATCACCTCGCGGATGCTGCGCCCCTCGATGCGCTCCGCCGACCAGCCGAACCACTCGGCATAGCCCTTGTTGGCATAGCGGTAGGTCCAGTTCTGGTCGAAATAGGCCACCGCGGCGGGGATCGCGTCGGTGATCTCACGCAGGCGCTGCTCGCTGCGCTGCAAGGCGGCGGCGATGGCCTTGTTGGACTCCACCGCCGCGGTGAGCTCCGCGTTGGCGCGGGTCAGGGCCTCGGTGCGCACGCGGATGTGTTCCTCCAGCTCGGCCTGGGCGCGGCGCTCCTCGGTGATGTCGGTATACAGCGTGATGAAGCCCCGGTGGGGCAGCGGCGCACCGCGGATCAGCAGGACCTGGCCGTTCGGGCGCACCCGCTCGGTGGTGTGGGCCTGGAAGCTGCGGGCACGGGTGACCCGCTCCGCCACCTGGGCCTCCGGATCGCCGGGCCCGTATTCGCCGCGGCGGGCGTTGTAGCGGATGAAGTCGTCGAAGGACACGCCGGGCCGCGCCAGCTCGGCGGGGAACTCCAGCAGGCGCAGGAAGGCGGCGTTCCACGCCACCATGCGCAGATCGGCGTCGAAGACCGTCACGCCCTGGTCGAGCAGGTCCAGACCGGCCCCGAGCATCTCCCGGTAACGCCGGTCCCCTTCTGCGCCGCTCTGCGCCGCGTCGCCCGCGGCCGCGCTGTCGTCCAGTGCGTTCATAGCCCCCATCAACCCCTTCGCCTCCTGCCTTCGGGCGGATTCTAGCCCGCCGTCCGCACGCCGGAACGGCCGACAAGATTCAGTACATTTTGGCGAAAGTTGCGACACGTTCTCCTGCCAAGCTCCGTCCCCATCCCCGGGCGTCCGTCCCGAGCCGGGGAAAAAAGAAGGGCCACAGAGCCGCCGCAGCGCCGATCGTCGGCGACCGTGCACCACGAGGAGGAGAATCGGATGTCCCCCGTCCCGCATCACCCCGGACCGTTCCGGCCATTCGCGCCAGAGCCGCCGTCCGCCCCCGCCTCCCGCACCGTCCGACCCGGCTCCGCCACCGTCTTCATGGCCCATGGGCAGCCCCCGGCGCACCCGCGCGCCGTCGTCGTATCGCCCGCCGCATTGGACTGAAAGCTCACCACCGGAGAAAAAGCAGCCATGAAGATTCTCGTGCCCGTCAAACGGGTCGTCGATTACAACGTCAAGATCCGCGTCAAGGCCGACCAGAGCGGCGTGGAGCTGGCCAACGTGAAGATGGCCATGAACCCCTTCGACGAGATCGCCGTCGAGGAGGCCGTGCGCCTCAAGGAAGCCCAGAAGGCCACCGAGGTCGTCGCCTTCTCCGCCGGCGTCGCCCAGTGCCAGGAAACCCTGCGCACCGCCATGGCCATCGGCGCCGACCGGGGCATCCTGGCCGAGACCGACGCCGACCTGCAACCGCTCGCCGTCGCCAAGCTGCTCAAGGCCGTGGTCGCCAAGGAGCAGCCCCAGCTGGTGATCCTCGGCAAGCAGGCCATCGACGACGACGCCAACCAGACCGGCCAGATGCTCGCCGCCCTGCTCGGCTGGCCGCAGGCCACCTTTGCCTCCAAGGTGGAGCTGGGCGCCGACCGGGTCACCGTCACCCGTGAGATCGACGGCGGCCTGGAGACCCTCTCCCTCCCGCTGCCGGCCGTGATCACCACCGACCTGCGCCTCAACGAGCCGCGCTACGCGACCCTGCCCAACATCATGAAGGCCAAGAAGAAGCCGCTGGAAACCGTCAAGCCGGCCGACCTGGGCGTGGACGTGGCCCCGCGCCTCGCCACCCTCAAGGTGGTGGAGCCGGCCGCCCGCAGCGCCGGCGTCATGGTGGGCGACGTGGCCCAGCTGGTGAACAAACTCAAGAACGAAGCGAAGGTGATCTGAACATGCGCGCACTCGTCATCGCCGAACACGACCACGGCAGCCTCAAGGCCGCCACCCTCAACACCGTCACCGCCGCCGCCAAGCTGGGCGCGCCTGTAGATGTGCTGGTGGCCGGCGCCGCCTGCGCCGCGGCCGCCGACGCCGCCACCAAGCTGGCCGGCGTCAGCACCGTCAAGGTCGCCGACGCGCCCGCCTACGCCGACCAGGGCGCCGAGAACCTCGCCGCGCTGCTGGTGGATGTCATCAAGACCGGCGGCTACAGCCATGTGCTGGCCCCCGCCACCACCCTGGGCAAGAACGTCCTGCCCCGCGTCGCCGCGCTGCTCGATGTCGCCCAGATCTCCGACATCGTCGCCATCGAATCCGCCGACACCTTCGTGCGCCCGATCTACGCCGGCAACGCCCTGGCCACCGTCAAGAGCGCCGACGCCATCAAGGTCGTCACCGTGCGCACCACCGCCTTCGACGCCGTCGAACCGGGCGGCAGCGCGACCCTGGAAGCCGTCGCCGCCGGCCCCGACCTGGGCCTCAGCAGCCTGGTGGGCCGCGAACTGACCGTCTCCGCCCGTCCCGAACTGGGCGCCGCCAAGATCATCGTCTCCGGCGGCCGCGGTCTGGGCAGCGGCGACGCCTACCGCAGCGTGCTCGAACCCCTGGCCGACAAGCTCGGCGCCGCCCTGGGTGCGTCCCGCGCGGCGGTGGACGCCGGCTTCGTGCCCAACGACTACCAGGTGGGCCAGACCGGCAAGATCGTCGCGCCCCAGCTCTATGTGGCGGTGGGCATCTCCGGCGCCATCCAGCACCTGGCCGGCATGAAGGATTCCAAGGTGATCGTGGCGATCAACAAGGATCCGGAAGCCCCGATCTTCCAGGTGGCCGACTACGGCCTCGTGGCCGATCTGTTCGAAGCGGTGCCCCAGCTGGTCGCCGCCCTGTAATCCCGAATCGATCCGAAACCCCGGGCGCGACCGTTGCGTCGCGCCCCGGCCCCCGCGGCCGGAACCCGAAATTTCAAGGAGCCCCCATGAGCACCTACGTCGCCCCCGTGAAGGACATGCTGTTTGACATGAAGGAACTGGCCGGTCTGGACGAGATCGCCACCCTGCCCGGCAACGAGGAAGTGAGCCAGGACCTGGTCGAGGCCATCCTCGACGAGGCCGCCAAGTTTGCCTCCGAAGTGGTCGATCCCCTCAACCGGGTCGGCGACAAGCAGGGCAACAAGTGGGACAACGGCGTGGTCACCACCGCCGACGGCTTCAAGGAAGCCTACGCCACCTTCTGCGAGACCGGCTGGAACGGCATGCCCGCCTCCACCGAGTTCGGCGGCCAGGGCCTGCCGGTGACCGTCTCCACCGCCGTGCTGGAGATGTGGAAGTCCGCCAGCATCTCCTTCTCCCTGTGCCAGATGCTCACCCTCGGCGCCGTGGAAGCCATCGCCCACCACGCCTCCGACGAACTCAAGGCCACCTATCTGCCCAACATGGTCTCCGGCAAATGGACCGGCACCATGAACCTCACCGAACCCCAGGCCGGCTCCGACCTGGCCGCCATCCGCAGCAAGGCCGACCCCCGCGGCGACGGCAGCTACGCCATCACCGGCACCAAGATCTTCATCACCTGGGGTGAGCACGACATGGCGGAGAACATCATCCACCTCGTGCTGGCCCGCCTGCCGGACGCCCCGCCGGGCGTGAAGGGCATCTCCCTGTTCATCGCCCCCAAGTTCCTGGTCAATGCCGACGGCAGCCTGGGTGAGCGCAACGACCTGATCTGCTCGTCCATCGAACACAAGCTGGGCATCCACGGCAGCGCCACCGCCGTCATGTCCTTCGGCGACAAGGGCGGCGC
>DAOQMM010000018.1:5945-40569 GCA_035335645.1 Rhodocyclaceae bacterium | reverse complement strand
CCCGAAGGGGCTCATCCGTTACACCACCGAGAACGCCATGCGGCGTCATTGGGGTCGCAAGGAAATCCTCGGCCACGTGATGCGACCGCGCATCCTCATCTATTCGTCGGTCCTGGTGGCGCTGGTGATTGCACTGGTCTGGGGTCTGGCGACCCGCTCCACGCTGCGGGTGGACGTGATCAAGGACCGCTCGACCCTCAGCCGAGAGGTGGAGGGTGGTCTGATCGCTAACGTCTACAACCTGCAGGTCATGAATATGACCGAAAAGCCCCGTACCTTTACCTTGTCCGTGAGCGGTCTGGATCAGATCCGGATTTCGCCAAACAAGCCCTTCGAAGTCGACGCCGCCGGTCTGAAGGCCGTGACGGTCGAGGTTGCTGCGCCGCCGGAGTCCGGTAAGCCTGGCTCCAATACCATCTACATCGAAGTGAAAGCGGCGGACGACCAAACCGTCGCCGTTCGTGAAAAGACTGCATTCCTGCTACCGCAATGAATACTTCCACCCTGAATACGATTCGCGATGACAAGCCCTGGTATCGGGAGCGTTGGCCATGGTTGTTGATGGCGATGCCAGCGACGGCGATCGTCGCTGGGTTCATCACCCTGTGGCTGGCAATCACGTCTTTTGATGGATTGGTGGCTGACGATTACTACAAGCAGGGTCTGGCGATCAACCAGACCATCGGGCGTGCGGTGGTGGCTCGCGATCTGGGGCTTGTCGCGCAGGTGAGGTTCTCGGCCGACGGTGTGGCGATTGCGCTGACGGCAAAGCCCGGCATTGCCCTTCCCGAGCGGGTTCTGGTGACGATTGCCCACCCGACGCGTGGAGGCCTGGACCAACACCTGAACCTGCAGGGGCAGGCGGGGGCATACCGGGGCGCGCTCGCCCAGGAACTCGTGAGCGCCCACTGGAAAGTACTTTTAGAAGATGAGTCCCGCAGCTGGAGGCTGACAGGGACCGCGTTCCTCCCGACAGAGACGGAGATCCGCCTGGATTCGGCGGACCTCAAACCCGTCGATTGACATGGAGGAAAATCATGGCTTGGAAAGAATTGTTCAGCACCGATATTGGCATGTTGAGCTTGTTCACCATCGGGTTCGTCATCGTGATGGGCGGCTACCTGTATCGTTATGCCAAATCACATATGGCTGAAGATGAGCGCCGCGCACGCGGGGGTTAAGCCGACTGTCCGCTGAGCAGTCCATTCAGCAGAGCGCTCGGCATGGAGGAGCATGAAAGATGAGAAAGCTGATCGAAGTCCTGTGGCCGTCCTTTCTGGTGGCCGGTCTCGCCGAGATCGTATTCTTTACGGTCGTCAATCCACAGGAGCTGTACCTGTTCGGTGAGCCGGTGCACTTTTCGGCGACGGCGACCTATAGCATCGGTTTTTTCGGCTTCTGGCTTGTCTGTGCTGCGTCCAGCCTGATGACCCTGTTTTTCCAGCGCACGTCGGCAGAAATCAACAAACTCGACGGCGTTTAGACAAACCGCCTGGCGTATCGGAATCCGGACTGTTCCGCTATGCGCTAAAAATAAACTCCCGCCTAAGCGGTATTGCCGTTCAGTGCTCACTGAACGGCATTTTCATTTTTACTCAGCTGATTAAAGCGATGAAGGCTGTCAGCGTCGCACTTACAACCTGATGTGCTTGGCGATGGCCAACGCGGTAGCCCCGAGCTTCATGCGCGCGCTGTACCTTCTGCAGCACGACAAGGTCTGGTCTGTCGCTATGACCGAGCGCAAGCGACATGTCCACCTGTTACGACGGCGTACCCGGATGCAGTTTGTAGGCGTCGAAAAAATGAAGGGGGCGCCAAAGCCCCTCTCGGCAGAGCACGCTCCACCCTTTACGTCACCGGCTTCTGGATAAAGCCCTTGACCGAGCGGTATTGCCGCAGTGGTGAAGGCTTTCAAAACGAGGCCGGGCCCGGTGCACGGACGCGCGCCGACCGTGGCACCGGGGGCGCCGGTTCAGCGATAGACCAAGACCGGGATCTTGCTGTGGGTCAGCACTTTCTGTGTCTCGCTGCCCAGCAGAAAACCCGACAAGCCTCGCCGACCGTGGGAGGCCATGAAGATGAGGTCGCAAGCGCTTTTTTCGGCCGCCTCGATGATTGCTTCGTACGGTACTTCGCTGACGACCGTGACTCCGGCGCACTCGACACCTGCCACCGTAGCGAGCTCACGGGACTTTGCGAGTATGGCGTCGGCTTCAGCGGCTGCCGCCTTGCTGAACTGTTCCGGGGTGGTAGGGTCGATCAGCGCACCTTCGCCGTAGATGGGCATCGGGAAATCCGGCTGGGCATAGAAAAAGGTGATCTTCGCACCAGCTTCCCGGGCGAAGGTCACGGCCCGCGTCACCGTGGCCGAGGACAGTTCAGAGCCGTCGGTTGGAACAAGAATGTGTTTGAACATGGCGTCACTCCCATCGGTGTAACCTGACGTTTTCATTATACGGGCAGGGTCGGCGTGCGCAGGGCGTGCGCGCCACCGGCTTGACGTACATCAACGCCTCGGTCGCCGGCAGGATCAAGATTTGCCCTGTGCGTGCGTCAACACCATACGTCGCCAGGAGTCTTTGAACATGTCATCGCGTGAACCCCCCGCTCCGTTCAGTACGGCCCGCAAGTCCCTGAAGAAGATTCATGACAGCGTTGAAGCGTCGATCGACCCCATCGGCATGACCGCGCCCATCGTCCATGCGCAGTTGGCGTGGATGGCTCATCCCCAGGAGCTGGCAGATGCACTCGCCAAGGTGTCCACCAGCCTGTGGGCACTGCAGTGGCACTCGATGCGTCGTGTCTTTGGCCTGCCCAGCGAGGACCCGGAGAAGCCCCATGGTGATGACACGCGATTTGCAGATCCGGTGTGGGGGGAGTCGCCGACCTGGGACCTGATCAAGGAATGGTATCTGGTGTTCACGCACCACATGCAGGACATGCTCTACGACACGCCGGGGCTGTCCCAGAAGGAGCGGCGGCGCGCTGCGTTCTGGTGGCGGAAGTGGCTCAACGCCATGGCGCCCACCAACTTCCTGATGACCAACCCGGTTGCCTTGCGTCTGGCGATGGAGACCCGTGGTGAGAGTCTGGTGAAGGGCTTCCAGAACTTTCTGGCCGATATGGAGGCGGGCAACGTCCGCATGACCGATCCCAATGACTTCCAGGTGGGCGTCAACCTGGCCACGACACCCGGCAAGGTGGTATTCCGCAACCGCCTGCTGGAGGTGATCCACTACACCCCGAGCCAGCCGAAGATCCACGCACGTCCGGTGGTGATCGTCACGCCGTGGATCAACAAGTTCTACATCCTTGATCTCACGTCCCGAAAAAGCATGATCCGCTATCTCCTCGACCAGGGACTGGACGTGTTCATCACGAGCTGGAAGAACCCGGGTGAGGACATGCGCGACGTGCGCTTCGACGATTACCTGACCGAAGGTGTCCACATGCTGGTGGAGACCGCCCGTGCCATGAGCGGTGCGGACAAGGTTCATGCGGTCGGCTACTGCATCGGCGGCACCGTGCTGACCACCTACATGGCCTGGGCGAATCGTCACTTCAAGGCCGAAGACGTCCCGGTGGCGCACTTCACCCTCTTCACGACCCTGGTGGATTTCCACAAGCCCGGCGACATCGAGGTCTTCGTGGATGAGGGCAGCATCCGCTACCTCACCCAGACCATGGCCCAGAAGGGCTATCTGGACGGTGCCGAGATGGCGTCGGCCTTTCGTCTGCTGCGGTCGAACAGCCTCATTTGGCACTACGTGGTGCATGGCTGGCTGTACGGAGAGAAGCCGGCGCCCTTCGATGTGCTGTACTGGAACATGGATTCCACGCGCATGCCCTATGCAATGCACGCCTGGTATCTGCGCGAACTCTACCTGCACAACCGGCTGATCGAGAAGGACGCGCTCACGGTGGCGGGCGAACCCATCGACCTGGGTGCGATCGCACAGCCGGTCTACGCAGTCGCTGCCGAAGACGACCACATCGCACCGTGGCAGCAGACCTTCCGCACCATGAACTACGTGGCGGGACCCAAGCGTTATGTGCTGTCCAGTTCCGGGCACATCCTGGGCATCGTCAATCCGCCGGTCAATCCGCCCAAGCGTCGTTACCACGTGGGCCCGGCGCGGCGCAGCGACGCAGCAGATGGCTGGCTGGCCAAGGCGGCCGAGCATCCCGGCAGCTGGTGGACAGACTGGATGGCGTGGCTCAAGCCCCAGTGCGGCGATCTGGTGGACGCCCGCCCGGTGGCCGACGAGGCCCATCCGGCCCTCGCCGATGCACCGGGGACCTACGTGCTTGAACCCTGAAGTGTCGCACCCGCGCCGGCCATCGAGCCGGGATGCGGCGCCGACACCCGCCTGGGCGCATCCACGATGACGCGCCAGGCGTCCAGGCGCACGGCCGGCGGAATCGACGCGTTGGCCGGGCTTGTGGAGGGCAGGAGGGTGTAACGGAAGCGCTCCGCGTCGCAGACGTGGATGGCGTGCTTGCGGAAGGTCTTCTCCGCTTCCCGGCCGTTAAAGAAGATCCAGCCGATGTGCGGGTGACGGGTGAAGAAATCACCGAAGTCGTTCACCACGCGCGTCTGCGGGTCGATGGCCGAATCCAGACTGCCATCCCGCTCGCAGGACTGGAGTACGTCCCACAGGGCGATGCGGGCCTGACGCAGCGCGGCGAGCCTGTCCGGGTAGGGCAGATCCGGTCGGGCGCCCACCAGTTCTCCGAGGATGGGCCAGAACAGGTTGCGTGGATGGGCGTAATACTGGCGGGCCTTCAGGGACGCTTCGCCCGGCATGCTGCCCAGGATCAGCACCCGCGCATCCGGCGCAGCCACCGGCGGAAAGCTGAAGATCCGCGCCATCAGCCACGCCCCACCTTGAGTGCGGTGAATACCGCCGCCACCTGGAGCAGGGCGATGCCCACCAGCACGGTGCCGTAGTGGCCGCTGTCCATGAAGCCGCCGAATACCAGCGGTGCCAGGGCGAGGCCTGTGTCGAGTCCGGAGTAGACAAAGCCATACACCCGCCCGAAGGCTGCCTGACCGAAACGGGCGGTGGCGGCGCGGCGCACCAGCAGATCCCGTGACGGGCCGGCGAGACCGCTCAGGAAGCCGATGCAGGCCATCACCGGCAGCACGGCCCCGGCCGGCACCTGCGCACTGGCGAGCAGCACCGCCATGGCCGCGGCGGCGCTCAGGGCCAGGGCGATCACCCGGTCCTGTTGCACGCTGCGGGCCAGGAAGCCGCCGACGAAGATCCCCACCGCGCCGGCAAACAGGTAGGACGACACGGTACCGGCTGCGATGCCCAGGGGCAGCTCATAGAGGTGCTGCATCAGCGGCGTGCCGAAGGCCTGGATGGCGCCGAAGGCTGTCGTGAGAAAGAAGAAGAACGCAAAGCACAGCCACACGGGGCCGACGCGCAGGATTTCAGCGGTGCTCGCCCGGCGACCGTCCTGGTGCTCCGGCGGCGTGGCGTCCACGAGATGACGCCGGCCGGCGAGGAGCAGGGCCAGCGCCGGAATCGCCAGCAGGCCGGCGGCCAGGGCCGCGGTGCGCCAGCCGGCAGCCGTGGCGATGCCCGTCATGAAGAGCGGCGCCAGGGCCCAGCCCACATTGCCGGAAAGACCGTGCACCGAAAAGGCGTGGCCGAGGCGGGGCACCGACACGTTACGGTTGAGGACCGTGAAGTCGCAGGGATGGAAGACGCTGTTGCCGAGACCAGCCAGGGCCGCCACGATCATCAGATCAGCGAAACCGTTTGCCCGGGAAAGGGTCAGACCCGCAAGCACAAAACATCCGATGCCCGAGGCAAGCACCCGCAAGGGACCGAAGCGATCCACCGCCAGACCGGCCAGGGCCTGACCCACGCCGGAAACCACGAAGAAGACCGTCATGGTCGTTCCGATACGCGAATAGTCCAGGCCGAATTCGGGCATCAGCCAGGGGAAAAGGGGTGGCAGCAGCAGATGGAAGAAATGCGAGACACCGTGTACCGACCCGATGAGGGCGATCACAAAGGCGTCGTGGCGGGGCGGCGCGGACAGCGCGGCATCGCTTGACATGGCTGTTCTCCGGACTGGGGTCGGGGGGGCGGCAGGCTCTGGGGCGTGTTTCCGCACATCGACGCCCATGGTATCGGTTCGAGCAGTGGCCGTTATTCGATATACCGTCATTAGCTTGTTCAAAGGAGACAAATCATGCCGGCTGAGGTCGTCAGTGTCGCCTTCGATTGTCTCCCGCGCCTGGCCCCGTCCGCTGACGAGCCGGTGACCGTCAACCAGCGTCGTGTGCCGCCCGACGTGGCAGTGCCGCCCCATCGCCACCCGTGGGGGCAACTGGCCTATCCGGTGTCCGGCGCGCTGCGCATTGCGGCCGCCGGCATTGCGTGGATCGTGCCGCCGTTTCGGGCAGTGTGGATTCCGCCGGAGATGGAGCACGACGTGGTGATGATCGGTCAGGTGGATCTGCGCACGCTCTACATCGCCCGGGAAGTGGCGCCGCTGGCCCTGGACCGCTGTGCTGTGGTGGATGTGTCGCCGCTGTTGCGCAACCTGATCGAGGCCCTGGCCGAGCGGCGCACCGACCGGCGTCATCGTTTGATGATGGAACTGGTCCTGGAGGAGATCCGCGTCGCGCCACCCTTGTCCCTGGGCCTGCCCCTGCCCAAGGACCGGCGCCTCAAGCAGTTGTGCGACCGCCTGATGGCCGACCCGGCCGATGACCGGGGACTGGCCGAGTGGGCGCGGGAGGTGGCGGCCAGCGAACGGACCCTGGCGCGTCTGTTCCGCGCCGAGCTGGATACCAGCTTCGGTGCCTGGCGTCAGCAGCTGCGCTTGGCCCGCGCCGTGGATGACATCACGCGCGGGGTGCCGCTGGCCCGTGTGGCGGCGGAGGTAGGGTACGCGAGTCAGGCAGCGTTCTCCGCCATGTTCCGGCGCGCGCTCGGCGTGCCGCCGAGCCGCTTCAGCGGCGCGCCCAAGGAGCGCCGGGGTGGCGATCCGGAGCAGGGCTGACGCCCTGTTCGCCCGCGCCCTCAGGGCATCATGGCCGACGGCTCGCGCGAGGGACGCGCTTGTAGGTGCGATGCCGGCATCGGGCGCGAATCAGTATCGGCAGGTCCGCCGTGCGGATCTATGGGTGGTTACGGGGGTTGAAGGCAGCGCGGCGGCGGGGGCGCGTCGTTCGGGGGAAACGGCGAGTGCGCCTGCCGGTCAACCGTCGCACGCTCAGGGCCTCTTGCGGGACACGGATCCCGTCACGTCGATCCGGCGGCGCCACCGCGCAAGCGCGTGAAGGCGTCGAGTTGTGCCACCAGGGTGCGCCCATGCGCCTTTCGGCGGGCGTTGAGGGGTGCCGGTACCGGCAGAGCGTCAAGGCGCGCGTCGAGCATGTCGGCCTCGGACCTTGCGCCCAGCCCAAGGTGGGCTTCCCAGACGGCGCACATCACGCTGAACCGCTTTGCGGCATCGTCGGCGGGGTGGTCGATGTGTGGCCCGGCAAGGCGCAGCACCTCGCGCCGAAGGCGGCGTGCCTGCACGCCGTCCGCAACCGCTTCGTCGCTTGCGCCGGACTTCAGATGCTCAAGTGCGCGGCGGTCGAGCAGAAAGGCCAGCGCACTGCCTGTTTGCCAGTCCTGTTTCACAAAATACCCTCGCTCGAAGCCGGCGATGGCTTCCTCCAGATCGGCCGGCTGCGCATCAAGTTCCCATCGGCGCTGGTGAACGCTGCCCCACAGGCTGAGGGTCTCCGGGTCGTTGGTGGTGGCGGGGCCGAGCTCGTTCATCAGCGCGAGGGCCTCCCGCAGGGCTGCCTGGGGCGTTGGACGGGCGGCGCCGGAAATCGCCCGGACCAGTTGCTGGATCACGAAGGGGTCGTTGGGGCGCTGTTCGCGGACGGCTTCCAGCAGCCTGCGGGCGCGGATGAAATCGGGCGGCGTATCCTCCCCGGATTGCAGGGCGGCGAGGGCTTCGTCGAGCAGGGATTTGGCACTGCGGGGGGCGGCCGGAGCGGGTACTTCCGGGGGTTCCCAGCGGCTGAGGGTGGGCGGTCCCGCGGTGTCCGCGGCGGCATCCGTGCCCGGCTCGGGGGCCGAGGTGTGGAAGAGCCCGTCGAGCCAGTCGCGCGCCTTGCTGAGATCGAAGCCGCCGGCGCGGGTGGGGGCTTCGGCCTGGGCCTGGACAGGGGCGGCGCGTGGGGCCGGGGGTGGCAGCGCAGGGGGCTGCAGGCCGGGCAGGAAGGTGTAGACCGGGCTGTCCGCCTGGTCTGCAGACAGGATGGCAGCGATGGCCAGCTTGAGCTCGTCGGCGAAGCGGCGGGCCTCCTTGACGCCGATGTCCTCGCCCAGGTGCTTGTAGCGGCGGATCACCAGATGGCTCACGTCGAAGGGGTTCTTGAAGCCCTCTTCGGCAACGATGAGGGTGGCGCGGGGCCGCAGGCCGTAGCGCACGCCCAGCTCGAAGGCTGCATTGACGTTGTAGGTGGACAGGTCGGCGATCACCAGATCGGCCTGCAGGAGCTGCCGGTACATGGGCTCGTCGATGGTACCGGAATGGGGAATCTCGTCGGCCCGCAGACAGACGAGGCCGGCGGCCTCGACCGCGTCCTTGATGACGCCATAGGAGGCGTCCATGTCCAGCACGCGGCCGTCGGTGTAGTCGGTCTTCTTGCCGAAGCCCTGGATGACGAAGCAGGTTTTGGGCGTCATGGCGGCGTCCCGGTCGGCGCAAGGTGGCGTGAATGCGGCAAATGTTGCCGGTCTGTCGGCGGAAGTTGCCGGATCGGGCCCTCAGACAAAGCCGCGCAGGTGTTCCTCCAGCTTCACGTTGCGATCGGCGTAGGTCTTGCCGACCGTCCGGATGTCGGGAATGTGGGCCACGGAGTCGAGGGTCTGCACGTCCGCGGCCTTGATGCCGGAGAGGCCGAGCGCATTGAGCCCGGCCTGGCTGACGTCCGGATCGTAGCGCACGTAGGCGAACTGCTTGCTGCCGCTGTAGGTGTTGGCGCCGCCGGGCGGGACGACCATATCGCCGAATTCACTGTCGATCAGGGCGCCGAAGCGGCACTCGCCGATCAGCCGGCAGGCCCGGTCCCATCCCGCGGCGGCCGCGTTCATGAGGGCACCGGGCAGGGTCTTGGCGTTTTCGATGAGGGTCAGGTCGTCGGCCTCGAGGTCCGGCCGGGCGGCGGCGACGCTGCCGGTGCCCACCGAGACGATCAGCATCTCGCGGGTGCCCGTGGCCCAGCGGATGCCGAAGGGGGTGGCGGTGGCCATCTGGAAGGCCATGAAGGCGGCGTTGTTGTAGGTGGTGACACCGCCATCGACAAAGATGAAGCTGTAGGCGTCATCCCCCTGGCCGAGCGTGACGACCTCCGGCGGGAAATAGGTGGGGGCCGCGGTGCTGGCGCGCACGAGCTGCCACAGGGGCAAGCGCAGGTTGCAGTCCTTGCGGGCGGGCTGGTTGTACTTGCCGAAGGGGTTGTTGGAGACCGGCCACGGCGAATCGGTGGTGGCGTTGCGCATCATCATCATGAGCAGCGGACGCAGACCCGGGCTGCCCAGGGTGGTGTCGTCGCCCAGGGCGCGGGTGAATTCGTCGCGCAGCTTGCGGGCGAGGGGCTCGTCGTTGTAGCTGTATTGCAGGCGGCGGAAGAGGCTGGCCTTGTCGAACATCTGCTGGCCGCTTTCGATGTAGAACGTCCGGATGCGCTCCATGCTCATGCCGGCGGCGATGCAGGCGGCGATGATGGCGCCGGTGCTGGTGCCGCAAACGAAATCGAACCATTGGCCCAGCAGAAGATCGGGTTTGCCGGTGCGGACGCGCAGATCGGCTTCGAGTTTGGCGAGGATCTCGACGCTGATCAGGCCGAGGATGCCCCCGCCGTCACAGGACAGGATTTTCTTCGGACCGGGGGCGCGGATCCGGTCGGCAAGGGTCTGGGTCATGACGGTCTCCTGAAGGGCGCGGGTGCGGGGTTCTTCAAGGACTATATGCAGGCGCCGGCCGTTTCGCAAATCCGCATGCGATATCCGGTCTCCTTTACACCGGCCGGCCGGGGCGCCGGCTTCAGGCGGTCACCGCGTCGCCCCATGGATTGTCGATGATGAGGCGCCAGGTGCCGTCGACCTGACGCTGCACGACGTCGGCGGTGTGTCCCCCCAGGTGGACGGGCTGTCCGTCCGGGCCGCTGGCGGAGAGCTGCCAGTCGGCGTGCAGGACGGCGATATCGCCCGCCCGCAGGCAGCGGGGCGGCGCCATCGTGAAGCGTCCGCCGAGGGCGATGAAGCCGCCGAGGGCTTCGCGGATGGCGGCGTGGCCGCGCACCTCGCTGCCCGCCTGGGGCAGCAGCAGCGCGTCTGGCGCGTAGAGTTCGAGGAGGCCGTCCAGATCGGCCGCGGCGAAGCGTTCGGCGAACAGGCGGTGGATGTCGGCGGGTTCGTGCATGGCGGTCTCCAGGGGGACGCGTCAGTCGGGCGGCACGGGCAGGCCGGGACACTGGACCACGTAGTCGATGTCCGGCGAGACCCAGGCCTTCCACTGGGCGCGGCTCAGGTTGCGGCTGAGTTTGGCGCACAGCATCTCCGGCCAGTGGCGTGGTGCAGCCCAGAGGTGCAGGGCGCCGGCCCGGTCGGCAGAGTGGATGCGCAATCCGTCTACGCGGAATGCGACCTTCTGGATCCAGTCCCGGTGCCCTTGCAGCGGGATGCCCACGGGGAGTCCGCTGTCAGTGCGCCACAGACGCAGACTGCGATCCCAGCCTGCGGAGACGAGATAGCGGCTGTCCGGACTGAAGGCGAGGCTGGTGATCCAGGATTCGTGGCCGCCGGACGGGGTGCCGATGCCTGCGCCGGTGACGGCGTTCCAGCGGCGGATCTGACGGTCCGCGCCCGCCGAGGCGAGGTTCCGGCCGTCCGGGCTGAAAGCCACCGCCAGCACCCAGTTGGTGTGGCCGGACAGGGGCGCCCCGAGGGGATGGCCGGTGGCCACGTCCCAGCGGCGCAGGGTCGTGTCGGCCGAGGCGGAGACCAGGGTCCGGCCGTCCGGACTGAAGGCAAGGGCGGCGATCCAGCCGCGATGGCCGGTGAGGGGCGGCCCGAGCGGGGCGCCGCTGGTGGCGTCCCAGATGCGGATCGTGTTGTCCCAGCTACCGGTGGCGATGCGGCGGCTGTCCGGGCTGTAGGCGAGCGCGGAGATGGGGCGCGCGTGGGCGGGGTGGGGTGCGGCGAGGGTTTCGCCGCTGCGTCCGTCCCATTGCCACAGCTGGCCGGCGGCGTCGCCCCCCGCCAGGCGGGCGCCGTCGGCGTTGAACTCGAGGGCATAGAACGCGGCGGAGGGGCCTGACAGGGCGATCCCGCGGGCGTTTGCCGCGGTGCGTGCAGAGGCGACCCGCCACAGGCGGCCGCGGAGGTCTTCGCCGCTGCCAGCCAGGCGTTTGCCGTCCGGGCTGACGGCCACGCTGAGGAGCGCGGCGGATCCGGCAGACTGTGCTTCGCCGAGGGGCGAGGTGGTGCGCGGATCCCACTGGCGCAGACTCCGGTCCATGCCGCCGGAGATGATCCGCTGCCCCTTGCGGGCGAACAGGGCGCTGGTCACTTCGCCCTGGTGGCCCCGCAAGGGCGGCGCGAGGAGCGTTCCGCGGCGGGCGTCCCACAAGCGCAGGGTGCCGTCGTCGCTGCTCGACACGATGCGCCGACCGTCGGCGCTGAAGGCCACGCTGCGAACCAGGGCACGGTGGCCGGTGAGGGGGCGGCCGATGGGGCGGCGGGTCACCGGATCCCACAGCCGGAGCGTGTTGTCCCAGGCGCCGGACACGATGCGTCGCCCGTCCGGGGAGACGGCCACGCATTTGACGGAGTCCGTGTGGCCGGACAGGGGCGGGCCCAGGGGGCGGCCGCTGGGAATGTCCCACAGGCGCAGGCTCATGTCGTTGCTGGCGGTGACGAGCCGCCGCCCGTCCGGCAGGAACGCGAGGCCGGTGACGGAATCGCCGTGGCCGGTCAGGCGTCGGGGCAGGGGCGTGCCGCTGCGGGCGTCCCACAGGATGACGGTGTTGTCGTCGCTGCCCGAGGCAATGAGGCGACCGTCCGGGCTGAAGGCCACGGTCCGCACGGAGTCGGTGTGGCCTTTCAGGGGCGGAAGCGGAGCCGGCTGCAGGCCGTCGCGACCCACCTGCCACAGACGCAGGGTGTTGTCGGTGCTGGCACTGACCAGCCACTGCCCGTCCGGGCTGAAATCCACGGCCCGCACGGCGTCTTCGTGGGCGCGCAGCGGTGGGCCGACGGGGTCGCCGGTCAGCGCGTTCCACAGCTGCAAGGTGGCATCTTCGCCGCCGGTGACGAGGTGGGTCCCGTCGCGACTGAGGGCAAGGCTCAGGATGGGGTGGGCGGCGGGCGACATGCGGACGAGGTTGCGACCGTGGCGCAGGCCCCCGAGGAGCTCGCCTTCCGCATCCGGGTCGAGGGTGTCGTCGCCGCGTCCCAGATGAAGGGCGGCGAGCAGTTGCAGGAGGGCCCGTTCGTCTGGCTCCGGGCGTAGGCCGCCGAGCATGGCGGATGATTCGGCGCGCAGGCGCAGGCCCGTCGAGACGCGCAGCTCTTCGCGCGCCTGGCGTTCGGCGCGGCGTGCGTGCTCGGCTTCCTGGCGGGCGGAGTTTTCATTGGTGCGGGCGCGATGTTCGGACCAGATGGACGATGCGGTGAGTCCGATCAGCGTCAGGCTGACGGCGGCGACCGTGATGCGCCAGCCCTGGGACGAGCGCATCTGGGTGGGCGCGAGGACAAGCCGGTCGATGACGGCCGGGCTCACCAGTCCGTGCTCGGCGGCCTCTGCGGTGTCGTCGAGCCAGATGGTGTCGCTCATGTCCAGCCAGTCCTTGCAGGCAGCGGCCAGTTGCGGATCCTGCAGGGCGCCATCGAGGCTGATCGGGATGATGGGGCGGCCGGGATGGAGTGCGCGGAACTCCTCCACTTCACGGCGCACCCAGCGGGGGTCGGCGAGGGTGCCGCGGTTGGCGATGACCACCAGGATGCGCGCGCGGGCGAGGGCGTTGCGCAGGGTCGAGTCCAGTTCGCCGCCGGGGGCCGCCTCGTCTTCGCTGTAGAACACGGCAAAGTCCCGCTCCCGCAGGCGGCGTGCCAGATCCGAGGCATAGGACTGGGTGCCGCGGGGCGGATGGCCGAGGGCGAAGGAGATGAACAGGTCGTACCCGAACAGGCGGGCGGCGAAAGAGCGCCTCTGGCGTGGTCCGTGCGGGTGACCGTGCGCCTGAGTGCTCATGGCAGTCGGACGCGGCGCAACAGCGCCCACAGGCACCAGCCAATGGCCCAGGCGGCGAGGGCAAACTTTGGTATCGCGCAGGCTGTGGCAAGGCGGGCCATGCTGTCGCGGGCGCCGTGGTCGAGCATGACCTGGATGGCGAGATTCTCTGCACCGTCCAGCACCGTGCAGGCAAAGACTGCGCGGGTCAGGAAGTGGCCGATGCGCTGGCCGGGACCGAGATGTCCGGCGAGGCTGCGGCAGGCGAGGGACAGGGCCGCCGGGTAGGTCAGCAGGAAGGCGAAGTCGATCTGCTGGTTGAGGCGGATCGCGTCCTCCACGCCCGCGGTCCGCCAGGTGTCGAGAATCCGGGCGGCCCGCTCGGCCGATCCCGCGAACTGCAGTTCGACCATGCTGTGCCCGGCTTCGACCAGGGGCTGGTCCGACCACAGTACGCCCACGAAGAGCAACAGCGCAGCGAGGGACAGGAGGGGCAGCGGACGCAGCATGGTCATCGAGCCGGTGGCGGCATCACCACAGCTTGCGTGTATCGAGCCAGGTGACCTTGCCGGTCCGCCGACGGACTTCCTGGACCATGTGCTGGGTGCCGCCGGGTCCGTCGCCGCCGGTGCCGTTCCACAGGCAGACGAAGCGGGTGCGGGCGATGCCGCAGGCGAGGGCGCTGTAGAGCAGCCACTGGTTACAGCGCTCGAATTCGTTCATCGAATTGCCCAGATGGTCGACGGGTAGGGGGCCGAGGACGTCGGGCATCACGCGGGGCGGCAGGCACAGGGCATGGTCGCGGACCTGGAAGTAACGCTTGCGCCAGGTCTCGCCGTCGGCGGAGCGGAGGATGGAGGCTTCGATGAAGTCCGGCTCGGGCAGGGGGAGCAGGAGCTGGAGGCGCAGGCCGCGTTTCAGGGCGGCTTCCGCGAAGAGCAGGTCGCCGCCTGCGGCGCCCTGGGTGAGGGCGAGGTCCTGATCGCTGGCGCCCTCGTCGCTCAGCGCCTGGTCGATGGCGGCGGCGGCGACGGGCTCCTTGTCGGCCGGGAAGCGGGGTTCCTTGCGGCCCGGCGCATCGACCATGTGACCGGAGAAAAGGAAGACCTTGCCGGGCTGCCAGCTCTTCTCCGGGGGGCGCAGGCGGGCAAGGGCACGCTCGTAGGTGGCGATGCCGGCGGCCACGTTGTCGGGCCGGAAGCCCAGTTCCGCCAGCAGGCGGAGCTGGCCGAGGGTGGAGTCGAGGGCGAACCAGTCGTTGTCGGCGTGGACGATGGCTTCCTTGTAAGCGGCGCGGACCGCCGGGGCGTCGCCGCGCAGGACGGCCAGGTCGCCCAGGGTGGCGGCCGCCCAGTAGAGATCCTGTGGCGCCTGGCCGCACGGCCGGGCCGTGAGGGTGGAATGGGCCGACCAGGCGATCCCGCCGGCCATCACGGCCTGGTCGGCGGCGTAGCGGGTGTCGCCGGTCAGATCCTGGTAGAGGGCCATCAGGGTGACGGCGTTGATGCCTGAGTAGAAGTGACCGGGCACGGCGCGGAAGGCGGCGGCGTAGCTGTCGATGGCGGCGCGCAGCAGGGCGTCCTCGTAGGTGGCCGCGTCGCGCATGGCTTCGGGTGTGCTGCCGGGCGTCCGCCAGGCGGTGACCCAGGCGTCCTTGTCCACGCGGCCCAGGAGGGACCAGGTCTCCACGTCGTCCGGGTGGGCGGCCAGGATGTCCCGGTACAGATCCTGGGCCTCGGCGGCGCGTCCGGTGCGCTGCAGGCAGACGCCCCGCTTGCGGCTGACGGTGAGGTTGTCCGGGTCGAAACGGTGGGCGAGGTCGAATTGTTCCAGGGCGAAATTGAAGTGCCGGCCCTGGAGCAGGGCGTTGCCGGCCGCGAGGCGGGCCTCCACACGCAAGGCGGTGATGGGCGCTTCATCGGCGAGGACGAGGATGTCCTCCGGACGGTTGTCGTCGCGGGCCCGCTCGATGAGCGCGCACCAGGCGTCGTGGCGTTCCCAGAACTCGCGGGCGTCGCCGATCCTGAGGCTCTTCCAGTCGGGCTCCTGCAGATTGGGGAGAAGGGCGTACACCGGGCTGACCTTGCGTCCGTGCCAGGCCTTGAGGGTGGCGGTGGCCATGTCGGTGATGGCCTTGCGGTCGTCGTCCAGGGTCGCCGGGTCTGGCCTGCCGTCCTTGAGGCGGTAGTGGAGCTTGCGGTCGGTGTAGATGTCGAAGGGCTGACGGTCGCGGGGGGCCTGCAGGAGGATCACGCCGCGGGCGCGCAGGGCGTGGCGCACGCCCAGTTCATACCAGACGTTGGGATTGTCGATGCTCAGGTCGGCCAGCACCAGGTCGGCCATCAGGAGTTCCTGGAACATGTCGGCGCGGATGTCGCCGGCGCGCGGCTCTTCATCGGCGCGGAACACGTCCAGCCCGGCCTTCTCGAGGGCAGGGCGGATCAGGTCGTCGTAGACGGCGTTGAAGTCAACGGGATTGCCGGCAGCATCCGGTTTGGTGCCAAAGGGCATGGCGACGAAGGCGTGCAGTTTCAAGTTGGGGGCTTTCGGGGTCAGGAAGGGGATCCATGCGGATCGGATGGCATGTCCCATCTTAGTTCGGCAGGCTTCGCCCTGCCAAGGTGGCGGGGGATGTACCGGCCCCCCAGAGGATGGACTCCACCGGAATATGATTGCATAGCGAATTAAATCGTACTACCATGCAGCCATGTTCGATCAATGCCTGTATTTCAACACGACAGCCCTGGCGCGCCGCCTGGAAAGGGAATGGGCCGACGCCTTCCGTCCCTTCGGCCTGACGCCGCCCCAGGCCTTCCTGCTGCGGGCGGTCGTGGCCGAGCCCGGCCGGTGTCCCGGTGAACTGGCGGCGTTCCTGGCAATCTCCCGTCCGACGGCCACCCGTGCGCTGGATGGGCTGGCGGCCAAGGGGCTGGTGGAGCGTCGGTCGTCGCCGCGGGACGGACGGGAGGCGACGGTGTTCCCCACGGCGGAGGCCGAACGGATCGGTCCGGCGGTGAACGAGGCGGCCGGCGCGGTCACCACCCGTCTGAAGACGGTGCTTGGCGAGGCGGTGTTTGTCGATGCGCTCGCCCAGGTGCGGAGCGTGCGGGGTGCGCTGGGGTAGCGGCTTTTGTTCGCTTATATAGTTGTGTTGCTAATCAAAAAGGAGGCGTGTATGCCCATCATCCAGTTGAAGATCAGTGCTCCGAAGTCTCTGGAAATGACCCATCGCATTGCCGGGATGCTGCTCGACCTGACGAGCCGCATCCTTCACAAGAAGCCAGAGGTGACGGCGATCACCATCGACTACGTGGCGCCGGAAGACTGGATCGTAGGGGGGCGGACGCTGGCGGAGCAGCGGCGGCACAGCTTCTTCTTCGACATCCGCATCACCGACGAGACCAATACCAAGGACGAAAAGGCCCGCTACATTCGCGAGGCCTTCGATGCCTTTGCGGGACTGCTGGGTGACGTGCATGAGGAGAGCTACATCCATGTGCACGATGTGCGCGCTGCGTCCTACGGGTACGGCGGGCGCACCCAGGAGTTCCGCTATCACAGGCCGGGGTGACGTGGATGCGGCGGGGTGGAATGTTTGCTTACACTTTGCCTGTCACGCTCTGGCAGGGTGGCGCGTTGTTCTGCTTGAGGCTGGTGATTCTGCCAACCCCACAACATCGTGATCCGATCTAGGAGAAACAGAACATGCTGAACAAATTCATCGCCCTGGCCATTGCTTCCGCGTTTGCGACCGCTTCTTTCGCCGAGGCACCGGCCGCTGCGCCGGCAGCAGCGCCTGCGGCTGCGGCGACCGCCCCGGCGGCTGAACCCGCCGCCAAGCCGAAGGCGAAGAAGCACCACCATCATCACAAGGCAGCGGCCCCGGCGGCGCCGGCTGCCGAAGCGGCTCCCGCCAAGTAAGTCGACGAAGCCTTCCCGCGCCGGACTGGCCGGCGCGGAAGGATGCAGGGCCCGGAAACCTTGTTTCCGGGCCCTGTCTTTTTGCGCATTCCGATGCACGTACCTCCGGCGATGGGCGCCCGTCCCGCTGCAGGCTGATGCCCGTGAATCGGGCGACGCGCCAGGACATGCGGGGGCGGTGCGCGGGCAGGACGCGGCGCACGAGGTGCCGATGACCCGTTCCGGATCGACAGCGTGGCGACCCTGCGCCCGCGGGGACGAGGCCGCGAGGTGCGCGTGATGACGGCGACGCCGTCTGAATCCGGCAGATGTGCAGCGGGGCCGTGCGTTCCGGCCTGGAGCGGTTTCGCCGCACGGTTGCTAGGCCGAGTTTGACGGACCGGAGTGGCTGCCCACCGCGGCGCACGTCGTCGTCGCCGGCGTGGGGCGAGGGGCGTGCGGACTGTCAGAGTGGCATGTCAATCTGTCAGGGTGACAGGCCGAAACCCCGGCGTGGTCTGAGGTGAATGAAATTCCACCGTTAAAACAGTCGCTTGGAGTACCTGCTCGGGCGGGCACGCGGGTTGCGATAAGGACTGCAAGGAGGTGCAGTCCATGATCCGTTCCCTGATGGTTTTGAGTGCCGTGGCGATGTCGGTGGTGTTGTCTGCGCCCGTGTCCGCCGGCGCGTTTGTGGCCGGCCTGCAGCCGGATCGGCGACCCGCGGGTGCGCCGCACATCACGACCTTCGTACTCACGCCCGAGATGAAGGCCGTCCGCCTCACGGGCATCAGCCTGCCTTTGCCCGGGAACGTGGAGGTGATCGCGCAGCAGGGGGCGTGGTACTCGCCCATGTTCCGGCCGGGCATGACCGGACCGTATGACCTGCGTCGATGGCACGGGTCGCGGGAGTGATCCCCCAGTTTTTCGGGGCGGGTCGCACCGCCCTTGTTCTGTCCGGTGACTTTCCCGCCAGGGGGGAGGCCGGTTTCCAAGTCCAAGTCTGTCAAACCAAGGAGAAACCTATGAAGTCTTTCGGCAAGATCGTCAGCTGTTCCGCCCTCGCCCTGGCTCTCTGTGCTGCGCTGCCCGCTGTGGCCAAGGATGAGCAGAAGGGGATGTCCGGCATGTCGGGCATGTCCGGTATGGAAGGTCAGAAGGGCATGAGCGGCATGTCCGGCATGTCCGGCATGGAAGGCCAGAAGGGGATGTCGGGTATGTCCGGCATGGAAGGCCAGAAAGGCATGAGCGGCATGTCCGGTATGTCAGGCATGCAGGGTCAGAAGGGCATGTCCGGGATGTCGGGTATGGAAGGCCAGAAGGGCATGAGCGGCATGTCCGGCATGCAGGGCCAGAAGGGCATGTCCGGGATGTCGGGCATGGAAGGCCAGAAAGGCATGTCCGGCATGTCTGGTATGAGCGGCATGTCCGGCAATCAGCACAAGAAGCACAAGCAGCAAGGCATGAGCGGCATGTCCGGCATGTCGGGCATGGAAGGCAAGTAAGCCTTCTTCCGGATCCCGGCTTCGGCCGGGATCCTTTTTGCCGGCCGTGTGGCCGGACGCAATGCACGAGGCTGCCATGGTGGTCACAAGAAGAATCAAGCAGTACCTGCGCCTGCTGGCAACGCTGGCCGCGGCCTGGACCCTGGGTCCGGCCCTCGCCGCCGAAGGTCACGATGCGACCGGGGTCGATTATCAGCGTGCCCGTTATTCCCCGCTCCACTTCCGGCCCGCGATCCAGCAGGCCAGCAATGAACAATGTCTCGCCTGTCACAGCGAGATCCTGACCCGCAGGCCGCGGGAACGCTCGCCGGCGGGTGTCACCGCGGCCTCGGCCAAGGCGTGGTACCAGCAGCTGTCCACCTACCAGGGTGCGCAGGCCGATTTCCATCGTCGTCACCTGGATACCGGGCTCGGGAAAAGCCTGATGAACCTCCAGTGCAACACCTGTCACGACGGTGTCGACCCCCGCGACAAACATCCCCTCAGCTCCGCCACCTCCCCGCGCGATGGTGGTTTCCGCATGCGCAAGACGGTGATGCCCGAGACCACCTGCCTGAAGTGTCATGGCCAGATGAACTGGCAGGTCATGGGGCTGCCGGGGCCGTGGAAGGAGAGTCGCGAGATGTTCCAGAACAACTGCCTGCTGTGCCACGAGGGCATCCGGACCCAGCGGCACCAGGTGAACTATCTGAAGCCCGAAGCCATCGAGACGGCCGGGAAGGAGAGCGGTGACGCCTGCTACGGCTGCCACGGCGGCCGGGCGTGGTACCGCATCACCTACCCCTATCCGCGTCATCCCTGGCCGGGCATGGCGGAGGAGACGCCAGACTGGGCGAAGGGGCGGCCGACCCGTTCCGAAGCCCGCTTCGTGACGGGTGCCAGCGAAAAAGGACAACAACCATGAACAGCGTGCTCGATGCGGGCGTCACACCGTCTGCGACGGAGACGACCCGACGGGATTTCCTGAAGGTGATGGGCGTCGGGGCCGGACTCGCCGGCCTGGGCGGGCTGACGATGACGCCGAAAGACGCCAAGGCCTTCGCCTACGAACCGTATTACACCGACGACCAGCTCACTACGGTGGTCACCTCCTGCGCCCATAACTGCGGGTCACGCCACATGCTGGTGGCCCACAAGAAGGGCGACGTGATCGTGCGCCTGTCCTCCGACGATGGCCGTTACCAGAAGGGCGGCTTCTTCGGCAAGGACACGGTGGATGAGCCCCAGCTGCGCGCCTGCCTGCGGGGCCGCTCCTACCGTTCGCGCCTGTATTCGCCGGAGCGCCTGCTCTATCCCATGATGCGCGTCGGCAAGCGCGGCGAGGGCAAGTTCAAGCGGGTGTCCTGGGACGAAGCCCTGGATTTCGTCGCCCGCAAGATGGTCGAGCTGAAGAAGACCTACGGCCCCACGGCGCTGCTCGACCAGAGCTACGCGGGCGCCTCCTACGGCGTGCTCCACAAGTCCGACCAGATCGAAGGCCTCCTCGGGCGCTTCCTGGGCATGTTCGGCTGTCGCACCAATTCCTGGTCGGTGCCGAGCTACCAGGGCACCACCTTCTCCAGCCGCATCACCTTCGGCACCATCGAGGACGGCAACGAGGACGACGCCTACGCCCACAGCAAGCTCATCATCATGTGGGGCTGGAACCCGGCCTACACCTTCCACGGCGGCAACACCTTCTACTACATGCGCATGGCCAAGCAGCGCGGCTGCAAGTTCGTGCTGGTGGACCCGCAATACACCGACTCGGCGTCCGCCTACGACGCCTGGTGGATCCCGATCCGGCCCAATACCGACGCCGCCATGCTGGCCGGCATGGCCCACGTGATCTTCACCGAGAACCTCCACGACCAGGCCTTCATCGACAAATTCGTGCTGGGCATGGATGCCGGCACGATGCCCAAGGACTACGCCGACGCGGAGAGCTTCAAGGACTACATCCTCGGCACCCGCGACGGCACGCCCAAGTCGCCGGAGTGGGCCGAGGCCATCTGCGGCGTGTCGGCCGACGACATCCGCAAGCTGGCGCGCCTGTACGCCACCACCAAGCCGGCCGCCCTCAAGGCGTCCTGGGCGCCCGGCCGGGCCGCCTACGGCGAACAGTACAACCGCATGGCCGCCGCAGTGCAGGCCATGACCGGCAACATCGGCAAGCTGGGCGGCTGCGCCGAGGGCGTGGGCAAGGCCTGGCATTCGGAGTCGGTGGCCTATCCCTACGACGAATACGCCAACGTCTGGTACGCCTCCATCAAGTCGGACCGCTGGGCCCACTGCGTGATCAACTACCCCAAGCTGAAGCGCGAGGACGTGGGGCTGTGGCCGCGGGAGGATGAACTCGACGGCCAGATTCCCAACATCCGCGGCATCTTCTGGCAGGGCTCCGACTGGTTCAACCAGCTCACCAACATCAACAAGGAGATCCAGGCCATCGAGAAGCTGGATCTCGTGGTGTGCCTGGATTCCACCATCACCCCTTCAGGCATCTGGGCCGACGTGCTCTTCCCGGTGGCCACCCACTTCGAGCGGCACGACGTGGCGCTGCCCTGGTACAAGGGCCACTACTACATCCACCGCCCCAAGGTGATCCAGCCCCTGGGCGAGAGCAAGTCCGACTTCCAGATCTTCACCGAGCTGGCCTATCGGATCGAAGCGCTGGATCCCACCGTCAAGAACTTCGGCAAGCGCTACAACCCGCGTGCCACCCGCGACTACTTCCGCAACCCCGACGCAGTGGATGAGGCCTACCTCGTCGCCTGGTGGAAGGGCAAGGTGCAGGCGCACCAGGGCGTCACCATGAGCTGGGACGAATTCAAGAAGCGTGGCGTCTACAAGTTCACCTTCAAGGAGCCGCTGGTGGCCTTCCGTGCCCAGGTGGAGCAGGGCGAACCGTTCCCCACCGGATCGGGCAAGATCGAGATCTTCTCCCCCTACCTGGCCGGTATCACCGACTGGACGCTCACCCAGTACGGCGCGCCGATTCCGCCGATTCCCCGCTGGATCGAGCCTTTCGAGTCCCTCAACAGCCCGAAGACCAAGGACTTCCCCTTCCACCTGATCAGCCCGCACCCGCGCTGGCGCACCCACTCCATCTTCCACAACATCCCGTGGCTGCGGGAAACCTACGACCAGGAAGTGACCGTCAACGCCTCCGACGCCCGGCGTCTCGGCATCCAGACCGGCGACACGGTGGAGGTGTGGAACGAGCGGGGCACCTGCGTGGTGCCGGTGTACGTCACCGAACGCTGCCTGCCGGGTGTCGCGGTGCTCTTCGAGGGGGCCTGGATGGACCTGGACCGGGACGGCGTCGACCGGGCCGGTAACCCGGACTTCCTCACCCTGGACGAGCCGAGCCCGGCCGGTGCCTTCGCCTACAACACCGTTCTGGTGAACATCCGCAAGACCGAACTGGCCCATCGTCCCGGCTGGGACCAGCTGGGCGCAGCGCGGTCCACGGTGTTCCGGCGTGACTACTGAGCAAGGGGGCGCATTCCATGGCTGACAAGAAAAGCATCCGCAAGCTCTCCGCCGAGGCCCGCGCCGAGGTGCCGGCCGCCCAGGCGCGCCGCGACGCGGCCACCTACGAGCCGGTCAAGCCCGCCAGGCAGCTCGGTTTCATCCACAACAACATGGACTGCATCGGCTGCCGGGCCTGCGAGATCGCCTGCAAGGACAAGAACGGCCTCGGCCCCGGGCCGCGCTTCCGCCGCGTGATGTACGTGGAAGGCGGCCAGTTCCCGGATGTCTTCGCCTACAAGGTGAACATGTCCTGCAACCACTGCGCCGAACCGGCCTGCCTGCCCACCTGTCCCACCGGGGCCATCTGGAAGCGCGCCGATACCGGCATCGTGGACATCGACTCCACCCTGTGCATCGGCTGTCGCCGCTGCGAGGCCTCCTGCCCCTACGGTGCGCCCCAGTTCGACCCGGTGGATAACCTGGTCAAGAAGTGCAATATGTGCGTGGATGAGATCGACGCCGGGCGCAAGCCCTACTGCGTCATGGCCTGCATGATGCGCGTGCTCGACGTGGGGCCCATCGACCAGCTGCGCGCCGGCACCTACGCCACCAAGGCCATGGCGCCGGGCGAGGAGCCGGTGCGTCAGGTCAAGCACATGGCCAGCATCGAGCTGACCAATCCGTCCATCGTCTTCATTCCCCATCCCAAGGGACGGGTCGAAGAATGAGTGCCACGGACGTGCTGCCCGTGGCGGCCGGAATCGCCGTGCCGGCCGGCCTGCTCTGCGCCGCCGAGGATCTGGCGGCCCTGGCCTGGTTCCACGAGGCCGAGCGCTCGCCGGCGCTGATCGCCGCCCTGCACGAGGGCGGCTTTCCCTGCGGACTGGGCGTGCTCCCGGCCGACGCGCCAGCGCTCCTGCGCTTTGCCGCGGCTGTGGCCGACGTTGCCGGCGTCCGCCCGGACGATGCGCCGGGATTGGCCGACGAGCTGGCGGCCGACTTCGCCGCCATCTACCTTACCCACGCCCTGCGCGCCTCGCCCTGCGAATCCGTGTGGCGGGACGAGGACCACCTGATGCTCCAGGGCAGCGTCTTCGACGTGCGCGCCCGCTACCAGGCCCACGGCGTCGTGGCCCGCAACTGGCGGCTGCTGCCGGACGATCACCTCAGCAATGAGCTGGCCTTCGTCGCCCATCTGCTGGGCAGCGCTCAGGCGGACGCGGCGGCGCACTTTCTCGACGCGCACCTGCTGGTCTGGCTGCCCGATTTCGCCGAGCGGGTGGCCAGCCGAGCCGCGACCCGCTTCTATGCCACGCTGGCGGACGTGACCCTGGCGGCGGTCCGCGCGGTCCGCGAGCGTCTCGAGACCGGTCGCTGAGGCGCGGCCGAGGTCATGCTGAACATCGACGGCGACGCCTGCGTCCACGCCCGCTCGGCCACCTCCCGGTGTACCGCGTGTGTCGATGCCTGTCCGCGCGGTGCGTGGACCGTGGACTGGCGGGAGGTCGCCTTTCAGCCCGACGCCTGCGACGGCTGTGGCGTGTGCGTGCCGGCCTGTCCTGCGGGCGTGCTGGAACTGGCGCAGCCGCCCAGGCTCCGGCCCGATGGCGCGGGGTGTGCGTGCCTCGTCTGCGAGCGCTGTGCGGACGACGGAACGCTTGAGGCGGATGCGCTCAGGCTGCCCTGCGTCCATGGGCTCAGCGAGGCCCGCATCCTGCAGGCCCACGGGCGGGGACTTCGCCGGCTCGAACTGCGGACCGGTGACTGTGGCACCTGTCCGCGCGGCGGGGGGCAGCCCCTCACACAGCGTCTCGCGGCGCTCAACCGGGCCCTGCAAGCTCGCGGCGCGGCGCCGGTCGTGCTGGCCGGGACGGAAGACGCGGTGCGCGGCGTTCGTCCCGAAGACGCCCGCCGCAGTTTTTTCCGCCGCTTCTTCGAACGTCCCGGCGCAGCCCTGGCGGAGGGCGCCGGTGGCAACGCCGAGGGCTCGGACCGGCGCCGCGACGCCCTCGAGCGCCTGGCCCGGCTGGGTCCCGGTCCCGGGCTGTGGAGCGTGGTCCTCGACCCCGCCCGCTGCAACGGCTGCGGCGTGTGCGCGACCCTGTGCCCGGAGCTGGCCCTTGGCTGGCTGGAGGGTGGCGGGCAGGCGGCATTGCGTTTCGACGCCGCGCGCTGTACCGGCTGCCAGCTGTGCGTCGAAGTGTGCGACCGCGATGCGCTGCGTCCGGCTGCGGTGGACGAGGCGTGGCCCGGCGGGCCGCAGCACTTCTTCCAGGTCAAGCCGTGCCGACGGTGTCACGCGCCGATCCGGCGCGGTGCCACTGCGTCCGAGGATGCCGACCTGTGCCCGATCTGCGCCGTGGCCACCGTGGGGCGCTCCGGACGCCTGGTGGTAGACTGAAAATTCGGTCATCCGACCCCCATCCAACGCCCATCCGTCCCGTGTCCCTCCGCGCCGCCTGCTCCCTGTCCCGCCGCCTCACCCTGGTCCTCATGCTTGCCCTGCTGATGGTGTCCGGCATGCTGTCGGCCGGGATCTGGTGGGTGTCGCGGGAGGCGATGCGGCGCGAGCAGGAGGCCTCGGCCGAGCGCATTGCGCGGCTCTTCGAAGCAAGCCTGCACACGGCCATGCTGCGCCGCGATCTGGGCGGCCTGGCCGAGATCCTCTCGCGCCTGGGGCATATGCAGGGGGTGGCCTCGGCGGCGCTGCTCCATCCTGACGGCGAGATCCGGTTCGCGTCCCGGGCTACCGACCTGGGCACCCGGCGGCCCGATCTGGTGGCCGGCCTGTGCCTGCGCAGCGGCTGTGCCGAATCGCCGCCGCGTATCCAACCGCTGGAGGCGGATGACCGCCTGCGCATTGCCTACCCGATCCGTAACCAGGCCCGCTGCGCCGCCTGCCACGGGCCCGTGGACGTGCATCCCGTGAACGGGGTGCTGGTGGTGGAGTTCAAGGGCCTTGTGGAAGGCGACATCTCCGGCCAGATGAGGGGGCTTCTGCCCCTCGGTCTGGCCGCCCTCGGGCTGTTCGCCCTGGCGGTGGGCTGGGTCGTGCGGCGCGAGGTGCTGGTGCCGGTGGCGCGCCTGGGGGACGTGGCCGACCGGGTCGCGGAGGGCGATCTGAGTGCCCGCGCCGGCGAACCGGGCGTGGGCGAGCTGGGCCGCCTGGGGCTGCGCCTCGATTCCATGACCGAGCGGCTGGGCCGCATGATCGAAGCCTCGGGCCGTCAGCAGGCCTACCTGCAGAGTCTGCTGGACGCGGCGCCCGATCCCATGCTGGTCATCGCCGAAGACGGGTGCATCGTGCTGGCCAACAGCGCCTACCTGCGTCTGCTCGGGCTCGCGGCCGGCGAGGCGATCGGCCAGCCCTGCCACCGGGTCAGCCGCGGTCTGTCCGAACCCTGTCCGACCACCCTGGTGCGCTGTCCGCTGGCCGAACTGCGGGCGCGGCCGGAGCCCCTGCGCACGGTGATGAGCCTGCGTCGGCGTGACGGCAGCGAGGTGAGCGTCGAGATCCACGCGGCCGCCGTGCACACCCCGGACGGCCGCCGCATGGTCGTCGAGGCGATCCGCTCCCTTGACGATCAGGTGCGCTTCTCCCAGGAGCAGCGCCTGTCGGCCGTGGGGCTGCTCGCCAACGGCGTCGCCCACGAGATCCACAACCCGCTGGCGTCCATCCGTCTGGCGCTCCAGTCCAGCCTGCGCGGCCTGCGGGACGGCACGATGAGCGGCGAGGACGTCACCGAATACCTGGTTCTGGTGGACAAGGAGATCGACCGCTGCGTCGCCTCGACCCAGCGCCTCCTGACCCTCAGCCACCCGCCCGGCGAGACGCGTCCGGTGGACGTGCGTGCCGCCGTGGAGGACACCCTGGCCCTGCTCGAAGCCGAACGCCAGACGACCGGCGTGAGCGTGCAGATCTGCCTCGAACCCCCCGGGGCGCGCGTGATGGCCGATGAGGCCGAGCTGCGCCAGGTGATCCTCAATCTGGTCCAGAACGCCTTCCACGCCATGCCCCGCGGCGGTCAGCTGCGGGTCGCCCTGGGTCGGGAAGGTGCCGACTATCACCTGAGCGTGAGCGATACCGGTGTGGGCATCGGTGCCGATGACCAGGCCCTGGTGTTCATGCCCTTCTACAGTCGCCGGGCCGACGGCCAGCAGGGCTCCGGGCTCGGTCTCGCCATCTGCAAGGCCATCGTCGAACGGCACGGTGGCCGTATCGGCGTTGATAGCACGCCGGGCGTCGGCAGCACCTTCCATGTGCGCCTGCCCGCCGCCGACGGAGAATCCCCATGAAGCGCTCCATCCTGGTGGTCGAAGACGACCCCGTCCTCAACCACCTGCTCGTCAAGACCCTGTCCCGTGCGGGTTTCGACGTGTCCGCCGCGCGCGCCTGGTCCGAGGCCCGCCTTTGCCTCGAGAGCGACGCGCCGGAGCTGGTGCTGCTGGACATGAATCTGCCCGATGCGCGGGACTTCGGCCCGCTGGCGGAGGTCGCCCAGACCCGCCCGGTGATCATGCTCACGGCCTTCGGTTCCATCAATCAGGCCGTGGAGGCCATGCGCCTGGGCGCAGTGGATTACCTGGTCAAGCCGGTCAATCTGGACGAGCTGGAGCTGGTCATCCACCGCGCCCTGGAAGGCTCCCGCCTGCGCGCCGGCGATGCCCTGCGCACGGCCCGCAGCACCGGCCCGGCGTTCAGCCCGATGGTGGGCGACAGCCCGGCCATGCGTCGGCTGTGGGAGCTCGTCCAGGCCGTTGCGGACGACGATGTGACGGTGATGATCCGTGGCGAGAGCGGTGCCGGCAAGGAGCTGGTGGCCCAGGCGATCCACGCGGCCGGCGGGCGGCGCGACGGGCATTTCGTCGCGGTGGATTGCTGCACCCTGCAGGAGACGCTGTTCGAGTCAGAGCTCTTCGGCCACGAGCGGGGCGCCTTCACCGGCGCCGACCGGCGCAAGCCGGGCCTCATCGAGGCCGCTGCGGAGGGCACCCTGTTCCTCGACGAGATCGGCGAGATCGGCCCCGTCGTGCAGGCCAAGCTCCTGCGCGTGCTCGAGACCGGGCGCTTCCGGCGGGTGGGCGCCACCACCGACCTGCGCGCCAACGTGCGGGTGGTGCTCGCCACCAACCGGGATCTGGCGCGCATGGTGCGCGAAGGCAAGTTCCGCGCGGATCTCTACTACCGCATCAGCGCCTTCGAGGTCACCGTGCCGCCCCTGCGCGAGCGGCGCGAGGACATTGCCGCGCTGGTCGCCCATTTCGCCCGGCGGCGTGCCGGCAACGGGCCGGTGCCGGTGTTCTCGCCCGAGGCGCTGGGGGCCCTGCTGGCCTACGACTGGCCCGGCAATGTGCGTGAGCTGCGCAACGTGGTGGAGCGGGCCCTCATCCTCGCCAGCCGTACCGGCGTCGTCGAACCGGGTCACCTGCCGCCCCTGCAGGGTCTGGGGGACGACGGTGCGGACGGGCAGATCCGCATCCAGGGCGAGCCCAGCCTGGAGGAGATCGAACGTCATTACCTGGCGGATCTGCTCCAGCGCTACGACGGCAATCGCCGCAAGGTGGCGGAGGTGCTGGGCGTCTCCGAGCGCACCGCCTACCGCATGCTGGCGCGCTACGGCTACCGCAATCGTCTGGATCTGCCGGACGCGTGAGCCGGGCTCAGGGACGCGGACCCGGACCCGGACCCGCTTCGGGCGGTGCCCCAATACGGACCGCCAGGCGCGCCAGCAGCGCGCAGCCGGCCCAGTAGATCGCCGCCAGGAAGATATAGGCCTCCAGCTGGTAGGCCCGCCATTGGGGATCACCGGCCAGGGCCAGCCCGAGGGCGCCGGTGAGTTCGTAGAGACTCACCACCGTGACCAGCGCGCTGTCCTTGAAGAGGGCGATGGCGCTGTTCGCGAGGGAGGGCGCTACGGCGCGCAGGACCTGGGGCAGGACGATGCTGCGTTCGATCTGCCAGGGCGTCAGGCCGAGGGCCGTTGCGGCGTCCCGCTGCCCGGTGGGGAGGGCTTGCAGCCCACCGCGCACGATCTCCGACAGGTAGGCGGCGGCCACCAGGACGATGGCGATCAGCACCCGCCCGAGCATGCCCGGTCCGGTGCCTTCGGGCAGCAGCAGGGGCAGCAGGAAGGACGCCATGAACAGCACGGCCACCAGCGGGATGCCCCGCGCCAGCTCGACGGCTGCGGTCAGCAGGCCCCGCAGCACGGGCAGGCGGGCGCGCCGGCCGTAGGCGATGGCGATGCCGAGGGGCAGAGCACCGGCCAGTCCGGTGGCGGTGATCAACAGGGTGAGGGGCAGGCCGCCCCAGCGTTCTGCGGGCACCTCGGCAAGGCCGCCAACGCCGCCCGCCAGCAGGGCCGCCGCCGCCAGCGGTGCAAGGCCGAGCAGGGCGGCCAGGGTGCGGCCGCGCAGCACACCGGCGGCGCCGGCGAGCCATCCGCCGCCCATGAGAAGGCTTGCGACGACCGGGCGCCAGGCTTCGTCCTGGGGATAGCGGCCGAGGAGGATGAGGCGGTACTTTTCGGTCACCACGCCCCAGCAGGCGCCGGCATGGTCGAGGGCATCGCAGGCCGCTGCATCCGGCGCAAAGCGGGCATTCAGCAGCGCCCAGCGGATGAGGGGCGGCAGGGTGAAGGCTACCGCGGCGAGGATCGCCAGGGAGATGGCCGTGGCGACGGGATCGCCGAACAGGGCGCGGCGTAGCCGGCCGAGGCGCCCGGCGATCACGTCGTCTCCCGCAGGGCGGCCCGCTCCAGGCGGCGCGAGAGGGCGGCGCCGGCGAGGGACAGGCACAGGTAGACGGCAATCACGATGCTCAGGCACTCCACCGCGCGGCCGGTCTGGTTGAGAGTGGTGCCGGCAATCGAGACCAGGTCCGGATAGCCGACGGCCACGCCCAGGGACGCGTTCTTGGCCAGGTTGATGAGCTGGCTGGTGACCGGCGGCAGGGCCGCGCGCCAGGCCTGGGGCAGCAGGACCAGGAAGAAGGTCTGGCGCGGGCGCATCCCCAGGGCGAGGCCGGCGAGGGTTTGGCCGGCGGGCAGGGCGCTCACCGCGGCGCGCAGGGTCTCGGCGATGTAGGCGGCGGCGTAGAGGGCCAGCCCGGCCAGCAGAGCCAGGTATTCCGGCGTGAGGCGCGCGCCGCCGTCGATGCCGAAATCGCCTGGCGCCGGCAGTTCCAGGCCGTCGTCACCCCACCAGGGCAGGGCCAGGCCGCTCTTGCTGAGGAACACGCCGGGCAGGGGATGGAGGGGCGCGTCGGCGGCGGGCAACAGATCGGTGAGGACGAAATACCAGGCGAGCAGGTGTAGCAACAGGGGCAGATTGCGCACGGCATGGACATAGGCTGCACCCAGCCCCCGCGCCAGCGGATGGGCGGAGAGGCGCAGCAGGCCGACGACGATGCCGATGCAGAGGGCCAGGGCGGCGCCGGGCAGGGCGACCCGCAGGGTGTTGAGGAGGCCGACCGCAAAGGCTCGCAGCAGGATGTCGTCGGCGGCGAAGGGCAGAGGCGATTCGCCAATGGAAAAGCCTGCCGGCTCCAGCAGGAAGTCGAAGCCGCTGCGGATGCCGCGCTCCGCCAGATGCCGGGCGGTGGTGTCCACCAGCCCCGCCAGGGCGGCGACGCAGGCCGCGACGATCAGCGCCTGAACCAGCAGCCGGACCCTGCGCGGCGCCATCGGATGGCCTTCAGCGCAGGGGCGGCGCGTAGAGCAGGCCGCCCTTGTTCCACGGGGCGTTGAGGCCGCGGGGCAACTGGAGGGGCGAATCGGCGCCCACGTTGCGGGCGAAGATCTCGCCGTAGTTCCCCACGGCGCGCAGGGCGCGGGCCGACCAGTCCTTGTCCAGGCCGAGGGCCTTGCCCAGGTCGTCGCCGCTACCCACCAGACGCTGGATGGCCGGGTCGGGTGAGGTCTTCAGCGCGTCCACGCGGGCCTGGCCGATGCCCAGCTCCTCGGCTTCGATGAGGGCGTAAACGACCCATTTGACGATGGCGAACCATTCGTCGTCGCCGCGGCGTACCAGCGGGCCGAGGGGTTCCTTGGAGATCAGGTCCGGCAACACCACGTAGTCGTCCGGCTTGGGCGCCTCTTTCATGCGGATGAAGGCGAGGGATGAGGCGTCGGTGGTGTAGGCCTGGCAACGCCCGCTGAAGAAGGCCTTGAGGGACGCGTCGAAGCGGTCGAACACCACCGGCTTGACCTTGGTGCCCTGAGCGCGGAAGAAATCGGCCAGATTCTTTTCGCTGGTGGTGCCGGACTGGACGCAGATCTCGGCGCCCTTGAGCTGTTTGGCCGAACTGATCTTTGCCTTTTTGGGCACCAGGAAGCCCTGGCCGTCGTAATAGGTGATGGCTGCGAAGTGCAGGCCCTGGCCCGCGTCGCGGGTGAGGCTCCAGGTGGTATTGCGGGACAGCAGGTCCACCTCGCCGGATTGCAGGGCGGTGAAGCGCTGTTGGCTGTTGAGCGGCACCCAGCGCACCTTGCCGGCGTCGCCCAGCACCGCGGCGGCGATGGCTTTGCAGACGTCCACGTCCAGGCCCTGCCAGCGGCCCTGGCTGTCCAGGGCGGAAAAGCCGATCACGCCGGTGCTGACGCCGCAGGCGAGCTGACCTTTCTGGCGGATCCCGTCGAGCGTCTTGCCGGCCCGGGCCGGAAGGGCAATGGCGAAAAGCGCGGCGGTGAGGAGGCCGGCGAGCAGGCGGGGGACGATGCGTAGGGACATCACGGGGACGGCAGATCGAACCGCCGGGAGAATCGGAATGCCCGCCAGCTTATCGGGCTTCGAAGGCTCCGTGCAAAGCCCGTGAGTGTGGCGAGGGACCGGGAGCCCCTGCAAAGCAAAAGGGCCACGCGCTGGCGTGGCCCTTTCGGAATCTGGTGGGCGGTACTGGGATCGAACCAGTGGCTTCCACCGTGTGAAGGTGGCACTCTACCGCTGAGTTAACCGCCCGGAAGAGAGGCGCGAATATTAGACGTGGACCCGCTGTCCGTCAAGCCTTTTCTGCGAAAACAGGCCAATAGACGGCATCTCCCGCCATTCGGGCGCGGACGGCAATCCGGTGGTTCCGCGCCAGGGCGGCGCAGCGTGGATCAGGGCGGCAGGATTTGCCGGGTGGCGCCTGCGCGCGCGCCGCGTACCGGAGCTTCCCCTGGCGAGCCAGGGCTTCTCATGGAGTTTCCTTGCCGTTCCGGCGACCTGCAGGGAGAACGACCGGCAGGATGTGCCAGGTCGGAGGGCCGGGACGATCCCGCGCCGGTCAGAGGGTGATTCACCGCCGCCACCGACCGTCCTGGCGCCGTGGAGTCTTAACCGAACTTTACCCGGCTTAACCTGAATCGCCGCGAATCCGGTGGGTTTCCGGCCGATAAGTTGCTCAGGACCGGGCAGGGCCTCGGCGTCCGTTCAGGACGCGGCGGCCTGTCCCGCGGGCGGTGCCCGCTCAGACAGGAAAGGATTCCATCATGGTCAGCAGCATCGGCAGTTCCAGCTATTCCAGTTACGCCGTGAGTCGTCCCGACCCGGCACAGATGGCGAGCAAACTCTTCTCGAAGCTCGACACGAAGGGCCAGGGCTATCTCAGCGAGACGGATCTCCAGTCGGCCTTCAACCAGATGTTCACGTCGGCGACGGGTGGTTCATCCTCCGCGTCGTCCACCAGCGGGACCGACAGCGAGGCGAGTCAGCTCTTCAAGGCGCTGGATTCGGACGGCAACGGCCAGGTCACGAAGAGCGAGTTCACGTCCGGCCTCCAGAAGCTGGCGGAGGCCCTGGACAATCAGGCCTCGAGCAGCCGCATGGGGCAGGCCCACGGAGCGGGCGGCATGGCGCCGCCACCGCCGCCCCAGGGGGATGGCGACGGCGATGGGGACGATGGGGTGTCCGGCGCCGGCCTGACCAAGGATCAACTGACCAGCCAGCTCCAGCAGATTGGCGATACGGACAGTCAGCGCTCCAGCCTGATTTCGAAGATCGTCGCCAATTTTGACAAGGCGGATACCAATGGCGACGGCAAGGTGAGCGCCCAGGAGGCCATGGCGTATGACCGCAGCAGCCGCAGTTCCGGGACCGCGGCCACGGCCAGCGCCGAGGGGACGAGCTCGTCCTCCAATCAGCTCAGCGACGCACGCCTGCTGCATCGGGTGATGGAGCTGATGCGTGCCTATGACGTGAATGGGGATGCGGCCGGCAACGCCGCCACCGGGTCGTCAGGGCTCACGGCCGTGTCGGCCTGAGGGATCTCACCAGCCCCGGCTCTGGCCTGTCGGGCCGACGCCGTTCTCCTGATATTCCGCGTCCCCGTCCCGGGCCCACAGATAGTGGGATTCGTCGGCGGGGACGAGGAAGACCGTGCCCGTCTGCATGGCCACGGTACGGGTTTCGTCGAAGATGCCGCCGAAGCCGGCGTGCACGGTGCCGGCGAGCACGGTGACCACCCGGTCGTCCGGGTGGCGATGCACGGGCACCCGTGCGCCGGCCGTCAGCCGGACCCGCAGCGCGTAGGGGCCGGCGAGCGCTTCGCCGCCCATCATCCAGCTTTCGCGGATCGCGTCCTGTCCCGACGGGGACGCCCAATTCATGTCGGCCGGGCGCAGGGGTAGTGGCACCGGCGTGGTGTTGGGCGGCGGTTCGCTGGCGCTGGCTGCGGGGGACTCCGGGGGGCCTGACGGGGCCGCCTCGGGCAGGGGATCGCCTGCCTGAACAGGCCGCCCAAACCCGATTGTGACGAAGAGGGCGACGAGCAGCAGCGGCAACGGTGGGCGCATGACGGGCCTCCGGGAATTGTGGGCGACGGGCGGGTGACGGCGATGATACCGCGCCGCTCACGCCGTCGGACCGCTGGCGAGGGCCTTCAGCAGGACCTTGCTGGCGGCTTCGATCTTGTCCGCGTCGCCTTCGCGGCAGTCGAAGAAGTTGCGGTACTTCATGTAGGTGGGGAGCGCCGCCGAGAACAGGTAGAGGGGAAAGATGATGTCCTGGTCGGCCTCGCGGGCGCGGATCCAGGCGATGTTGAACTCCTCCTTGCAGACCTTGGAGGCCAGGTAGTCGGGCGACAGCAGGGCGACGACCTTGCGGCAGCGGTCGAGGGTTTCGAAGATCTCCGGCTGCCAGGCGCAGCCGATGTCCAGGTCCTTGCGATCCACGAAGATGCGCAGATCGGGCTGCAGGCGGCGCAGGGCCGCTTCGAGGGCTTCGCTGGCCGCGGTGTTCTTGTGGGAATAGCTGATGAAGACGTCGTAATCGGGCGCCACCGTGGCGGGTTCCGGCGTGGCGGCGTCGGCTTCCGGCGAGAGGCGTCGGCTGAGGTCCTGGGGGACAGGGGTTGTCAGTTGCGCTTTGAATCGCTCAAAGGTCTCGCGTGCGGCAGCCACGTCGGCGGCGTCGTAGAGGACGATGGACAGCCGCTCGATGGGCAGGCCGCGGGTGATCCAGTGCACGGCGGCCTCAAGGAGCGGGGCGAGCATGGTGGGAATGGCGTAGCCCTGATCGCCCGCCGCCACGACGGGCAGGCCGATGCGGCGGATTTCCGGCCGCTCGGCGAGGATCGGCGTCAGGGCACGGAAGATGTCGCCCACCACCTCGGGCGGCTGGCCGCGGGTCGCCGGCTCGAAGCACAGGATGCGTGAAAAGCGCAGGCCCGGATCGGTCGGCGCCAGGGGCCGGGACAGCCAGCAGGCGTAGGCGCTGCGCAGGTCCACGTCCTTGTCGGCGGCCAGGGCTTCCACCGACAGGCCCTTGCGGTGCAGGGCGCCGATCAGGGAGCCGGGCGTGGGCAGGTAGTCGCCGGGAAAGGCGGAGACGACGAGGACGTCCAGGGCGTATTCGGCGTCGAGGGCGGTCAGGTCGCCGAGCAGGAGTTCGACCCGCGCAGCGGGCCTGCCCGGCGGGATGAGGGTGTCGATGCGCTGCATGGTGGGATCTCCGTTGTGCGGGGCAATGTCATCATTTCAGCATAGCCCGGCAGCGGCGGCCTGTCGTGGCGGCGGGGCTCAGGCGGGATCGAGCACCGGCTCAACCCGGTGACCGAACGGGCGATGAAGCATTCGGTGTGGGCCGCGTGGTGGAGGGTGGCGAGGGCTGCTGCGTCGGGACACGGCGTGCCGGCAAAGCGCACGGCCGGACGCAGGGTGACGTGGCTCATCCACAGCTTGCCGTCGGCGTACCGATCCACCCGGAAGCCCTTTTCGCAGGCCAGGTGCAGGAACCACAGCCTGTGACAGCTCGCCAGCGCGGCGACGAAGGCTTCTTCGGGGTCGACGGCGGACGGGTCGGCCTAGGGTGGCCGCACCACGTGGGGCGAGGCGGAGCCGGCGATGTCCAGGCTGCCGTCGAAACGCAGACGGTGGGTGCGGCTGTAGCGGCGGTCAAGAAAGTCCTGCCCGCCCCGTTCCCACAGGATGTCGGCGGAGTAGTCGGCCATCGGTCGCTGCCTTTCGGTCGGGATTCAGCGGGCGTCGAGGGACCGCGCCACGTGGCGGTGGAGCCGCTCG
>DAOQMM010000018.1:0-5845 GCA_035335645.1 Rhodocyclaceae bacterium | reverse complement strand
GGTCGGGATTCAGCGGGCGTCGAGGGACCGCGCCACGTGGCGGTGGAGCCGCTCGGGCAGGTCGGCGGCGAGGCTGTCCAGTTCCGCCAGATTGCCCCAGGTGTCGCGGAAGTTGCGCTGCCAGGTGATCTGGCGCTTGGCGAGCTGGCGGGTGGCGAAGATGCCCTTGTCGCGGAAAGTGGCGTGATCCACGCGACCTTCCAGGTATTCCAGCGCCTGGCGGTAACCCACGCAGCGCATGGAGGGCATCTCGGGCGTGAGGACGTAGCGGCGGCGCAGCGTCTCGACTTCTTCCACGAAGCCGGCCGCCAGCATGGCGTCGAAGCGTTGGGCGATGCGTGCGTGGAGCACGCTGCGGTCCGAGGGGGTGAGGGCGACCGGGATGAAGCGGTGGGTAGCAACTGCGGCCGCGCGGCGGGCGTAGGCCTCGGCGAGGGGCGCGCCGGTAAGCCGCACGATCTCCAGGGCACGCTGGATGCGCTGGGCGTCATGGGGCGCGAGGCGCGCCGCGGCGTCCGGGTCGAGGCGGGCGAGTTCGGCATGCAGGACCGGCCAGCCGTCCCGCGCGGCAGTGTCTTCGATGGCGCGGCGCAGTTCGGGGTCCGCCTCCGGCAATTCCGACAGGCCGTCCCGCAGGGCTTTGTAGTAGAGCATGGTGCCGCCCACCAGTAGGGGCAGGCGACCGCGGGCGCTGATCTCGGCCATCAGGCGGCGCGCATCCTCGCAGAAGCGGGCAGCGGAATAGGCCTCTTCCGGGCTGATCAGGTCGATCAGGTGATGGGGGCAGGCGGCCCGCTCGGCGGCGTCCGGCTTGGCGGTGCCGATGTCCATGTCGCGATACACCAGGGCCGAATCCACGCTGACGATCTCCACCGGCAGATGGCGGGCGAGGGCCAGGGCGCAGGCGGTCTTGCCGCTGGCGGTGGGGCCCATCAGCAGGACGGCCGGCGGCAGGGAGGCGGAATCGGGCATCATGGCGACTGGATCAGGGTGGCGCATTGTAGCGGGAGTGGCATGAAGGCGTGGAACGGGTGGTGCAGTGCGGCGCGGTGGGCGGTCGTGGCGCTGGCGATGGTGTGGAGTGGGCTGGCTGCGGCGAGGGGGCCGCTCTTCCTGTGGGAGGTGCTGGACGACGCCGGCACGGTGCGCGCCTACCTGTATGGCACGATCCACGTCTGCGACGCGGCCTGCTTTCCGCTGCCGGCGCGAGTGACGGAAGCCTTCGCCCGGTCCGACAGCCTGGCGCTGGAACTGGATCCTGAGGATCCGGCCCTGGCGGGCGTGCTGGCCCGTGCCGGCGTGCTGCCGGAGGACCAGCGCCTGGATGACCGGCTGCCGGCGGCCCTGCGCCCGCGCCTTACTGCGGCGGCCCGCCTGCTGGGGATTCCGCCGGCCGTCCTGCAACGCCTGCAGCCGTGGATGGCGTCCACGGTGCTCACCCTGCGGGCGGCAGCCCAGGCTGGTTTCGTCACGGAGCAGGGGATCGACTTGTGGCTGGCCCGCGCCGCCCAGGCCCGCGGCCTGCCCCTGCGTCCGCTGGAAACGGTGGAGCGCCAGCTGGCGGCCCTGTCGGCCGGCGGCGACGCTGCCCAGGCGGCGGGCGTGGAGGAGGTGGTCGATCTGGTGGAGAACGAGGCCGGGCGGGAATATTTTGGTGCCCTCGTGCAGGCCTGGCGGGCCGGCGACGTGGGCGAACTCGACCACTTGATGCGGGAGGTGACGTCCAGCCCCGCGATGGCGCCACTGCTGGAGGACATGCTGGACGCCCGCAACCGGGAGATGGCCGAGACGCTCGTCGGGCGCCTCACGCCCGGTGCGCGGCCCTTCGTGGCCGTGGGCGCGGGACATTTCGGCCAGGATTCCGGCCTGTTGGCACAACTTGCGCGGCGGGGATTCCGTCTGCGTCAGGTGGAGGCGGACTGAGGCGCGACGAGGCGGGGCCTCAGAACTTCTCGCCCGCTGCCAGGTAGCGCCATTGCCCCGGCGGCAGCGGACCGAGGAGTACGCGGCCGATGCGCACGCGCTTGAGACCGACCACCTTCAGGCCCACCAGTTCGCACATGCGGCGGATCTGGCGTTTCTTGCCTTCCCGCAGCACGAAGCGCAGCTGGTCCTCGTTGAGCCAGCTCACCTTGGCCGGACGCAGGGCCTGGCCGTCCAGGGACAGGCCATGGTTGAGCAGGGCGAGGCCCTCCGGCGGGAGGCGACCTTCGACGCGCACGTGGTACTCCTTTTCCACATCCGAATCGTCGCCGATCAGGGCGCGGGCGATGCGGCCGTCCTGGGTGAAGACCAGCAGGCCCACCGAGTCGATGTCCAGCCGGCCGGCGGGGGCGAGGCCCTTCAGGTGGGTGCGCAGCCAGCGGGTCTCGTTGGGATCTTCGGCCCAGCGGTTCTCCGGGGTGAGGAGCACGCTGGCGGGTTCGTAGCCGTCCTCGGCCTGCCCGGACACGTAGCCGACGGGTTTGTTGAGGAGAATCGTGACGCGGCGCTCCTGGGCGGTCTGGCCGCGGCGATCCAGTTCGATCGTCTGGCCGGGCTTGACGCGGGCGCCCAGCTCGCTGACCACGCGGCCATCCACTCTCACCCAGCCCTTCTCGATGTATTCGTCCGCTTCACGGCGGGAGCACAGACCCAGTTCGGTCATGCGTTTGGAGAGGCGGATTGAGCCGTCGATGCGAAGGGGCGACGGGGCCGGCGCCGGGCGGACTTCGCCGTTCCAGGGTTTGCGTTCGTGGCGGGGCGGTGCGTCGGGACGGGCGACAGGACGCGGCCGGCCGGCGGGCGCGGGGGCGTCCGGATTGCCGCCAGAGAAGGGGCGGGCCTCATCGCGGCGGCCGCGCGCGTCGGCGCCGCGGGCGGGACGGTCGTCCCGATCGCGGGGCGGGCGGCGGTCGTCTTCGCGGCCCGGACGGCGGGGCGCGTCGGAACGCGGCGGACGCGCCTCCTGAGGGCCCCGGGCGGGGCGTTCATCGGCGAAGCGGCGTGGCCCGCGGTCGGTGTCCTCGCGGCGGGGACGCTCGCGGAAATCGCCACGGGGCGGACGGCGGTCGTCGTCGCGTCTGAAGCGCTCGTCGGCCGCGCGCCCAGGGCGACCGTCATCGTTCCGCGGGGGACGTTCGTCCTCGAAGCGGCGCGGGGCGCGGTCCGGGGCGTCGTCCCGGCGGTCGCGGAATCCGCCACGGGGCGGACGGCCATCTTCGGCTTCGCGGCGGCGTTCGTCCGGCAGGCGGAAGGGGCGGGCCGGACGGGTGTCGCGGTCACGACGGACGCCCGTGTCGTCGCTTCGGGCAGGACGGCGGTCGTCGTCGAAGCGGCGCGGGTCGCGGTCCGTGTCGTCCCGACGTTTGCGGAAATCGGCACGGGGCGGGTGGCCGTTGTCGTCTCGGCGGAAGCGTTCGTCGGCGTTGCGGCCAGGGCGGCGCTCGTCTGTGCGAGGGGGGCGCTCGTCGCCAAAGCGGCGCGGCGGCACGTCGCCGCGGACGTCCCCTTCGCGGGGCGGGCGGCGGTTGGATTCAGTATTGGCCTGCTCGGGCATGGACGCTTTGCCGCGGCGGGCGGCGGGCGGGCGCCAGTCCTGGGTCGCGGGGCGGTCGCCCGCCGGGGTAGGTGTGCCGGACTTGAGGCGCAGGGTGCCCGTGCGCGTGGGCAGCATGGGACGGCGGCGGAGGGTGTCGGACATGGCGTCCCTTTCAGACGGCGCGGAGCTGACGCAGGGCGTCGGCGTCCAGGTAGATGAACTGCCCTTCGGCAAGTCCGGCGAGGGGGCCTTCACCCAGGCTGAGGCCGCCGAAACCGCTGCGGTGGAGGGTCTGTACGTGGTTGCCGGCCGCCGCGATCATGCGCTTGACCACGTGGTACTTGCCCAGATCGAGGCGCATTTCGAGGGTCGTGGGGCCGCGCAGGCAGGCGTCAAGCGCGGCGACCGGGCGGGGCTCGTCGATCAGGTCGACGCCGGCCAGCAGACGCGGGACGAGGGTGTCGGCGGCGGGCTCGGCGAGTTCGGCCCGGTAGATCTTGGGCACGTGCTTCTTGGGGGAGGACAGGGTGTGGATGAAGGCGCCGTCGTCGGAGAAGAGGAGCAGACCGGTGGTGTCCACGTCCAGCCGGCCGACGCTCTGCACGTTGCGCACCACCAGCGGGTGGGGCAGCAGGCTGTACACGCTGCGGTGGTGCTTGGGCTCGTGGGAGCACTCGAAGCCGGCGGGCTTGAACAGCGCGAGGTAGGTCTTTTCCCGGTAGATCCAGGCCTCGCCGGCGACTTCATAGGTGAGACCGGCTGTGTCGATGGCGGCGTCCGGGTCGTCCACGACATCGCCACGCACGCGCACCTCGCCGAGTTCGACGAGTTGGCGGCATTGGCGGCGGCTGCCGAAGCCCTGAGCCTGGAGGAGACGGTCAAGTTTCACGGTGGGAGGCGAGGGCCGGAAGGCCTCGTGGGGCGCAGCGGATGCAAAAATTGGCGGGAAGGAGGCCAGAAGGGGCGTATTTTGGCAGAAAACGTGGCGAAGGGCACTGCATCCGCTCCGGTACTGTTCTGCCACGTGCCCGCAGACGTGGCGCGTGCACGCAGGTGCCTCGTCAAGTGCGACGATCCCGGTCAAGACCGTCGGAGCGCAAAGCCAATTCGAGCGGAGATCGTTGCACGTATGGCTTTATTGTATGGGCGGATATTTCGTGGGAGTGTCGGCAATGCTCAATAATTTTGGAAGGTCATCCCGGTGGTTCTGTTTTGCCCTTGTCTGGAGCGTGTTGCTGAGTGGCTGTGCCAATGTCGCATTTGATCATGGAGTGTCCAGGCTGGACGGAAAGGCCCTGGTCTTTGGCCGGATCGTCCTTGATCGAGAGGGCGAAAGGCTTGTCATTTCACCGTTCTCCATGCCCGTCGTCATTCGCGACATATCGTCAGCCGACGAACCGCGCATGCTGGCGCAGAAATTCGAGAATGATGGACGCTTTTACTGGGCGTTGCCGCCCGGGCGATATCAAGTCAGCATCGTGCTCCACAACTACGCCGGAGGTGTCGTTTCCTATAGCTTTGCTCTCGAGCGCTCCGGAAGATCCTATTACTTCGGTGATCTGATTCTGCACGGGAAGAAGCGTTTTGACAGCGTCGGCAGCGCCAATATGCGCGATATAAAGCCGGAATTTGTCAATGATCTTCAGGGCGCCAAAGCCGAACTCCTCCGCCGAAATCCTCAGCTGGATGCGGCGTCCATTGACCGCCTGACAGTCAGGGATATGACTTCTCCTGAGCAGCGCGGCGTCGCTTATGGCGAAGTCCTGAGTGAATTGCGTCCGTGCTGCGCCAGCCTCGCGAGCTTGCCCTATAAAAAATTGAGCTCCGGTCAGCGTGGTGAGGATACGATCAGTTCAAATAGTCCAGTGTTTGACTTTCCTGAAGGGCGAAGCCGATTCGTTGCGTGGGAGCTGTCCGCGCCATCGATGCAGAACACCGTGGCCTTGCGAAGCGTGGTGACGCCGAGTGGATTGCCCGGCACTGGGCAGTTTTATATTTTTTCGCCAGCGGTCATGCTGCTCGACGAGAATTTCAACGTCCTCGCCGATCTTCAGCGCGGACTCTTCGTCCCGGTCCCGGCATCGATGATGCCTCCGCGTTCAGCCTCGCTCCAGGCGCGCATTCCCCTGAACGCGCAAACGGCCAGGGTACGATACCTTGTTGTCTATACAACTCGGTCGATCATTGAAGGGGCGTGGAGTACTTCGCGCCCGGGATTTGTTCCAATTGCGGGTGGCGTTTTGCCCACGGGGATTCCCATCGGCGTCGTCATGGAACCTGCTATATCTGGAATCATCGAGGCGGAGCTATCACGGCATTGATACG
>DAOQMM010000017.1:10480-40897 GCA_035335645.1 Rhodocyclaceae bacterium | reverse complement strand
GCCGCGCGGGACGCACCCAGGGCGGCGCCGAGCTTGTCGGCCAGGGGTTCGAGCAGACGATGGTAGTTTTCGCCGCTGCCCACCCCGCGCCCGCCGGAAACGATGATCTTGGCCGCACCCAGCTCAGGCCGGGCCGACTTGGTGAGCTCACGACTGACCAGCTTGCTCTGGCCACTGTCCGCGACGGCATCCACTGCAGCCACCGCCGCGCCGCCACCCTCGCCCGCCGCCTCGAAGGCCGTTGTGCGCACGGTGATGACCTTGACGGCGTCCGCACTCTTCACGGTCGCCAGGGCGTTGCCCGCATAGATCGGACGTACGAAGGTGTCCGATGCCTCGATGCCGACGATGTCGGAAATCTGCGCCACGTCCAGCAGTGCCGCGACGCGGGGCAGGACGTTCTTGCCGAAGGTGGTGGCCGGCGCGAGCACGTGGCTGTAACCACCGGCCTGGACCACCGCGAGGATCTGGGCCGCCACGTTCTCTGCCGACTGTTCGCCCAGGTGGGCTGCATCGGCGACGAGCACCTTGGCCAAGCCAGCCAGCTTCGCGGCACTTTCAGCCACACCGCCGACGCCCGCGCCCGCCACCAGCAGGTGCACCTCGCCGCCCAGACGGGCCGCCGCGGTGACGGTGTTGAGGGTCGCGCTCTTCAGCGCGGCATTGTCATGTTCCGCAACAACCAGAATCGTCATCACAGCACCTTCGCTTCGTTCTTCAGTTTGTCCACCAGCTGACCGACATCAGCCACCACCACGCCGGCGCTGCGCTTGGCCGGCTCGGCCACCTTGAGGGTGGTCAGACGCGGCGTCACGTCCACGCCCAGATCGGCGGGTTTGACGGTTTCCAGCGGCTTCTTCTTGGCCTTCATGATGTTGGGCAGCGTGGCATAGCGCGGCTCGTTCAGGCGCAGGTCGGTGGTCACCACCGCCGGCAGCGCGATCTCGAGGGTTTCCAGACCACCGTCGATCTCCCGCGTCACGGTCGCCTTGCCCGCGCCCACCGCCACCTTGGAGGCGAAGGTGGCCTGGGGCCAGCCGAGGAGCGCGGCAAGCATCTGCCCGGTCTGATTGGAATCGTCGTCGATGGCCTGCTTGCCGAGCACCACCAGGCTGGGCTGCTCCTTGTCCACCAGGGCCTTGAGCAGCTTGGCCACGGCCAGGGGCTGAAGCTCCACGTCGGTGTCGACGAGGATGCCCCGGTCGGCACCGATCGCCATGGCGGTGCGCAGGGTCTCCTGGCAGGCGCCGACACCGCAGGAGATCGCCACGACCTCGGTCGCCACGCCGGCTTCCTTGAGACGCACGGCTTCTTCGACCGCAATTTCGTCGAAGGGGTTCATGGACATCTTGACGTTGGCCACATCCACGCCGGACCCGTCGCTCTTGACCCGGACCTTGACGTTGTAATCGACCACTCGCTTAACGGGAACCAGAATCTTCAATGCTGTGCTCCTTCCTCAAAAAGGTTCTCCACCAACGCTTATGCGACCGCCGCAGGCAAAACTCCGCCTGCCTGCACGGCCGTTCTTCTGGATGCGCCGACGCTCGGGACGGCGCCTGAACCGCAAACCGGCAGCTTCTCACACGCCCGCTTGCTTTGTCACTTTCCATACGGTAGCGTATGGACGACAAACCTGTCAATACTACGCCGTATGGAAAAAACGACCCGCCCCCAGCTCGACCGCGCCGCCTGGATCCAGGCCGCCCTGGAAGTCCTCGCCGACGAAGGCGTGCAGGGCATGCGGGTGGAAGTCCTCGCCAAGCGTCTGCGCGTGACCAAGGGCAGCTTCTACTGGCATTTCAAGGATCGCCAGGATCTGCTGTCCGGCGTGCTGGAGACCTGGAAAGCCGGCCGCATCCAGGACATCGTCAAGCAGACGCGCCTCGAACCGGGCCGGGAGCGGGCCCAGATCGCCCGCCTGGTGGACATCTACAGCACCAGCCGCAGCCGCAAGGGCCTGCTCATCGAACTGGCTGTGCGGGAATGGGCGCGCCGCGACGCCGAGGCCGCCGCCATCGTTGAAGAGGTGGACGCCTGGCGCCTGCGCTGCGCCCGCGAGCTGTTCCTGGCCTGTGGCCTGCCCCAGCACGAGGCCTCGACCCGCAGCATGCTGCTCTATGCCTACGTTTTCGGCGCGTCCATCATGATCTACGACCGCTTCGACGCGGACATCCCGCGCCTCACGGAAGACATCCGCGCGCTGATCGTCGGCCCGCCGGCGCCGACGTCGGCGTGATGCACGGCATCAACGCAGGCCGGCAATCACGGCCACGGCGTTGCGCCCCGTCGCGGCGATCAGCTCCGCCTCGTCCATGCCCCGCAGCGCCGCCAGCTCGGCGGCAATACGGCGCAGATTGGCCGGCAGGTTACGCTGCCGGGCGGCCCACGCCGGCGGAATGTCCGGCGCATCGGTTTCCAGCACCAGCGCGTCGAGGGGCAGCGTTGCGGCCAGTTCGCGGATGCGCCGCGAACCCGAATAGGTCATCGCACCGCCAAACCCCAGCTTGAAGCCCAGCCCGATGAAGGCCTCGGCCTGCTGGCGGCTTCCATTAAAGGCATGAGCGATGCCGCCCCGCACCCTGATCCGCCGCAGGGCGCCCAACACTGCGTCCTGGGCCCGGCGGATGTGCAGGACCACCGGCAGGTCGAACGTCCGCGCCAGGCGAAGCTGCGCCTCGAAGAATTCCGTCTGCCGCGGCAAGTCACCGTCCGGCACGTAAGCATCGAGGCCGATCTCCCCCACCGCCACCGCGGAGCCGTCGGCGAGCCGCGACCGTATACGCTCGAGATCGTCCGCCTGCGCCCGCGCCACGTACATCGGATGAATGCCGAAGGCGTGGCGGCAGTCCGCGTGGGCCGCCGACAGCGCGGCCACGGCGTCCAGGTTGCCCGCGTCCACCGCCGGCACCAGGAAGCGGCCGACACCCGCCGCCCGCGCCGCGTCGATCTGCGCCGACCGATCGTCGGCGAATTCCGCGGCGTCCAGATGGCAGTGGGTGTCGATCAGCACGCGGGCCGCCTCAGCGGCCGGTCCACACCGGCGTGCGCTTGGCCATGAAGGCGTCGATACCCTCGGCCGCGTCCTCGCACATCATGTTGCAGGCCATGGCCTCGGCGGCCATCTGGTAGGCGGCGTCAAGCCCCATCTCCAGCTGCGCATAGAACATGCGCTTGCCCATCGCGATGGCGGCGGGCGACTTGGCGCAGATGGAGGCGGTCAGCTTCGCGACCTCGTCGTCGAGTTGCTCCAAAGGCACCACGCGATTCACCAGACCACGGCGGCGGGCTTCCTGGGCGTCGATGAAATCGCCGGTGACCAGCATCTCGAAGGCTTCCTTGCGCCCCATGTTGCGGGCCAGGCCCACGCTGGGCGTGGCGCAGAAGAGCCCCACGTTGATCCCGGACACGGCAAAGCGCGCCACGTCCGAGGCCACCGCCAGATCGCACATGGACACCAGCTGGCAGCCCGCCGCCGTAGCGATGCCGTGGATGCGCGCGACCACCGGCTGCGGCATGGCGACGATCTTCATCATCACCTTTCCGCACAGGCGGAACAGGGCCTGCTGGAAGGACTTGGTGTAATTGCCGCGCATTTCCTTCAGGTCGTGGCCGGCGCAGAAGGCCTTGCCGGCGCCGGCCAGCACCACGACGCGCACCGCGCTGTCCTCGGCGATGCGCTCCAGCTCCGCCAGCAAGGCTTCGAGCATGGCCTGGGACAGGGCATTGAACTGGCCCGGACGGTTCAGGGTCAGGGTGGTCACGCCGTCCGCGTCGGTGCGCAGCAGCATGGGTTCCTGGGGGGTGTCGACGACTGCGCTCATGAGTTCTCCTCCGTACTTTGAAAATGCCGGCTCGAAATGGCCGGTGAAAAAAATCGGTTCGCCCGGATTTACTGGCTGCATCGCGCTCCGACGCTGCCCGCCAGACCGTCGAGCCAGGTCAACAGGGCCGCGTCGAACGCCTGGACGGCGTCCCGCAGCGCCACGACGCCTCCGGCCGCATCCGGGCTCGACGCCGGACGGGTCACGCTGAAGCCCTGGGTGGCCAGGAGCTGGTCGGTCCGCGGCGCGAGCAGGGACGCCCGCGCGTCGATGACACCCCGGCTGCCTGACTCATTGTCGAAGACCTGCATGAACTCGTCCAGATCGACCCGCAGACGGCAGCCGCCGAGACTCACGGTGGTCACGTTAACCCGCACCGAACGCTTCAGGGCCACCTCCAGCAACTGACCCGGCTGCGCCGCCCAGCGGCTCTGCACGAAGGCCTGACGGCGCGTCTCCTGGGCGTAGGCCAGTCGGTACTGCATGGCCGTGGACGCCAGCCAGGGCGCGGGGATCACCTCCAGCGTGCGGATCGGGTAGGGCAGACTGCGGGGCCCGACCGGCGCCAGCGGGCCAAAATCATGCACGGCGAAGGTCGGGGCGCCCTTCGGCAGCACGGCGCCACAGCCCGCCAGGCTTACAAGGGCCACGACGAGCGACACAGACGCCGACAGGCAGGCACGCAGGGAATGCGTCATGGATGGCTCATGGTCGATTCGGGACAAATCCCGCCTCCCCGGGCCCCGGCGGGGCCTTGCCGCGCCCGAGCAGGAAGATCTGCGGATGGGAATCCAGCTCGTCGAGCAGATCGTTCATCTGCCGCGAGGTGGTGGTCAGTTCCTGCAGCAGCACGTTGAGGCGCGGCAGGGTGCTGGTGGCGAAGCCTTCGCCGGTGGAGGCGGCGATCACGTCAAGACGGTCGGCCACATCCTGCATGCGCGCCAGCAGACGGCGACCGTCGGCGGCCAGCGGCGCGGCATCGCTGCTGAAGCGTTCGGCATTGGCCAACGTACGTTCGATGCGCGCCAGGTTGTCCTTGCCGAGCATCCGATGCACCGCTGCCAGGGACGCCGCGGCATCCTGCATGCCCTTGTCCAGACCTTTGGAAGACGACTCCATATGCGCCAGGATGCGCTCCACGCGGCCGATGTTCTCGTTGCTGGCGAGCCGCGCAAAGCGTTCGGACAGCTCGCGCAGCTGGCCCAAGGTGCGCCGCGTCGCATCGGCCACCTCTTCCACCAGGCCTGGCTCCAGGGCAATGCGGGGCGGCCCGTTGCCGTCGGCCGCGAGGGGTGTCGGATCGGCGCCGCTGTCGTCGAGGGCAATGAAGGCGATGCCGGTGACGCCCTGGGTCGCCAGACGCGCCCGCGTGCCGTGGGTCAGGGGCAGATCGGCACGGATGCGCGCGGTGACCAGCAGATCCTGCGGCCGCGCCGGGTCGAGGGCGATGCTCGCCACCTTGCCTGCCATGATGCCCCGGTAGCGTACCGTGGCCTGGGGATTGAGGCCATTCACGCTGCCGGCGCTGACCAGCACCACGTCGCGGGTCACCTCCCGCTTGTCCGAGAACCACCACAGGGTGAACACCAGCGCCGTACCCAGCAGCAGCGCGAACAGGCCGGCGGCGATGGCGTGGGCGCGATCTTCCATCAGGCCTCCGCCCGCCCCCGCGCCAGCGCCGCACGACTGCGCTCGCCTCGGAAGAAACGTTCGATGAAGGGATGCTCCAGTGCCATGACGGAATCCAGGGAACCGAAGCCCAGTATACGTCCTTCCGCCAGCACGGCGACGCGGGTCGCCAGGGCGGCCAGGGTATCCAGATCGTGGGTCACCAGCACCACCGTCAGGCCCAGCGCCCGGTGCAGGTCGCGGATCAGACGCACGAAGCCCGCGCTACGGTCCGGGTCGAGCCCGGCGGTGGGTTCGTCGAGGAGGAGCAGCTCGGGCTCCAGGGCCAGCGCCCGCGCCAGGGCCACCCGCTTGACCATGCCGCCGGACAGCTCCGCAGGCATGCGCAGACCCACCTCCGGCGCCAGCTCCACCATGGCCAGCTTGACGCCCACCAGGTCGTGGAGCATCGCCTCGTCCCGAACACCTGCTTCCTGCAACGGAAAGGCAATGTTGGCGTAGACGTCGAGGGCCGAGAACAGCGCGCCCTGCTGGAACAGCATGCCGAAGCGCCGCCGCCGGGCCACCTGCTCGAGGCGGCTGCCACCGAACAGGGGTTCGCCGAACAGGCGCACCTCCCCCGCGGTAGGACGCAGCAGGCCGACGATCTGACGCAGCAGGGTGGTCTTGCCACTGCCCGAGCCACCCACCAGGGCGACGATCTCACCCGCTGGCACCGCCAGGTCGATGCCGCGATGCACCCAGGTGTCACCAAAACGGGTGGACAGCCCCTTCACCTCTACCGGGAAGGCGCTCATCCTGGCACCCCGATGGAGCGGGTGGCGATGGCAAATACGGCGTCCGTCAGGATCACCAGGGTGATCGCGGTCACCACCGATGCCGTGGTATGGGCCGCCAGACTCTCCGTATTGGGCTTGACCCGCAAGCCGAAATGACAGGCCACCAGAGCGATCAGGGCACCGAACGCCGCGCCCTTGGACAACCCGATCACCAGATTGGGAAAGGGCACGGCCCGCGGCAGCGCCTGCAGGAAGTACTCGAAGCCGATCCCCAGCTGGAGCCAGGCCGACACCATGCCGCCCACGATCGCCACCGCCGAGCACCACAGGGTGAGCAGCGGCATCGCCAGGAACAGGGCCACCACCTTGGGTAGCACCAGTCGCACGTAACGCGAGATCCCCATGGTCGCCAGCGCGTCGATCTCTTCGGTGACCCGCATCACGCCGAGCTGGGCGGTCATCGCCGAACCCGAGCGCCCGGCCACCAATACCGCCACCAGCACCGGGCCCAGCTCGCGGATGATGCCCAGGCCAAGGATGTTGACGATGTAGATGTCCGCACCGAAGGCCCGCAGCTGTAGCGCCGACAGATACGACAGCACGACGCCGATCAGGAAGCCCACCAGCGCCGTCACCGGCATGGCCTTGACGCCCACCTTGTAGAAATTGGCCGACATCTCGCGCCACGGCCAGCGCTGGCGATCCCCCAGCAGATGGAGGGCGTCCAGCAGGATCTGCCCGACCAGGGCGGTGAAATCCGCCAGATGCCGCCCGAAGCCAATCGCCAGACGGCCCAGATGCGCCGTCGCGTCGAGAAAGCGGTAAGGCGGCGCGACCGGCACCGACGGCCCCCCCAGCGCCGCAAGACGGACAAAGTTTTCGTCGAGGATGGTCGGCACCTGCAGACGGGCCGGTCGTTGCCGGCCCCAGTGGCGCCACAGCAGGGTCGCGCCAAAGGTGTCGAGACGGATGACCCCGTCCAGATCCCAGACGGCCACCCCGTGCACCTCGGCGAGGGCCGCCTGCACCACCGACAGGCGCGGCAGCAATGCCCGCAGGGTCCAGTCGCCCGTCAGGGTCACCGTCGCCGCGGCGCCGTGACCGTCCACCCGGAGCGCCGGCGCTGCCTGCGGGGCCGCATTCATGGGCTACCGCACGCCATGTGACGCCTCAGGCCGCCCCGCGCGCCGCCCGTTCGACGCGCACCCGCAGCGGCATGCCGATGCCCTGCCACTGGCGCTCTTCCTCGTCCAGGGCCGCCGCCGTGAGCGGCAGGTTGCGCAGCCAGTCACCGTCCGCCAGGAGCACGTAGGCGCGGCCTTCGCGCTTCACCCGCAAGGGCGGCACACCGCGGCCGTCGCGGGCGCGATGCACCACCGCCGCCAGACGCAGGCACAGGATGAAGCGCCACTCCAGGCTTTCCGGATCCAGTGCGCTGACCCGCGCGAGCTTGCCCCGGTGGGCCAGCACCATGCGCGACAGGCGTCCCTGGTCCATCCGCGAGAAGCCCGGCATGTCGGCGTTGCCGAGGATGTAGGCACTGTGTTTGTGGTAGCTGGAATGGGCCACCGACACGCCCACCTCGTGGAGCAGCGCAGCCCATTCCACGAAGCGGCGATCCGTGTTCTCGGGATCTTCCGTCGATGGATCGAGCTGCTCCAGGAAATGCAGCGCGGTATCGGCGACCCGGCGGGCGTGGGCGACATCCACGCTGTAACGCTCCATGAAGGCCGTGACGGTGGCGTCGCGCAGATCGTGGTGGTGGTAGCGGCCGAGCAGGTCGTAGAGCACTCCGAGACGCAGGGCACCTTCCGAAAACACCATGCGCTCCAGGCCGAACTCCTGGAAGATCGCCGACATGATGGCAAAGCCGCCGGGCAGCACCGGCAGTCGATCCGGCCGCAGGCCTTCCAGCTGCAGGGCCTGGACGCTGCCGGCCTTGAGCATCAGCACCTTGAGCTTCTCCAGCCCGTCGCGGGTGATGCCGCCAGCCGACAGGCCGTTGAGCTCGAGGATCTCGACCAGCGCCTTGGCCGATCCGCTCGACCCGACCGCCTCTTCCCAGCCGGTGCGGCGGTAGGCGTGGCTGATGGTCTGGATTTCCTTGAGCGCGGCCAGCTCGGCTTCCCGCAACCCTTTCTTGTCCACCCGCCCGTCCGGGAAGTAACGCAGCGAATAACCCACGCAGCCCATGTACAGGGACTCCAGTTCCAGCGGCTTGAAGCTCTTGCCGATGATGAACTCGGTGGAGCCGCCGCCGATATCCACCACCAGTTGCTGGCGGTGCGGATTGGGCAGGGTATGGGCGACGCCCACGTAGATCAGGCGGGCTTCCTCGCGACCGGCGATCACTTCGATGGGAAATCCCAGCGCCGCTTCGGCCTGGATGAGGAAGTGTGGCGCGTTCTTGGCCACCCGCAGGGTGTTGGTGGCCACCGCGCGCACCGCCTCCGGCGGATAATCCCGGATGCGCTCGTTGAAGCAGCGCAATGCGTTGAGGCCGCGGAACTGGGCGGCGGCGTCCAGCATGCGGTCGGGCGACAGACCGGCCGCGAGGCGGACCGACTCCTTGATGCCGTCGAGAGGATAGATTTGGTCGTTTACAATCCGTCCGACCTGGAGCCGGAAGCTGTTGGAACCCAGGTCGATGGCGGCGATCAGTTCGTGGTTCATGAATCGGTCGCAAGGTGCGCCGGAAGGCACGCAGGGGCTGCATTCTAGCACCCCACCGTCCGCACCGCCCTTCTTCGCCGCCGTCACACGATCGCAATAAAACTGTCACAGAATCCTCGTCCGGAGAGACAACAGAACAAGGATCCGCCCATGCGCCCCGCCCCCGCACCCCGCTACAGCACCGATCACTTCATCAATCGCGAGCTGTCCCTGCTCCAGTTCCAGCGCCGGGTGCTCGCCCAGGCGGCGGATCCCGCCGTGCCGCTGCTGGAGCGGCTGCGCTTCCTGTGCATCGTTTCCAGCAACCTGGACGAATTCTTCGAGATCCGCGTGGCCGGCGTGAAGGAGCAGATGCGCCTCGGGCGGGTCGCCACCACGGCCGACGGCACCTCGCCGCGGGTGCTCTACGAGCACATCAGCCGGGAGGTGCACAGCATCATCAGCGAGCAGTACGCGCTGCTCAACGACACCATCCTGCCGGCCCTTGCCGCCGAAGGCATCGTATTCCTGCGCCGGGTGGCGTGGACCGAGGCCCAGCACGCCTGGGCGCGGGACTACTTCCTGCGCGAGGTGATGCCCGTCCTCACCCCCATCGGCCTCGATCCGGCCCATCCTTTCCCGCGGGTGCTCAACAAGAGCCTCAATTTCGCCGTGGAACTGGAAGGCCGTGACGCCTTCGGCCGCAACTCCGGCGCCGCCATCGTCCAGGCGCCCCGCGCCCTGCCGCGGGTCATCCGCGTGCCGCGGGAGCTGGCCGACGCCGAATACACCTACGTCTTCCTGTCGTCCCTGCTCCACGCCCACGTGGGCACCCTGTTCGAAGGCATGAACGTGCAGGGCGTGTACCAGTTCCGCGTCACCCGCAACTCCGATCTCTACGTGGACGAGGAAGAGGTGAAGGACCTGCGCGCCACCCTCAAGGGCGAACTCCAGCAGCGCCACTTCGGCGACGGCGTGCGCCTGGAAGTGGCCGACAACTGCTCCAGCGCCATGGCCGACTTCCTCAAGAGCCAGTTCGGCCTTGGCGACGCGGACGTGTATCGCGTGCCGGGCATCGTCAATCCGGTGCGCCTGATCCAGGTGCCGGACTGGGTGGACCGCCCGGACCTGAAATACCGCCCCTTCCTGCCGGCGCGTCCCAAGGGCCTCGACAAGCGCGACAACATCTTCGCCGCCATCCGCCGCCAGGACATCCTGCTGCATCATCCCTTCCAGAGCTTCGAGCCGGTCATCGAGCTCCTCCAGGCCGCGGCCGACGATCCGCAGGTGATGGCCGTCAAGATGACCGTGTACCGCACCGGCACCGACTCCGTGCTGATGGAACACCTCGTCCGCGCCGCCCAGAAGGGCAAGGAAGTCACCGTGGTGCTCGAACTGATGGCCCGCTTCGACGAAGAGGCCAACATCAGCTGGGCCGCCCGCCTGGAAGAGGCCGGCGCCCACGTGGTCTATGGCGTGTTCGGCTACAAGACCCACGCCAAGATGCTCCTGCTGGTGCGTCGTGAGGACCGCGGGCTGAAGCGCTACGTGCACCTGGGCACCGGCAACTACCACCCACGCACGACCCGCTTCTACACCGACTTCGGCCTCCTCACCGCCAACGAGGAGATCGGCGCCGACGTGGCCGAGGTCTTCAAGCAGCTTACCGGCCTGGGCCAGGCGGGCAAGCTGCGCCACCTGTGGCAGGCGCCTTTTACGCTGCAGCCCAACGTGGTCGCCGCCATCCGCAACGAAGCCGAAATCGCCCGCGCCGGCCGCAAGGCCCGCATCGTGGTCAAGGTCAATGCCCTGCTCGAAGCGGAAACCATCGAGGCCCTCTACGACGCCTCCTGCGCCGGCGTGGACATCACAGTGATCGCCCGCAGCGTGTGTGCCCTCAAGCCCGGCGTGCCCGGCCTCTCCGAGAACATCCGGGTCCGCTCGGTGGTGGGCCGCTTCCTCGAACACCACCGTATCTTCTACTTCCACGCCGACGGCGCCGAGAAGCTCTACCTCTCCAGTGCCGACTGGATGGAGCGCAACTTCTTCAAGCGCATCGAGGTGGCTTTCCCCATCCTCGACCCCAGGGTCAAGCGACGCGTCGTCAAGGAGGGCCTGCGCCCCTACCTGGGCGACAACTGCCAGGCCTGGGAGCTGGACCAGGACAACCACTACCGGCGCAAGAATCCCCGCACCAGCCGGCGCGCCGCCCAGGAACTGCTCCTCAAGGACGTGGCCGGCGTGACCCTCCCGTGAGGACGCGGCCGCGCCGGACATATCCGCTTACGGCCGGACAGGCGGGATCGGCCCGGCCGTGATGTAGAATGCGGGACTTCCCACGAACAGTCCTGGCCAACCCCATGTCCCTGCGTCCCGCCTTCCTGTCCCGGCGCCGCCTCGTCGTCGGCGCCCTGCTCGGTTCCGTCATCCTCGCCGGCTGCGGTGGCAAGGGCAGTTCAGCCAATGCACCGACGGGCGGCATCACCGTGACCCCCGGCGACACCCAGGTCACCATCACCTGGCAACAGGACGCCGGAGTCGAATACTGGCTCTGGTATGCGCCGGGCAGCACCATCAATCCGAGCGACTCCAACACGCCGGGCATCCGCTATCACATCAACATCGGCTCGCCCTACGTCGTCACCGGCCTGACCAACGGCACCCAGTACGCCTTCGCGCTCAACGGCCGGATCAACGGTGGCAAGGGCGGCGACTACGCATACGGGACGACCACCCCACGTCTCGCCGGCACCACCTGGACGGCCGTCACCAACCTTACCGCCGACATGCGCGGTCTCGCCTACGGCACCACCTCCACGGTCACCACCGCCACCTACGTGGCGGCAGGCACAGCTGGTGCCGCCTTCTCGTCCACCGATGGTCACACCTGGACAGCCCTCGCCAATCCCGCCGGCACCGCCAACGTCAATGCCATGACCGTCGGCCTGTCTACCTTCATCGCGGTCGGCGACGGTGGCGCCATCTACTACAGCACCGACCTGTCCACGTGGACCCAGGCCACCTCCAACACCACCAACAAGCTCACCGCCGTCGCCACCTCCGGCGGTGTCGCAGTGGCGGTCGGCGAGAACGGCACGATCCGCTATTCCACCAGCGCCGGCACCTGGACCGCTGCGGCCAGCGTACCGTCCGGCATCGGCCACCTGTACGGCATCAGCTACACCCCGTCCGGCCTGTGGATCGCCGTAGGCGCCGGCGGTGTGGTGCTGACCAGCTCGGATGGCACCAACTGGACCCAACGCACCTCCGGCACCGCCGCCACCCTCTACGGAGTGTCCGGCATGGCCACCACCTCCGGCAGCACCACCACCTATACCTACGTGGCCACGGGCGCGGGCGGTCAGGTCCTCACCAGCAGCGACGGCACCACCTGGACCGCGTCCACCGTCTCGCCGGCGGTCACCCTGTATTCCGTCATCGGCAGCAACCAGTTCGTCGCCGTGGGCGCCAACGGCGCGGCCTTCACCAGCCCCGACGGCGTGACCTGGACCTACTACGCTGCCAGCAGCGGCAACGACCTCTACACCCTCATGAAGGCCGCCAACCAGTACATCGCGGTGGGCGCCAACAAGGCCATGGCCTACTCCCAGTAAGCCCCGCCGGCCCGGTCTCCGAGTGGAGCGCCCGCAAGGCCGCTCCACTCGGTCCTTTCGGACCCGGAAATCGAACCTGCAGCGCCCCGCCCCATGTCCAACGCCGCCCTCCTCGCCCGCTCTCTCGCCGCCGTCTGGCACCCCTGCACCCAGATGAAGCACCACGAGCAGCTCCCGCTGATCCCCATCGCGCGGGGTGAGGGGCCCTGGCTCTACGACATGGACGGCCGGCGCTACCTGGACGGCATCAGCTCCTGGTGGGTCAACCTCTTCGGCCATGCGAACCCGCGCATCGGCCATGCCATCAAGGACCAGCTCGACCGCCTCGAACACGTCCTGCTGGCGGGCTTCACCCACGAACCGGTCGTCGAGCTCTCCGAGCGCCTTGCCGCCCTCACCGGCCACCGCCTCGGCCACGCCTTCTACGCCTCCGACGGCGCCTCCGCCACCGAGATCGCCCTCAAGATGAGCGCCCACTTCTGGCGCAATCAGGGGCAGCCCCACAAGAACCGCTTCGTCTGCCTCGCCGGCAGCTACCACGGCGAAACCGTCGGAGCCCTCGCTGTCACCGACGTGGCCCTGTTCCGCGATGCCTACGCCCCCTTGATCCGCCCGGCAAGCTGCGTACCCAACCCGGACGCACGCCAGGCGATGCCCGGCGAAACTGCCGTAGATGTGGCCCGCCGCGCCGCCGCCGCACTGGAAACCTTCCTCGCCGAACATGCCGGCGAGACCGCCGCGTTGATCGTCGAACCCCTCGTCCAGTGCGCCTCGGGCATGGCCATGTACGACCCGGAATACCTGCGTCTGGCCCGCGCCCTGTGCGACCGCCACCAGGTACACCTCATCGCCGACGAGATCGCCGTCGGCTGCGGCCGCAGCGGCAGCTTCTTCGCCTGCGAGCAGGCCGGCATCACACCGGATTTCCTGTGCCTGTCCAAAGGCATCTCCGGCGGCTACCTGCCCCTGTCCATCGTCCTCACCCGCGACGCCGTCTACAACGTCTTCTACGACAACGACACCGCCCGCGGCTTCCTGCACTCGCACTCCTACACCGGCAATCCCCTCGCCTGCCGGGCCGCCCTGGCGACCCTGGACATCTTCGCCGAGGACGAGGTGATCGCCGCCAACCGCCACCGCGCCACCCGCCTCGGCGAGGCCTTCCGCGCCGCTGTCGGCGACCATCCGCGGGTCCGGCATCTGCGCCAGCAGGGCATGATCCTCGCATTCGACGTGGCCGACGCCCCGCCCGACTTCGCCCGCCGCTACTTTGCCGAAGCCCTCCAGCGCGAACTCCTGCTGCGCCCCATCGGTCCCACCGTCTACACCCTGCCGCCCTACATCCTCGACGACGTGCACATCGACTTCCTCGCCCGCCGCTCGGCCGAAGCCCTGGAGGCCGCACTTGCCGGCTGAGGCCCACGACCCCCTCGACGCCCTTGCCACCGGCCTTGCAGAGCTGGACGCCGCCGGCCTGCGCCGCCGCCGCCGCGTCGTCGCCAGCCCCTGCGCGCCGGCCGCCACCCTGGCCGACGGCAGCGCGCGCATTGCCTTCTGCTCCAACGACTACCTGGGCCTCGCGTCCGACCCGGCCCTCATCGACGCCGCCCGCGCCGGCGCCGCCCGCTGGGGCGTGGGCTCCGGAGCCGCCCATCTGGTGAGCGGCCACACGGTCGCCCACGATGCCCTCGAAGCCCGCCTCGCCGCCTTCACCGGCTTCGACGCCGCCCTCTGCTTCACCACCGGCTACATGGCCAACATCGGCGTCATGCCCGCCCTCGTCGGCCGCGGCGATGCCGTCTTCGCCGACCGCCTCAACCACGCCTCCCTGGTGGACGGCGCCCTCCTCAGCCGCGCCGATCTGCACCGCTACCCCCACGGCGACGTGGACGCCCTCGCCCGCCAGCTCACCGCCTCCAGCGCGCCGCGCAAGCTCATCGTCAGCGACGGCGTATTCAGCATGGACGGCGACATCGCCCCGCTGCCCCGGCTCCTCGAACTGGCCGAAACCCACAAAGCCTGGCTGCTGGTGGACGACGCCCACGGCTTTGGCGTGCTCGGGCCCCAGGGCCGCGGCAGCCTGGCCCACTTCGGCCTGCGCTCGCCGCGCCTGATCTACATGGGCACCCTGGGCAAGGCTGCCGGCGTGGCGGGCGCCTTCGTCGCCGCCCGCGCCGACGTCATCGACTGGCTGCTCAACAAGGCCCGCAGCTACATCTTCACCACCGGCGCGCCGCCCCTGCTCGCCGACACCCTGCTCGCCGCCGTCGATCTCATCGAACAGGGCGACGCCCGGCGCGCCCACCTGAGCGCCCTCATCCAGCGCCTGCGCAACGGCCTCACCCTGCGCCGCTGGCATCTGATGCCCTCCACGACCCCGATCCAACCCCTCGTCATCGGCGACAACCACGAAGCCCTCGCCGTCGCCCGCGCCCTCGACGAGGCCGGCCTGTGGGTGCCCGCCATCCGCCCGCCCACCGTGCCCAAAGGCTCGGCACGCCTGCGCATCACCCTGTCGGCGGGCCACACGATCGAACACGTGGACCACCTCGTGACCACCCTTAGGCGCCTGGAGGCCGGCGCCCCGTGAGCGCCCTCGTCCTCCTCCACGGCTGGGGCCTGAGCCACCGGGTATGGGCGCCCCTCCTCGCGGCCCTGCCGGGGCACGCGATGCTCACCCCCGACCTGCCCGGCCACGGCGACGCCCCGCGCGCCGGCCCGCGGCTCGCGGATTGGTCCGACGCCGTCGCCGCCGGCCTGCCCAAAGGCTGCACGCTGGCCGGCTGGTCCCTCGGCGCGCTGCTCGCCCTGGACATCGCCCGCCGACATCCCGACAAGGTTGCGCGCCTGCTCCTCACCGGCGCGAGCCCCCGCTTCACCGCCACCGACGACTGGCCCTGCGCCCTGGCGGCCGACACCCTGCGCGACTTCCGCACTGCCTTCGCCGCCGAGCCGGACGCCACCCAGCGCCGCTTCGTCGCCCTCCAGGCCCTCGGCGACCACGCCCGGCGCAACGTCACCCAGACGCTCACCGCCGCACTCACCCCGGCCGACACCGCCCATCGCGAGGCCCTCGCCGACGGCCTCGCCCTGCTGGCCGACACCGATCTGCGCCCCATCCTGCCGGCCATCGCCCAGCCGGTACGCCTCCTCCATGGCGCCCGCGACGCCCTGATGCCGGTCGCCGCCGCCGAACACCTGGCCGACGCCCTGCCCCATGCCCGCCTGAGCATTTTCGCCGACAGCGGCCACGCGCCCTTCCTGTCACGCCCGGACGATTTCGCCACCCTCGTGGAAGGCGCCCGCCATGACTGACGCGCCCGCCTCCAAACGCGCCGTCCGCGCCGCCTTCGACCGGGCCGCGGCCGCCTACGATTCGGTGGCCCACGTACAGCGCAGCGCCTGCGACCGCCTCTTCGCCCTCGGCACGCCCCACCTTTCAACGGCCGCTCGCGTCGTCGATGCCGGCTGCGGCACCGGCTATGCCCTGCCCGGCCTGCGGCAGCGCTTCCCCGACGCCGAACTGTGCGCCGTGGATTTCGCCCCCGCCATGCTCGCGCGCCTGCCCGCCGGTCTCGCTCACCCCCTCTGCGCGGACCTGGAACAGCTGCCCGTCGCCGATGCCTGCGTGGATCTGCTGTGGTCCAGCTACGCCCTGCAATGGTGTGCGCCGCGCCGGGCCCTGACCGACATCGCACGGGTGCTGCGCCCGGGCGGCCAGGTGTGGCTGGCCACCCTGGGGCCCGGCACCCTCTTCGAGCTGCGCGATGCCTTCGCCGCCGTAGACGACGCCGAGCACGTGCTGCGCTTCCAGCCGCCGGAGGTCGTCGAGGACGCCGCCGAGTCCGCCGGCCTGCGCCTGCTCGCCAGCGAGCGGGACACCCTGCAGGCCTGGGCGCCGGACCTGCGCCGCCTGCTCCACGACATCAAGACCCTCGGCGCCCACCAGACCGGCGCCACGCGACGTCCCCTGCGCAAGACCGACCTGGCCCGCCTCACCGCTGCCTACGAGGCCTACCGCACCCCGGACGGCCTGCCCGCGTCCTATGACACCCTCTGGCTCGTCGCCGAAAAACCATGAGCGCTTACTTCATCACCGGCACCGACACCGAGATCGGCAAGACCTTCTCCACCTGCGCCCTGCTCCACGCCGCCCGTGCCCAGGGGCTCCGTGCCCTCGGCATGAAGCCGGTCGCCGCCGGTGCGGAATGGGTGAACGGCGAATTCCTCAACGAGGACGCGGCCCGTCTCCGCGCCGCTGGCAGCTTCGATCCCGGCCTGGCGTTGCTCAATCCCTACTGCCTTGCCAGCCCCATTGCGCCCCACATTGCTGCCCGCGAGGAAGGCGTGCGCATCGAACCCGCCCGCATCCGCACCGCCTTCGACACCCTGCGCGCGCAGGCCGACCTGCTCCTGGTGGAAGGCGTCGGCGGCTTCCGCGTACCCCTCGGTGACGACTACGACAGCGCGGACCTGGCCCGCGATCTGGGCCTGCCGGTGATCCTGGTGGTGGGCCTGCGCCTGGGCTGCATCAATCACGCCCTGCTCAGTGTCGAGGCCATCGCCGCCCGCGGCCTGACCTTCGCCGGCTGGATCGCCAACCGCGTCGACCCGGCCATGCTGCGTGTCGACGAGAATCTGGCGGCCTTGCAAAAGGGGCTGCCGGCACCGCTGCTGGGCGTCCTGCCCTTCCGCGAAGACCGGGACGCCGCCCTGGCTGCCACGGCCCTGCGTCTGCCCTGAGCGCGCCGGGCGGCGTTCAGCCGCCGGAAGGATGCAGGCCGCGCTGGCGCACCTGCTCGAACAGGCATACGCCGGCCGCCACGCCCACGTTGAGGGATTCCATGCCACCGGGCATGGGGATGCGCACCCGGCCGGTGGCCAGCGCCGCAATCCCCTCGCTCAGGCCCTGACCTTCCGAACCGAACAGCCAGGCCACCGGCCCGCGCAGATCGGTGGCGAACAGCTCCGTCGCGTCCTGCAGGGCCGTGGCGAGGATTGCGCCGGGGTAGCCCGCCAGCGCAGCCGACGCATCGATGCCCTCGTCGATGTGCAGCAGGAAATGCGCGCCCATCGCCGCCCGCAGCACGCGGGGCGACCAGGCCTGGGCGCAGCCGGGGGTGAGCAGCACCTGAGCGATGCCAGCCGCCGCTGCGGTGCGCAGGATGGTGCCCAGGTTGCCGGGGTCCTGCACGCCATCGAGCAGTACGCAGTCACCCGTCGGGCTGTTGCCGGCCTGTCCCGCCGGGAGCGCCATCACGGCCAGCACCCCGCTGGGAGAATCCACCGGACTCACGTGGGCGAACAGGGCGTCCGGCAGGACAAGTTGCGCCACGTCGGGCGCCGCCGCCAGGAGCGTAGCGATCTCGGCCTGCGCAAAGCCCGCGTCGCTGACCACGATCTGGCGCAGGGACTGCCCGCGGGACAGGGCCACCTGCACCAGATGGGCCCCGTCGAGCAGGGTCTCGCCGGCCTTGCGCCGCTCCCGCGCCGAGGTGGCGAGGGCGTGGAGGTGTCTGACCGCGGCGTTGTCCCGCGAGGTGAGGCGCTTCACGACCGCTACAGGGCCAGGCCCAGGATGGCCACGGCCACGGTCAGTGTGCCCAGTACCAGATTGAGGCCGACCCGCTGACGGATCGTCGCCAGGGCCTCGGCGCCGCGGGCCCAGCTTTCCTCGGCCACTGCCTGGCGCAGCCGCGGCCACGGACCGAACCAGATACTTGCGAAGACACCGGCCATCACAGTCCCGAGCAGGGCCATCACGTGCCAGGTGCGCGGTGCCTGGGCGAAGCCCACATCGGCCAGCATGGCAAAGCCGGTCAGCAGGATGGTGGCGACGGCCGCTGCCACCAGCGGGAAGAAACGCCCGAAGACCGCCCGCCACAGGCTCAGGCGCTGAGCCGGAGGCAGCTCCAGGGCCGCCGGACGCAGGCACAGGTGGGCGAAGACCATGCCACCCATCCAGACGATCACGCCGGCGAGGTGCAGAAACAGGAGCAGGTGATGGACTTTCATGGGTGCGGATCCTCGTTCCACAGGGAAGCTTGGGCGACGACGGCACGCACCGGCCCGAAGCTGCGCCGATAGATGTCGCACGCGCCGTGAGCCTTCAGGGCGGCCAGATGCGCCGCCGTCGGGTAGCCCTTGTGGCCAGCGAGACCGTACTGGGGATAGCGCCGGTCAAGGGCCACCAGCAGTGCGTCGCGGGCCGTCTTGGCAAGGATGGACGCGGCGGAGATTTCCGCCACCAGGCTGTCGCCCCTGACCACCGCCTCGCAGGGCAGGTCGAGGGCCGGGCAGCGGTTGCCGTCCACCTGGACGCGGGTCGGCCGCAGGTTCAGGCCCGCCACGGCCCGCTGCATGGCCAGCATCGAAGCGTGCAGGATGTTGAGGCGGTCAATCTCTTCGACGCTGGCTTCAGCGATATGCCAGGCCAGGGCCTGGGCCTTGATCGTCCGGGCCAGGGCCTCGCGGCGCGCCGCAGAGAGCTTCTTGGAATCCGCCAGGCCGGCGATGGGACGCGCCGGGTCGAGGATCACCGCCGCCGCCACCACCGGGCCACACAAGGGCCCGCGGCCGGCCTCGTCTACGCCGCACAGGCGCTCCATCAGACGCGACCCCGCAGATAAGGCAGGATCGCCTCGGCAGCCCGCGACGCGGTGTCCTGGCGCAGTTGCCGATGCATGTCGGTGAAGGTCTCGAGCAGCTCGCCGCGCCGGCCTGCATCCTGCAGCCAGGCATCGAGGGCGTCCGCCAGGGCTTGGGGCGTGGCGGCATCCTGGAGCAGTTCCGGCACCACCTCGCGACCGGCCAGCACATTGGGCAGACCAACCCAGGGTAGATACGCCAGGCGCTTCATCAGGCGCCAGGACCACTTGCCGATCCGGTAGGTGATGACCATCGGGCGCTTGAGCAGGGCCGCCTCCAGGGTGGCCGTGCCGCTGGCCACCAGCACCACGTCGGCGGCAGTCATGGCCTCAACGGCATGACCGAACAGGGTGCGCAAAGGCAGTGTGAGGTGGGCATGGCGGGCCATCGCCGCGTCCCACAGCAGCCGCGTCTCGCGGGTCGCCAGGGGCACCAGGAAGGTGGCGTCTGGATGGCGCTCGTGCAGGATCGCCGCGGTGGCGATGTAGGTATCGGCGAGATTGCGCAGCTCGGACTGACGGCTGCCCGGCAGCAGGGCGAACACCGGCCCCGTGCCACTCAGTTGCAGAAGTTCCCGGGCGCCGGCCCGATCCGGCGCCAAAGGCAGCACGTCGGCAAAGGGATGGCCCACGTAGCTCACGGGCACTCCGGCCGTGCGGTAGAGCTCGGGCTCGAAAGGAAACAGACACAGCATGTGGCTCACCGCGCGGGCGATGCCCTTCAGCCGGCCACGCCGCCATGCCCAAATGGACGGGCTCACGAAGTGGATCGCCGGGATGCCCTTATCCTTGAGGCGGCGCTCCAGCCACAGGCTGAAATCCGGTGCATCCACCCCGATGAAGGCTGCCGGGCGGTCGGCCAGGATGCGCGCCTTGAGCTGGCGACGGATACCGGAGAGCTCGCGGTAGTGGCGCAGGGCATCCACATAGCCATGCACCGCAAGCTTTTCGGCCGGCCACAGGGCCTGGAAACCCAAGGCCTGCATCTTGGGCCCGCCGATGCCATAGAACTCGGCATCAGGCAGATGACGACGGAGCGCCTGGATGAGGTGGCTGGCCAGCAGATCGCTCGACGCCTCGCCCGCCACCATGGCGATGCGGACGGTCATGGATTAACGGACGATCCCGCGACCGGAATCGGCGATGAAGTCGGAAAACATTTGCAGCTCTGGCACATTGGCGGCTGCCTCGGCGATTTGCCGACGCGCCTCATCCAGGGTGAGACCGCTCCGATAGAGCGTCTTGTAGGCGCGCTTGATGGCCGTGATGCCGTCACTACTGTAGCCGCGCCGGCGCAGGCCTTCGCTGTTGATGCCGTGGGGTGCCGCCGGGTTGCCGGACACCGTGACGAAGGGCGGCAGATCCTGCAACAGCACCGTCCCGACACCACAGAAGCTGTGGGCGCCAACGCGCACAAACTGATGCACGCCCGTGAAACCGCCAAGAATGGCCCAGTCACCCACCGTCACGTGGCCCGCCAGCGTGGCATTGTTGGCGAAGATGGTGTGATCGCCGACGACGCAGTCGTGGGCCACGTGCACATAGGCCATGATCCAGTTGTCGTGACCAACGCGGGTCAGGCCGCCGTCCTGGACGGTACCGGTACTGAAGCTGCAGAACTCGCGAATGGTGTTGCCGTCGCCGATTTCAAGCCGCGTCGGTTCGCCGGCGTACTTCTTGTCCTGGGGTTCGGAGCCCAGCGAGCAGAACTGGAAGATGCGGTTGTTGCAGCCAATGGTCGTGTGACCTTCGATCACCACGTGGGGGCCGACGCTCGTGCCTTCACCGATGACCACGTGCTCGCCGACGATCGAATACGCCCCGACCTGCACCCCTTCGGCCAGGCGCGCGCCCGGATGAACGATGGCGGTAGGATGGATGCTCATCGCTTGATCGCGCACATGAATTCGGCTTCGGTGGCCAGCTCGCCATCGACGCGGGCCACTGCCCTGAACTTCCAGATGTTGCGCATCTTGCGCACGATCTCGGCTTCCATGACAAGCTGGTCGCCCGGCACTACGGGCCGCTTGAAGCGCACGTTGTCCAGCGAGGCGAAATACACCGTGGAATGCTCGTCAGGCACCGAGCCGTCTGATTTGAAGGCCAGCACGGCCGCGGTCTGGGCCATGGCTTCGACGATCAGCACGCCGGGCATGACCGGATTGGTCGGAAAATGGCCCGGAAAGAAGGGCTCGTTGATCGTGACGTTCTTGATCCCGACGACCCGCTTGTCCAGTTCCAGCTCGATGATGCGATCCACCAGCAGGAAAGGATAGCGGTGCGGCAGATACTGCTTGATTTCGTTGATGTCGATGACGCTCATGAATTTTCCTTGTTTTTTTCAGCGAGCAGCTTTTCCAGTTCCCGGACCCGATCGGCAAGGCCGTCGAGACGCCGCACATGGGAGACGTTCTTCACCCAGTCGGCGTGGGTCATCTGCGGCAGCATGGCCGTATAGACGCCCGGCTTGTCGAGGGTCTTGGTAATGATGGTGCCGGCCGATACGACGATGTCGTCTCCCACCGAGAGGTGACCGGAGATGCCGGCCTGCCCAGCCACCATCACCCGTTTGCCGAGACGGCTGCTCCCGGCGATGCCGGAGAGCCCGGCCATGATGGCGTCGTCGTCCACGTGGACGTTGTGGGCAATCTGGATCAGGTTGTCGAGCTTGACCCCGTTGCCGATCACCGTGTCGTCCAGCGCGCCCCGGTCGATGGTGGTGTTGGCGCCGACCTCCACGTCGTCCCCGATCACCACCCGGCCGATCTGGGGAATCTTCACCCAGCGTTTGTCTGAATCCCGCGCGAAACCGAAACCGTCGGCACCGATCACGGCGCCGGAATGGAGGATGGCGCGGGCGCCGACGACGCAGTCGGCGTAAATCGTGACCCCCGCGTGGAGCAGGCCATCCGGGCCGATCCGCACGCCATCACCGACGTGACAGCCCGGACCGATGACCGTGTTCTCACCGATCTCGCAGCCCTCGCCAATCACGGCATTCGGCCCCACCGAGACGGATTCGGGCAGCGCCGACGCCACCACCGCGCTGGCATGGATGCCCGCCGGCGGACGCCGGAGCGGATTGAACCACTGGGCGGCCCGCGCAAAGTACAGATAGGGATCGCGCGTGACAATGCGCGCCCGCTCGGTCAGTCCGGCGGATTTGGGATCGACGATGACCGCGGACGCCGTCGTGCCATCCAGTGCTGCGCGATACTTGGGATTGGCGAGGAAGGCCAGATCGCCCTCCCCGGCCTTTTCGAGGGTCGCGATCTGGCGGATCACGATGGACGGATCGCCGATCAGTTCGCCGCCCAGCCGCTCAACCAGCGCACCCAGGGTGATCTGCATCGAAGCCAAGACTTACTTGGTCTCGGTGAGCGCTTTGATCACCTTGTCGGTGATGTCAATGCGCGGGCTGGCATACACCGCTTCCTGGAAGATGATGTCGAACTTCTCGGCCTCGGCGATGGCCTTGATGGTCTTGTTGGCCCGCTCCAGCACTCCGGCGAGTTCCTCGTTGCGGCGCTGGTTCAGATCCTCGCGGAACTCCCGCTGCTTGCGCTGGAAATCCCGGTTCAGATCGTTGAACTCCCGCTCCTTGGCACGATGTTCGCCTTCAGCCATGGTCACGCCGTTCTTTTCCAGACCTTCCTGCATACCCTGGAGCTGCTTGGCCATGCGTTGCAGATCCTGATCGCGCTTTTCGAATTCCTTTTCGAGCTTTTGCTGAGCTTTCTTGGCCGGAACCGCTTCCTTCATGATCCGGTCGGAATTGACGAATCCCACTTTCACTTCGGCAGCAGCCGTCTGCGCAAACACAGCGAGAAGCACACCCGCCAGCGTGGAAATACCGATACCTTTCACTCAAACCTCCGCTTGCCTGCGATGACTCTTTAAAACACCGTTCCGAGCTGGAACTGGAACTTCTGGGTCCGATCCTGAGGCTCTTTCTTGAGCGCCTGACCCAGACTGAACTTGAGCGGCCCCACCGGGGAACTCCACGAAAAGGCCAAACCTGCACTGTAGCGCAAATCCGACAGGCGAACCTTCTCTTCCACGCCCCACACTTGGCCCGCGTCCAGGAACATCGACATGCGCATGGACTTTTCCTTGCCCTGGCCCGGCATCGGGAAGTAGTACTCCGCGTTGCCGATGATCCGCCGGTTACCGCCGAGGGCGCGCGCCACGCCGTATACATCCACGAACTGCGGACCCAACGTGCTCTGCTGATACCCCCGCACCGAGCCGATACCGCCCGCGTAGAAGTTCTTGTAGAAGGGCAGTTCCTTGCCGTCGTAGCCGTGGGCATAGCCGACATCGCCATTGAGCATGAGGGCGTAGCCGCCGCCGAAGGGAATCCAGTGCTGATGCTGGTAACTCGAGCGGAAATAGCGGATGTCCATCGGCGCGGTGGCCATTTCCAGGCCGACACGCTGATAGGTTCCCGATGTGGGATAGACGAAGCTGTCGCGCCGGTCCCGCGACCAGCCCACCGTGCTGACCAGACTTTCCGCAGTGCTGCCGAATTTATTGACGAAATCCACGTACTGGATCGGGCTGGTATCAAATACGGTGATCTTGGTGCGATCCACCGCGAGACCAAAGTTGATGCGGTCGTCCTCGGCAATCGGATAACCGAAGCGCAGTCCGGCACCAAGGGAATGGGTCTTGTAGCTGGCCACCGAAAGGGACGTGGGATCCACATTGCGCTGATACACATCCCAACCGATGCTGACGCCATCGATGGTCCAGTAGGGATTGGTGAAGGACAGCGCCGCGGTACGGTTGATGCGACCCGTATTCAGCTGCAGGGTCATGGAATTACCCGTGCCGAACAGGTTCTGCTGGGAGATCGAGCCCGACAGGATGACTTTTTCAGAGCTGGAGAAGCCCGCACCCAGCATCAGGTTGCCCGTGGCCCGCTCCTTGACCGAGAAGTTCGCGTCCACCTGGTCGGTGGAACCCGGCACCGCTGGCGTCTCGACGGTGACTTCGTCGAAATAGCCGAGGCGATCCAGACGCGTCCGCGAACGGTTGAGTGCAGCCCCGTCGTACCAGGCACCTTCCATCTGACGCATCTCGCGGCGCAGCACCTCGTCACGGGTGCGGGCATTGCCGGCGAAATTGATCTTGCGCACATAAACACGCCGCCCCGGGTCGACATAGAACGTGAAGGCCACCTGGCGCTTGACCTTGTCCACCTCGGGCGCCGCATTCACGTTGGCGAACGCATATCCTTCGTTGCCCAACCGATCGCTGATGGCCTTGGTGGTGGCCGTCACGTTGTCACGCACAAAGGTGTCGCCGGACTTGACCTTGACGAGGTTCAGGACCTCCTTCTCTGGCAAGACCAGATCGCCGGCCAGCTTGACGTCGGACACCGTGTATTTCTCACCCTCGGTGATGCTGAGGGTGATGTAGATATCCTTCTTGTCGGGCGTGATGGACACCTGGGTGGAGTCCACCGTGAAATCCAGATAGCCGCGGTTCAGATAGTAGGCGCGCAGGGCCTCGATATCGCCCGACAGCTTCTGCTTGGAATACTGGTCACTCTTGGAATACCAGGTCATCCAGCCCGGCGTGGTCAGGGCGAAGAGGTCGAGGAGATCCTTCTCCTTGAACACCTTGTTGCCGATGATGCTGATCTGGCGGATCTTGGCGGCGTCGCCTTCGACCACGTTGAAATTCACGCCGACGCGATTGCGTTCGAGGGGCGTGACCGTCGTGGTGATCTGCACGCCGTAGAGGCCCTTCGACAGATACTGGCGCTTCAACTCCTGCTCGGCGCGCTCGAGCACGGCCCGGTCGAAAATCCGTGACTCGGCGAGACCGACTTCCTTCAACCCCTTCTTCAGGGCCTCCTTGTCGAACTCCTTGATGCCGACGAAATCCACCTGCGCGATGGCCGGCCGCTCGTCGACGACGACGACGATCACGTCGCCATCCACCTCGATGCGCACATCCTTGAAGAAGCCCGTCGCGAACAGCGCCTTGATGGCCTGGGACGCCTTGTCCTCGCTGAAGCGCTCACCCACCTTGACCGGTAGATAGTTGAAGACCGTACCGGCTTCGGTGCGCTGGATGCCTTCTACACGGATATCTTTGACGACGAAGGGCTCAAAGGCCAGAGCGGGCGAGGCGCAGATCAGCGCCGCGATCACCGCGGGGAGAAGCTTGGAATTCATCCGATTTCAGCTGGCTACAAGGCGGTTGATGTCGTTGTAAAAGGCAAATGCCATGAGCATCGCCAGCAGTGCCATGCCTATCTGCTGGCCGATCTCCATCGTCCTGTCGGAAACGGGGCCGCCCTTGATGATCTCCAGCACATAATACAGCAAGTGCCCCCCGTCGAGCAGCGGGATGGGGAGGAGGTTCAGGACGCCCAGACTGATGCTGATCAGGGCAAGGAACTTGATGTAGTGGGGCAAGCCCATGCGCGCCGACTGGCCGGCAAAATCGGCGATGGTCACGGGTCCGGACAGGTTCTTGACCGACACCTCACCGACGATCATGCGGCGCATCACCGACAGGCTCATCACGGTCGTCTCCCAGGTCTGGGACAGGCCCTTTCCCAGGGCATCGACGATTCCGTAGCGCACGGTCACAAACATCTCGTCACGCCGCTGCGCGTTTTCCGCCAAGCCCACGCCGATCCGGCCGATCGTGCGACCGCGGTCCTCGACGGCTGCCGGCACGACGTCCACGGCAAGCGCTTCCGTACCCCGCACCACCTCGAATCTCAGGCGACGGCCCGGCGCATCGCGCACCATCATGACGAGTTCGGACCAGCCGCCGATATCCTTGTCGTCGATGCGCAGCACCCGATCTCCGCCTTGCAGCCCCGCCCGGGCCGCCACGCTGTCGGGGGCCACGCTCCCGATCACGGCGGGCAGCACTGGACGGAAGAGCTTCATGCCGAGCTGGGCGGTGATGTCCTCGGTCCCCTGATCCACGGTGATTCCGGCGAGATCGAGGCGACGGAAGGCGATCTCGCCCTGTCCGTTCTGGGTTTCGACCTCGACAGCCTGGTGTTCGAGGGCGCGGTTGAGCAGCTTCCAGCGGAATTCCTGCCAGGTCTGAACCTGCTCGCCGCTCACCGCACGCACCAGTTCTCCGTCCTGAAAGCCTGCCAGATCGGCCTGACTGCCCGCCACCGGTGTGCCCACCCGCGGGCGGATCTCCTCCACTCCGCCTCCGTACAATCCCCAGTACAGCGTGATCGCGAGCAGGAAATTGGCCAGCGGTCCGGCGGCAACAATGGCGATGCGCTTCCAGACATTCTGGCGATTGAAGGCACGGTGCAGTTCCTCGGTCGGCACCTGCCCTTCCCGCTCATCGAGCATCTTCACGTAACCGCCCAGCGGAAAGGCCGCGATGGCCCACTCGGTGCGATCCGCGCCCGCCCGCCACAGCATCAGCGGCTTGCCGAAACCCAAGGAAAAACGCAACACCTTGACGCCGCACCAGCGCGCCACCTGATAGTGGCCAAACTCGTGCACGACGATGAGGATCCCCAGCGCCAGCAGGAATGGGAGGACGTAGTCGACCAGGATCATGGGCGGGCGCCAGCCAGGTAAGCCCGGACACGGGACGCTGCCACTTCGCGAGCCTCACGATCGGCCGCGAAAACCACCTCCAGGGAATCGGCAGCAGCGTCCGGCACGGCGTCGAGCACATCGGCAATCACGGCGGCGATACGGTCGAATCTCAGATGGCCGTCGAGGAACGCGGCGACCGCCACCTCGTTGGCCGCATTGAGCACTGCCGGCGCCACGCCGCCCGCCTGCAGCGCCCGATAGGCCAACGCCAGACAGGGAAAACGCGCGAAATCCGGCCGCTCAAAATCGAGCCGGGCCACTTCGAACAGATCCAGCGGCTTCACGCCCGAATCAATACGTTCGGGATATGCCAGGGCATGGGCGATGGGCGTGCGCATGTCCGGGTTGCCAAGTTGCGCCAGCACGGAACCGTCGGAATAAGCCACCAGGGAGTGGATCACGCTCTGGGGATGGATCACCACCTGGATGCGCTCTGCCGGGGCCGCAAAGAGCCAGCGCGCTTCGATGACCTCCAGCCCCTTGTTCATCATGGTGGCCGAGTCGACGGAAATCTTGCGCCCCATCACCCAGTTGGGATGAGCGCAGGCCATGTCGGGTGTCACAGCCGGCAAATCCGAGATCGGGGTGGACCGGAAGGGCCCGCCGGACGCGGTGAGCAAAATCTGCGTGACCCCCCCGGTTTCGAGCGGCCGGGCATGGCCGGACGGCATCGCCTGGAAGATGGCGTTGTGTTCGCTGTCGATGGGTAGCAGCGTGGCGCCATGGGTATCCACTTCAGCCATGAAGAGTGCGCCAGACATCACCAGCGCCTCCTTGTTGGCGAGCAGTACCCGCTTGCCAGCCCGCGCCGCCGCCAGGGTGGGCGGCAAACCCGCGGCGCCGACAATGGCGGCCATCACGGACGCCACGTCCGGCGCAGATGCCACGTCGCACAGGGCAGCCGGGCCGTATAGAACGTCGCAACGGCACTCCGCCGCGTCCAGGCGCCGCTGCAACGCCACCGCATCCTCCGCCCGTTCGACCACGGCGTAGGCGGGGCGATGGGCGAGGCATTGTTCGTAGAGCTTGTCCACCTGCCGATGGGCGGTCAGGGCGAATACGCCATAGCGGTCCGGATGGCGGGCCACCACATCGAGGGTGCTGACGCCGATGGAACCCGTCGCCCCGAGGACGGTAATGAGCTTCTTCACGTGGATATTCCCTCAGCGAGCCAGCCACAGGGCCACGAGGGCCGCCATGGGAAGCGTCGAGGTCAGACTGTCGATCCGATCAAGCACCCCCCCGTGACCGGGCAGCAGGGTACCGCTGTCCTTGATGCCGGCCTGACGCTTGATCAAGGATTCGAAGAGGTCGCCGATGATGCTCACGGCCGTGAAGCCCATCAGACCGATCACGCCAGGCATCCACACCCGTGGGGCGGTCCAGTCGAGTCCGACCGATGCCGCGCAGGCAAACCCATAGACGACCACGCCGACACAGGCGCCGTATGCCCCTTCCCAGCTCTTGCCCGGACTGATGCTGGGCGCCAGCTTGCGCGATCCGAAGGCCCGACCGCTGAAATACGCGGCGATGTCGGCCACCCAGACTGCCGCCATCACCGCCAGCAGCACCCAGGGGCCAAGCAGGCGCAGATGGGCGATCGCCAACGAGGGGGGCAACAACAGCACCAGACCCACCAGGGCACCCGCCCCCACGCCGCGGAGTTGCCATCGGGATTTCAGCCAGACGGGCACGCAGGTCAGCCAGAACAGGGCACTGACCCCATAAACCGGCGCGAGTGCAAAGGGCGCCACGGTTTCCGGCCGGTGCAGTCCGGCCACACATCCCCCTGCCAGGCACAACGCCCCGAGCAGCACGGAATAGACCGCCCTCCGGGCCGCCGCGAATCCGATCATGCCAGCCCATTCGTGCGCAGCCGCCGCGCAGATCAGCGCACAGAACACGACCCAGGCGGGCTCGGGCAGCAGGAACAGTGCAGCCAGAATGCCAGCCAGCAGGCACAACGCGGTGATGACCCGCGTTTTAAGCATGATCGCTTGAATCAGGCCCGCCAGCGCCGGCGTCAAGCTGCTCGCTCGTTCGCCCGAAACGACGCTCACGCCCCTGATAGGAGCGGATCGCCTCCTTCAGCGCCGCTTCGTCAAATTCCGGCCAGAGCTTGTCGGTGAAATAGAGCTCGGTGTACGCCAGTTGCCACAGCATGAAGTTGCTGATGCGCTGCTCGCCCCCGGTACGGATGAAGAGGTCCGGTTCGGGACCGAAGCTCAGCGCCAGATATTCTGCAAGCTGATCCTCCGTAAACCCTTCCCGGGCATCGGGCGAAGCAGCCAGCATCTTCTCGACGGCCTGAAGGATGTCCCAGCGCCCGCCATAATTGGCCGCGATGGTGAGGTTCATCGCCGTGTTCCCGGCGGTCAGCGTCTCGGACTCCTCGATGAGATTCACGAGCGCCGAATCGAAGCGACTGATGTCGCCCACGACCCGCAGACGAATGTTGCTGCGATGCATCCGCTCGATTTCCTCCTTGAGGGTACGGAGGAAGAGCTTCATGAGGAAGGTGACCTCGTCCTTCGGACGCCGCCAGTTTTCTGAACTGAATGCAAAGACCGTGAGGTACTCGACCTTCAGGTCCTGGCATGTGCGGATCATCGCCCGCAAAGACTCCACACCCTTGGCATGGCCCGCCACGCGGGGCATCAGGCGCTTGCGTGCCCAGCGCCCGTTTCCATCCATGATGATCGCGATGTGGCGCGGAACCTCTACGACCTCGGGGATGCCCCGAGTGGAGCTCAGAAAAGGCAATCGCACCATAATCTCTCCGCTGGACGAAACGGGACGCGCCTGACCCGACGGATCAGATCTGCATCAGCTCTTGTTCTTTTTGAACAAGCAGCTTGTCGATTTCGACGATGGCCTTGTCGGTCAGCTTCTGGATGTCGTCCTGGGCACGACGCTCGTCATCTTCGGAAATGGTCTTGGCCTTGACCGCGTCCTTGAGCGAACTGTTGGCATCACGACGCAGATTGCGGACCGCCACCTTGGCACCTTCGCCTTCATGCTTGACCACCTTGATGAGCTCCTTACGACGCTCTTCGGTCAAGGGAGGCATGGGCACCCGAATGATGTCACCCTGGGCGGCCGGATTCAAACCCAGATCGGAGTCACGGATGGCCTTTTCGACCTTCCCCACCATCGGCTTTTCCCACGGCTGCACGCCAATGGTGCGGGCGTCGATGAGGGTCACGTTGGCCACCTGGTTGACGGGCACCGGATTGCCGTAATACTCCACCATCACATGATCCAGAATCCCCGTGTGGGCGCGGCCGGTACGGACCTTGGCCAGATCCGCCTTGAGCGCCTCGATGGACTTGAGCATCTTGTGCTCGGTGGTTTTCTTGAGTTCGGGAATCATCGCGGCTTCCTCAGCAATAGACCAGGGTACCCTCGTCCTCACCCATCACCACACGCTTGAGCGCGCCCACCTTGAACAGGCTGAACACGTTGATGGGCAGACGCTGGTCCCGGCACAGGGCGAAGGCGGTCGCATCCATGACGGCCAGATTGCGGCTGATCGCCTCGTCAAAGGAGATGCGCTGGAAGCGGGTGGCCGTCGGATCCTTCTTGGGGTCCGCAGTATAGATGCCGTCCACCTTGGTTGCCTTCAGCACGATGTTGGCACCGATTTCGGCACCGCGCAGCGCGGCGGCCGT
>DAOQMM010000017.1:6879-10380 GCA_035335645.1 Rhodocyclaceae bacterium | reverse complement strand
GCCCCCGCCATGCCACGGAAGATGTTCCCGCCGCCAATCACGATCCCCACCTCGACGCCGAGCTGGACCACTTCGGCCACGTCGGTGACGATGCCCGTCACCACGTCCTGGTTGATGCCGTAGGCGTCGTCACCCATCAGGGCTTCGCCGGACAGCTTGAGGAGAATGCGCTTGTAAGCGGGCTGGCTCATCGTCAGGAACCTCGCTTATTTCTGGGCAGCAGCAGCGGCCTGGGCGGCCACTTCGGCGGCGAAGTCGGTCACCTTCTTCTCGATGCCCTCACCCACGATGAAGAGGGTGAAACCGGCCACGGAAGCCCCCTTCGCCTTCAGCAGCTGGGCGATGGTCTGCTTGCCATCCTCGGCCTTGACGAAGACCTGGTCGAGCAGGGTCACGTCCTTGAGGTACTTCTGGACGGTGCCTTCGGCGATCTTTTCCAGCATCGCTTCGGGCTTGCCGGCTTCGCGGGCCTTTTCAATGGCAATGCGACGCTCCACATCCAGCAGCTCGGACGGCACGCCGGACGCGTCCAGCGCCTTGGGCTTGGCCGCGGCGACATGCATGGCGATGTCCTTGGCAAGGGCTTCATCACCGCCCACCAGATCCACCAGCACGCCGATCTTGGCACCACCGTGGATGTAGCTGGCCACGGCACCCTTGGCTTCGGTCCGCACAAAACGGCGGATGCTCATATTCTCGCCGATCTTGCCGACCAGCGCCTTGCGCACTTCCTCGACGGACTGGCCGTCAATGGTCAGGGCGGACAGGGCCTCCACGTCAGCCGGATTGGCGGCGGCCACCAACTCGGCGAGCTTCTTGGTCAGCGCCAGGAAGTCGTCGTTCTTGGCCACGAAGTCGGTTTCGCAATTGACTTCGACGATGGCGGCCAGCTTGCCACCTTCACCGATATACACACCGACGATGCCTTCGGCGGTCACGCGGGCGGCGGCCTTGGAGGCCTTGTTGCCCAGCTTGACGCGCAGGATCTCTTCGGCCTTGGCCATGTCGCCGGCCGCTTCGGCCAGCGCCTTCTTGCATTCCATCATGGGCGCGTCGGTCTTCTCGCGCAGTTCCTTGACCATGCTTGCGGTAATTTCCGCCATGCTAGCTCCTCAATGCTTAACGCTTAACGAACAGTTGAAAGAGGGACACGAACGCCGGCATTAAGCCTGCTCTTCGTTACCTTCTTCCACTTCGACGAATTCATCGGAACCGGCGGCAACAATTTCCTGCACGACCTGGTTCTTGCCTTCCAGCACGGCATCGGCCACGCCACGGGCGTAGAGGCGGATGGCGCGGGAGGAGTCGTCGTTACCCGGGATCACGAAATCCACACCTTCGGGCGTGTGGTTGGTATCGACCACGGCCACAACGGGGATGCCCAGCTTGTTGGCTTCGGTGATGGCGATCTTGTGGTAGCCGACGTCGATGACGAACAGCGCATCGGGCAGACCGCCCAGATCCTTGATGCCGCCCAGGCTCTTCTGGAGCTTTTCGAGCTCGCGGGAGGCCATCAGCGCTTCCTTCTTGGACAGACGCTCGATGGAGCCGTCTTCCACCATGGCTTCCATGTCCTTGAGGCGCTTGATGGAGACCTTGACGGTCTTGAAGTTGGTGAGCATGCCGCCCAGCCAGCGCTCATCCACGTAGGGCATGCCGGCGCGACGGGCTTCCTCGGCGACGATCTCGCGGGCCTGACGCTTGGTGCCGACGAACAGGATGGTGCCGCGATTGGCGGCCAGCTTGCGCACGAAGTCCATCGCCTCGTTGTACTTGACGAGGGTCTTTTCCAGATTGACGATATGGATCTTGTTGCGCTGACCGAAGATGAAGGGGGCCATCTTCGGGTTCCAGAAACGGGTTTGGTGGCCGAAGTGGACGCCCGCTTCGAGCATTTGACGCATGGTGACAGACATTGCAAGTACTCCGTACAAAGGTTTGACCGCCGCCCGGCCGGCCATGCCGCATCTGCATGCATGGCGAACGCCTGGATCCACGCACATGCAGTGCGCCGATCCCGGACCCTTGTGAACCGGGCGTGTGAATTTTGTCCGACCGGATGCCGGACAAGCTTTGGAGTATATCAGGAGGGCCGCCCAAGCCTCAAGATCGCCGCGGTTATTGCCGCCCCGAAGCGCACGCCCGTGCTTCGATTGCCCCGACGCGTCGCTTGAGCTAGCCTACCGCACCCCCAATCCGAATCCGCAGACCGCCATGAGCGTCACCATAAAAACACCCGAAGAGATCGAAAAGATGCGCATCGCGGGCCGCCTCGGCTCCGAAGTCCTCGATTACATCACGCCTTTCGTGAAGCCCGGCGTCACCACCGGCGAACTCGACAAGCTGTGCCATGACTACATGGTGGACGTGCAGGGATGCATCCCCGCACCGCTCAATTACGCGCCGCCGGGCTACAAGCCCTATCCCAAGTCGATCTGCACCTCCATCAACCATCAGGTGTGTCACGGCGTTCCGGGAGAAAAGGCGCTGAAGAAAGGTGACATCGTCAATCTGGACATCACCGTCATCAAGAACGGCTACCACGGCGACACCAGCCGCATGTTCATCGTCGGCGGCGAGGCAGCCGGCAGCATCCTGGCGCGGCGGCTGTGCCAGATCACCTTCGAATGCCTGTGGCTGGGCATCGCCCAGGTCAAGCCCGGCGCACACCTCGGCGATATCGGCCACGCGATCCAGAAACACGCCGAAGGCCATGGCTTTTCGGTGGTGCGTGAATTCTGCGGCCACGGTATCGGCGCCAAATTTCACGAGGATCCCCAGGTGCTCCACTACGGCAAGCCGGGTACCGGACTGGAACTGAAGCCGGGCATGATCTTCACCATCGAACCGATGATCAACGCCGGCAAGGCAGCGATCTCCGAGCTGCCTGACGGCTGGACCATCGTCACCCGCGACCGCAGCCTGTCGGCCCAGTGGGAGCACATGATCCTGGTCACGGAAACCGGCGTCGACATCCTCACCCTGTCCGAGGGCGCACCGCGCCGGCCGGAACTCGTGGCCCACCTCTTTCCCTGACATGTCCCAGACCGAATCACCCGCGCTGCTGAGCTTTGAGCAGAGCCGCGAGCTCATCACCCGAATCAAGACCCGCCTCAAGAGCGGCGCCGAAACCCTGCGTGCCGCCTATGAAGCCCATCCTCTCACCGAGCCGATTCTCAAGGGGCGCTGCCAGCTGGTGGATGAGGTGCTCGTCGAGCTCTGGCAGATCTTTCAACTGCCCGACAGCGCTGCGCTTGTCGCGGTGGGCGGCTATGGCCGCGGGGAGCTGTTCCCATGTTCCGACGTGGACCTGCTGTTCCTGCTGGACGCCCCCGCAGACCCGGAGCTCAGCAGCCGGCTGGAACAGCTGATCGGTCTGATCTGGGACATCGGGCTGGACATCGGTCACAGCGTTCGCACCGTCGAGGAATGTCTCGAAGAAAGTGCCCGTGACGTCACCGTCACCACCAATCTCCTCGAAGCCCGCCTGCTCCATGGCAA
>DAOQMM010000017.1:0-6779 GCA_035335645.1 Rhodocyclaceae bacterium | reverse complement strand
GAGGAAGCCACCGAACTGCGCGAAGTGGAGCGCTTTCTCCAGCACGTGCGCATCCGTCTGCACCATCTGACCGGCCGTCGCGAGGACCGCCTGCTCTTCGACCACCAGGAAAAGCTCGCCCGACGTTTCGGCTACGAAGCCACCGGTACGCGCCGCGCGTCCGAAGTGTTCATGCAGGAGTATTACCGCAGCGCCAAGAAGGTCACCCAGCTCAACACCATCCTGCTGCAGAACTTCGGCGCAGAGCTGTTTCCCAACCGCTACCCCATCGCCATCAACATCAACGAACGCTTCCAGTGCGTGCGCGAGCTTCTCGACGTGCGCGACGAAGGCGTTTTCGAACGGCATCCCGGCGCGCTGCTCGAGTGCTTCCTGATCCTGGAGCAGCGCTCCGAGCTCAAGGGCATGACCGCCCGCACCCTGCGCGCCCTGTGGCGCGGCCGCAAGCTCATCAACGCGGATTTCCGTCGCGATCCGGCCCACCGCGCGCTCTTCCTGCGCATCCTGCAGCAGAAGCGTGGCGTGCTCCACGAGGTGCGGCGGATGAACCAGTACGGCATCCTCAGCTTCTACCTGCCCGCCTGGCGGCGCATCGTCGGGCAGATGCAGCACGACCTCTTCCACGTCTACACGGTCGACCAGCACATCCTGCAGGTGCTGCGCAACGTGCGGCGCTTCATGGTGGCCGACCACGCCCACGAATACCCCCTGCTCACGCGCCTCGCCACGAGCTTCGAGAAGCCCTGGCTGATCTACATCGCCGCGCTGTTCCACGACATCGCCAAGGGCCGCGGTGGCGACCACTCCAAGCTGGGCATGAAGGACGCACGGGAATTCTGCGAATCCCACGGCCTGGACGACACGGATACCGGTCTGGTGGAATGGCTCGTGGAGCACCACCTGAGCATGTCCAACGTGGCGCAGAAACACGATCTTTCGGACCTGAGCGTCATCCAGCGCTTCGCCGCCCTCGTCGGCGACGAACGCCACCTCACGGCCCTGTACATCCTCACCCATGCGGACATCCGCGGCACCAGCCCCAAGGTGTGGAACGGCTGGAAGGGCAAGCTGCTGGAGGACCTCTTCTTCGCCACCCAGCGCCTGCTGCGTGGCGTGGCGCCGCAACAGGCGCTCGGCTCCCCGAAACGTCAGGACGACGCCCGTCACCTGCTGCGCTACTACGGCCTGCGCCCCGGAACCGAGGACGCGTTGTGGGCCCAGCTCGATACGCTCTACTTCCTGCGTCACGACGCAGAAGAGATCGCCTGGCACGCACGCATGCTGTACTACCGCGTAGAGACGGACCAACCCGTGGTCAAGGCACGCCTCAGCCACGTGGGCGAAGGACTCCAGGTCATGGTCTACATGCACGACCAGCGCGACCTCTTCATGCGCCTGTGCGGCTTCTTCGCGCGCCTCGGCTTCACCATCGCCGACGCCAAGATCCACACCACCCGCCACGGCTATGCGCTGGACAGCTTCGTCCTCCTCGATCCCGGCCAGGAACTGCAATACCGGGACATCACCAACCTGCTGGAACACGACCTGACCGAGCGTCTGCGCACTCAGGCGCCCGCCGACCAGCCCACCAACGGCCGCCTGTCGCGGGAAGTGCGCCACTTCCCGATCACGCCGGAAGTCAGCATCCGTCCGGACGACCGGGGCAAGCACTACATCATGTCGGTGACCGCGGCCGACCGCACCGGGCTGCTCTTCGACATCGCCGACACCCTGGCCCACTACAGCATCAACCTGCACACGGCCAAGATCGCCACCCTCGGCGAACGGGTGGAAGACACCTTCCTCATCAGTGGCCCCGGCCTCAGCCAGGACAATCTGGTGGTGAAGATCGAATCCGACCTGCTGGAAAAACTGGCGATCTGATCCGGCGGGCCGCCCGTCGGCCCGTCAGTCGTCCGCCAGCGGCACGCCCGGAAAGAGCACGTCGGTAAAGCCGAAGCGGCTGAAATCCCGCACCCGGGCCGGATACAGGATGCCGTCGAGGTGGTCGCACTCGTGCTGCACGACCCGGGCATGAAATCCCCGCGCCTCCCGCTCAAAGGGTCGACCTTCCATGTCGACGCCGCGATAGCGCAGATGCACCCGGCGCGGCACCCAGCCACGCAGGCCCGGCACCGACAGGCAACCTTCCCAGGCACCCTCCTCCTCGTCCGACAGCAGCTCGATCTGCGGGTTGATCAACACCGTGTCCGGCACGAACTCCGCGTCGGGATAACGCGGATTCGGCCCACCACCGCCGAAGATCACCACCCTCAGATCGACGCCGATTTGCGGTGCAGCGATGCCGGCGCCATTGAGCGCGGTCATGGTGTCGCGCATGTCCTGAATCAGGCCTCGCAGTTCGGGCGTATCAAAGGCCTCCACCGGCCGCGCCACCGCCAGCAGGCGCGGATCCCCCATGCGCAGGACGTCGCGGATCATGCGTCGCAGAGATGATCGAGGACGCGGCGCACCCGCCCCATGGCGCCGAGCAGCACCTGCTCGATGCTGTCGAAGCAGATCCCGTTGGCGCTGCCGGCCCGCCCGGCGGCGTAGTTGGCCACCACGTTGATGGCCGCGTAGGGGATGCCCAGCTCCCGCGCCAGCACGGCCTCCGGCATGCCGGTCATGCCCACCACGTCGGCCCCATCCCGTTCCAGGCGGTTGATCTCGGCTGCCGTCTCGAGACGCGGCCCCTGGGTCGCAGCATAGACTCCGCCGTCGGACACCGCCTCACCCGCCGCCACCGCCGCCGCAAGGATGCGCTGACGCACGCCGGCGTCGTAGGGCTCGGTGAAATCCACGTGCACCACCGGCGCGTCACCCCCTTCAAAGAAAGTGCTCTTGCGGCCCCACGTGTAATCGATGATCTGGTCCGGCACCACCAGCGCGCCGGGCCCGAGATCGGCCCGTATGCCGCCCACCGAGGCCACCGAGATGATGGACGTGACGTGAGCCTGCTGGAGCGCCCACAGGTTGGCCTGGTAATTCACCCGGTGCGGCGGGATCGTGTGGCCGTAGCCATGGCGCGCCAGAAAGACCACCGGATTGGCACACAGGCGGCCGAAGGTCAGCGCGCCCGAAGGCTCTCCGTAGGGCGTGCGCACCACCTCCCGGCGCAGGACTTCCAGGTTCGCCAGTTGCGTCAGTCCACTCCCGCCGATGATGGCCAACATGTTCGTGCACTCCTTGAATTTCGCTCAGGGCCGGCATCTTAGCACGCAGCAGATGCGCATCCGGCCATGCTGCGATGCGCAATGGCGTGCTAAAATTTCGCGTTTACAAGTACTTCCGGAACCCAACCCCATGTCCCGCTCCATCCGCAACATCGCCATCATCGCCCACGTGGACCACGGCAAGACCACGCTCGTCGACCAGCTCCTGCGCCAGTCCGGCACCTTCCGCGACAACCAGCAGGTCTCCGAACGGGTGATGGACAGCAACGACCTGGAAAAGGAGCGCGGCATCACCATCCTCGCCAAGAACTGCGCCATCCAGTACGGCGACACCCACATCAACATCGTCGACACCCCGGGCCACGCCGACTTCGGCGGTGAAGTGGAGCGCGTCCTGTCCATGGTGGACGGCGTGCTGCTGCTGGTGGATGCGGTCGAAGGCCCCATGCCCCAGACCCGCTTCGTGACCCGCAAGGCGCTGGCCCTTGGCCTCAAGCCCATCGTCGTCATCAACAAGATCGACCGCCCCGGCTCCCGTCCGGACTGGGTGATCAACCACACCTTCGACCTCTTCGACAAGCTCGGCGCCACCGAAGAACAGCTCGACTTCCCGGTCGTGTATGCCTCGGCCCTCAACGGCTACGCCATGCTCGACGCCGACCAGCCCGGCACCGACATGAAGCCCCTCTACGAGGCCATTCTCCAGCACGTGCCCGAACCCGACGTGGATGCGGAAGCGCCGCTGCAGCTCCAGATCTGCTCCCTGGACTACTCCACCTACATCGGCCAGCTCGGCATCGGTCGCATCAAGCGCGGCCGCATCCGCCCCAACCAGGAAGTGGCCGTCATGTACGGTGACGAAAGCCGGGGCAAGGCCAAGATCAGCCAGATCCTCACCTTCACCGGCCTTGACCGCGCCCCGGCCGAATCGGCCGAAGCCGGCGACATCGTGCTGGTGTCCGGCATCGACCAGGTGAACATCGGCGTCACCCTGTGCGCGCCCGAGTCCATTGAGCCGCTGCCGCCCATTGCGGTGGATGAACCCACCCTGACCATGAACTTCATGGTCAACAGCTCGCCCCTGGCTGGCCGTGAAGGCAAGTTCGTCACCAGCCGCCAGATCCGCGAACGCCTGGAGAAGGAACTCCTCAAGAACGTCGCCCTGCGCGTCAATTTCACCAGCGACTCCGATACCTTCGAAGTGTCCGGCCGCGGCGAACTGCACCTCACCATCCTGCTCGAGAACATGCGCCGCGAAGGCTACGAACTGGCCGTCGGCCGGCCCCGCGTGGTCTTCAAGGAGATCGACGGCGTCAAGTGCGAGCCCTACGAAATGCTCAGCGTGGACGTGGAAGAGGAACACCAGGGTGGCGTGATGGAAGAACTCGGCCGCCGCCGCGGCGAAATGCAGGACATGCAGCCCGACGGCAAGGGCCGCGTGCGCCTTGAATATCGCATCCCGGCCCGCGGCCTGATCGGCTTTCAGGGCGAATTCCTCACCCTCACCCGCGGCACCGGCCTCGCCAGCCACGTCTTCGACGACTACAGCCCCATGGCCGGCCAGATGAGTGAGCGCCGCAACGGCGTGCTGATCTCTCAGGACGACGGCGACGCCGTCGCCTACGCCCTGTGGAAACTGCAGGACCGCGGCCGCATGTTCGTGAGTCCCGGCGACGCCCTCTACGAAGGCATGGTCATCGGCATCCACACCCGCGACAACGACCTGGTGGTGAACCCCATCAAGGGCAAGCAGCTCACCAACGTGCGTGCCTCCGGCACCGACGAAGCCGTGCGCCTGGTGCCGCCGATCCAGCTCACCCTGGAATCCGCCATCGAGTTCATCGCCGACGACGAGCTGGTGGAGATCACGCCGAAGAACATCCGCCTGCGCAAGCGCTACCTCAAGGAACACGAGCGCAAGCGCGCTGCCCGCGCCGACGCCTGATACGTCGCCCGGGCCGGATGCGTCCCGGCCCGGACGAACGTGAAGGCATTTGGTCCGCCCTCCAAAGACAAAACCTCCACGCGCCTCAGGCGGTGGAGGTTTTGTTTTGTGCCGGCGCCGTGCACTCCGCCAGCCTCGCCGGATCGATCAATCCGTATGCAGCTTGCCCTTGGTCATCAGATCCTGAATGATCTGCGCATCGTTCAGGGTGCCGCCACTGGTCAGATCCGTGTTGGACAGGACGATGGTCTGATCCGTCGCACTCGCCTTGAAGCCCGCGGAGTAGCCGCCGGAGGAACTGATATCCACCACCGTTGCCGTCCCTACCTTCTCGAAGTGCAGGTAGCTGGTCAGGTTGCCCAGCCCGCTGGCCCCGTGGCTCTCGCCCTGGAGCAGGTCCCGCAGATCGAGCACGTCGCCACCGTTCTTCACCGCCGCACTTGACCAGTCGGTGATGGTGTCCTGGGCCGGCAGGCCAGGCGTGCCCTTGTCGGCAAGCATCCAGCGGAATACATCGGAACCGGCGCCGCCGGTCAGGGTGTCACTGCCCGCTCCGCCGATGATCAGATCGCTGCCTTCGCCGCCCTTGAGCGTGTCCGCGCCAGACGTGCCGACAATCCTGTCGTCGGTACCCGTGCCGGTCGTGCCCGCCACCGTCACATACGGATCCACCACGATCGCGAGCGCCTTGTTCGTCGTCGTTGATACGCCGTTGAGCGTATCGGTGGCGATAGCCTGGACCTGGGCATTCATGGTGCCGGAATAGTCCACCGGTGCCAGGGCACTGAGGGCATTCATCGTCCATCCCGTGACGTCCACGGTGCCACTCGCGTCGGCCGTCGCCCAGTGGGTCCCGTCAGTAAGTTGGGTGTTCTGCGCAAGGCCGGTGATGTGGATGTTCAGGACGTCCGACGCGCCGGGGGAAACCAGGCTACCCGCCACGGTGGACAGCGGGATCCAAGCCGCCTCATGCCCCTCGTTATAAGGCAGCACCGTGTAGTAACCGTCGTTGGGTTCGGTGGTGCTGGAACCCTGCAGGCTCGACGTGCGGATGCCGGCCGAATTGAGATCCTGCACGCTCTGGGCGAGCTGGAAGTTGGTCGTGTCCAGATTGACGAAGGACGAACCATTCGTCGAGACGCGCACGGTGAAGTTACCCGGCCCAGCCTCGTTGTCATGATAAAGATCCAGCGTGTACCAGCCGGACGTGGTCGGCGTGAACTTGCCATTGGCCAGACTGCCGGTTCCCCAGGTCACGCTGCCCACCGTCTGCCCGCCGATCTCGAGCAGGATGCTGTCATCGCCCTTGATCTGGAAGGTGTAGGCGGTCCCTCCGGTCAGGTAGATCAGGCCATGGGTCTCGGACGCGACGCCGACCGCCACCGACGCGACCGCCGCGTTCGTCAGCACCGTTGATGTATTCGGCGCGGTGCCCGCCGCAATCAGGGCGTCGATGCTGGCCTCCATCGTGGTCGGTGCCACGCCGTTGCCACTGTTGTAGGGCCCGACCGACGCGTTCCAGGTATCCCGAATCAGGCCATTGGACAGAGTCGGAACCGTTGGCGTACTGAGCGTCAATGTCGGCGCGGTCGGCGCGTGCAGATACTCGACGAAGCTGCTCGCCGCGCTCGCAGAGTTGCCAGCCGCGTCCGTGGTCG
>DAOQMM010000016.1:5781-44702 GCA_035335645.1 Rhodocyclaceae bacterium | reverse complement strand
CCGGCGATCCTGGCCAGTTTCCGCGAGGCCTTCGCGCGGGCCGGCGTGGCGCCGGTGCGGGCCATCGACGCCAGCGTGATCGGCCCGCCCCTCGTCGAGACCCTGCAGTTGCTCGCCGGCCGCACGGACGCCGCGCTGATCGACACCCTGGCCGGGCATTTCAAGGCCAGCTACGACACCACGGGCTACCAGGCCACGGCCGCCTATGCCGGCGTCGGCGAGATGCTGGCGCGCCTCAAGGGCGCCGGACGTTACCTGGCCATCGCCACCAACAAGCGCCTGCATCCCACCGGGCTGATCCTGGCGCATCTGGGCTGGGACGGGTATTTCGATGCGGTGTATGCCCTCGACCGCTTCACACCGCGCCTGCCGGACAAGGCGGCGATGATCGCCCGCCTGGTGGCCGACGAGGGCGTGCCGCGGGACGGCGCGGTGTACATCGGCGACCGCAGCGAGGACGGGGAATCGGCCGACGCCAACGGTCTGCCCTTCATCGCCACCACCTGGGGCTACGGCAGCCTGACGCCCGCCGACCTGAAGCCCCACTGGCGCGCGGTGAACACCCCGGCCGAGCTGGGCTGAGGCACCATGACCGACACTGCCGATGGCGCAGCGGCGACCGCGGGCATCCTCGCGCCGCCGCCGCTGCTCTACCTGGGGGCCTTCTTCGCCGGGAGTCTGGCGGAGGCCCTGTGGCCCACGGCCTCCTGGGCGATGACCGGATGGCTGCGCGGGGCGGGCCTCGTCCTGTTCATCGCCAGTGCCGCCTTCGCCCGCTGGGCCTTCGTCACACTGCGGCGCATGGGCACCTCGGCAAGTCCGCGTCAGGCCTCGGCGGCTCTCGGCACGGACGGGCCCTTCGGCTGGTCGCGCAACCCCATCTACGTGGCCATGACCGGCCTCTACCTGGGGCTCACCGGGCTGCTCGCCAGCCCCTGGCCGCTGCTGCCCCTTGCGCCGCTGCTGGTGGCGATGCACTGGGGCGTGATCCGCCGCGAGGAACGTTATCTGCACGCCCGCTTCGGTGCGGCCTACGTGGACTACCGGCGCCGGGTACGGCGCTATCTGTGAACCGGTCGGGCGGCGTCAGAGCGGCGGCCCGCTGAAATCCTCGGTGGCGGTGCCCGCCATGATGGCCAGCAGCGCGTCGAAATCCTCGGGCCGGCCAATCATCTTGACCAGCGCGTAGCCGTCGAAGACCGAGAAGGACAGCTCGTCGTTGAGCAGCGCCTCGGCGTCGGTGGCCTTGTCGGTGAGCGTCTGCAGGCGGGCCAGGATGGGGCGGAGCTGGTCCAGGGCCGCCAGATCCCGGCGGAAAGCCAGCAGATCGAAGTCGTCCGGCATGATGAGGGGCTCGTGGGCGAAGATCTTGAGCATCCTGCGGCACAGGGCCTCGCCGGTGGAGCCCAATTCGCCCATGCCGTAGCGCTCCTTGGAGTCGAGGATGTAGTAGCGCATGAACAGGCGTTCGAGGGTCGTCAGCGCGGCCTCGATCTGTTCCATTTCGGCGGCGCTGAAGCGGACGGGCAGCTCGGAAGAACTCATGCGCTTCTCCTTTTCCAGGGCCGAACGACCATGTCGGCCACGGCGCACAGTGTAGTGCGAGAACATCCCGTCGGTATAGCACCTCGACACCGCCCATCATGTCCTGCGCATGGAGGCGCCCCTGCCCGACGCGTACAATCCGAGCATCGCCGCGCCCCCTCGAAAAGCCTCTCCAAAAAGCCGTCCATGACCGCCCCCGCCGATCCGCTCGCGGCCGCCCACGCCGCCTACACGCCCCTCAGCCTGCGCCTCTACGACGCCGTGGTGATGGGCGTCTCGAACCCGCTGCTGTGGAAGTGCCCGACCGCCCGCCTGCGCGCCCACTTCGACCGGCACGTGAGCGGCAACCACCTGGACATCGGCGTAGGCACCGGCTACTTCCTCGACCATGCCCGCTTCCCGGTGCACGCCCCGCGCATCGTGCTGATGGACCTGAGCACGGCGGCCCTCGCCCACGCTGCCCGCCGCCTCGCCCGCTACCGACCCGAGACCGTCATCGGCAACGTCCTCGCGCCACTGCCGGTGCCCGGCCGGCGGTTCGATTCGGCGAGCCTCAATTACGTGCTGCACTGCCTGCCCGGCCCCTTCGCCGCCAAGCTTTCCGCCTTCGACCACATCCGCCCGCTGCTCAACCCCGGCGCGGTGCTCTTCGGCAGCACCCTGCTGCAGGGCGACGCCCCGCGCAATGCGGCGGCCCGCTCGCTGATGGCCTGGTACAACCGCAAGGGCATCTTCTCCAACGCCGGTGACGACTTCGCCACCCTGCAGGCGGCGCTGAGGCAGCGTTTCCGGCAGGTGGCGCTTGAACGCGTGGGCTGCGCCGCCCTGTTCGCCGTCCGCAACTGACCTCCTCCGAGCACGTCGCAAGTCCCCCGCGGCGCCCGCGCTGCACGGCGGACGGACGGGCCGCCCGCATTCAAGTCTGTCGTAACCCCGGCCATAACCGGACTGGAACTCGGCGCCGCGCAGGATAGCTCGCCTGCACGGCCGCCCGCCCGGGGGACCGCGCAGCCCGATCCCCTTCCTGCCGAGGAGTCAGCATGCGCATCCAGTCGCTCCACCCGTTCCTGTCACGACCCGTCTCGCGGCATCGTGCTCCGCCAGCCCCCCGCCCCACCCTGCGCGCCCTCGCCGGCACGGCCCTGGTCGCCCTGACGGCCCTGAGCCTGCCGGCCCAGGCCAGCTGCTTCTGGTCCACGGCCAAGTCCTACAGCGGGGCCGTCGGCCTGCTCGTGGGCGCCAGCGGCCTGATCCGCACGCCGACCGGTGAGGCCGTGCGCGTCGGCGTGACGGCCGGCACCGCCGTGGGCGAGCTCATCGATTACGGCATCTCCCATTGGTGGGATCCCAGCCTGGAGCTCGTCCCGGACGACCCCTCGCAGGTCGTGACCGATCCCGCCCAGAGCCTCATCCAGTCGGCCATCACCAGCCTGCTCAGCGACTTCCGCGGCTCCGCGCCCTACGCCACCACATGGGCAGACCTGCAGGCCCTGAACGCAACCGAAGCGGGCTTCGGCGACGCCATGACGACGATGCTGAGCAGCGGCGTCAGCGCATTTGTCCACATCGCCCAGGGCGAAGCCGCCTACACGGCCTTCGGACGCGGCTCCGCCCAGGTGCTGGCGGCCGCGGCGCGGGTCAATGACGACCTGCAGCGCTTCAGCGCCGCCCAGACGGATCTGGTGCCCTACCTGGCGCCCTTCGATGGCACGCCGGGATTTCCCACCGTCACGAAGGCCAGCTACCAGAGCTTCCTCGACGGCATCCTCAGCCGGGGGGCAGCTGGCCTGCCGCCGGGCGAGGTGAGTGCGGGGCAGCGCCTGCTGAGCCTCGCCGGCGTCCACTTCGTGCCGGGCAAGGCCCTCGACAGTTCCCTGGTGACCTACCTGTCCGCCGGCGACACCGGCAACGAGATGGCCCAGATCCCCGACGCCGGCATCGGCCTCAGCGGCCTGATCGCCGCGCGGGCGCCCGGCTTCGCCGGCGACTGCTGCACCTGCGGCGACTTCTGCCTGCCGGAGCCCGCCAGTGTGGCCCTGGTCCTCACCGGCGTCACCGGACTCGGCCTGCAGCGCCGCCGCCGCGCCATCGACGATCTGCCGTCTGCCGCCTGATCCGCGGCGCCCCGCCGGGCGGCCCCCGCGCCGCCCGGAAATACCCCCCTTTCCCCCGCCTTATCCGCCCTAAGGCCGTGCCCTGCCACGCATAACATCGGCTCCATCCCTCCCTGGAGCTGCGATGAAAGCCGTCATTCTCGCGGGTGGCCTGGGCACCCGCATCAGCGAAGAGACCGTCTCCCGCCCCAAGCCGATGATCACCGTCGGCGGGCGGCCGATCCTCTGGCACATCATGAAAATCTATTCCAGCCACGGCATCCACGACTTCGTGATCTGCTGCGGCTACATGGGTTACGTGATCAAGGAGTACTTCGCCAACTACTTCCTGCACATGTCGGACGTCACCTTCGACATGACCCACAACCGCATGGAAATCCACGAGCGTCACGCCGAGCCCTGGCGCGTCACCCTGGTGGATACCGGCGAATCCACCCAGACCGGCGGCCGCCTGGCCCGCGTGCGCCAGTACGTGCAGGACGAGGACGCCTTCTGCTTCACCTACGGCGACGGCGTGGCCGACATCGACATCGGCGCCGAGATCGCCTTCCACCGGGAACACGGCAAGCTCGCCACCGTCGCCGCGGTGCAACCGCCGGGCCGCTTCGGCGCCCTCAAGATCCGCGCCGGTGGCTGCGTCAGCGCCTTCGTCGAAAAGCCCGCTGGCGACGGTGGCTTCATCAACGGCGGCTTCTTCGTGCTGTCGCCCAAGGTGCTGGATGCCATCGACGGCGACCAGACCACCTTCGAAGGCCCGGTACTGGCCAGCCTCATCGCCCGCAAGCAGCTCGCCGCCTTCCCGCACACCGGCTTCTGGCGCCCGATGGACACCCTGCGCGACAAGACCGTACTGGAAGAACTGTGGACCAGCGGCAACGCCCCATGGAAAACCTGGTGAATCCCGAATTCTGGCGCGGCCGGCGGGTCTTCATCACCGGCCACACGGGCTTCAAGGGCAGCTGGCTGAGTCTGTGGCTGCAGGCCCTGGGCGCCGAGGTGCATGGCTACGCCCTGGCACCGGACACCGAGCCCGCCCTCTTCAACGTGGCCCACATCGCCCGCGGCATGCAGTCCACGCTGGGCGACCTGCGCGACCTGCCTGCCCTCTGCGCCGCGCTGCACGCCGCCAGGCCGGAGATCGTCCTGCACCTTGCCGCCCAGCCTCTGGTGCCGCGCTCCTACGCCGAGCCGGTCGAGACCTTCGCCATCAACGCCCTCGGCACCGCCCACCTGCTGGAAGCCGTGCGCCTGCAGCCGGGCGTGCAGGCCGTCGTGGTGGTGAGCAGCGACAAGTGCTATGAGAACCACGAGAGCCTGTGGGGCCACCGGGAAGACGCGCCCCTGGGCGGCCACGACCCTTACTCCGCCAGCAAAGCCTGCACCGAGCTGATCGCCGCGGCCTACCGGCGCTCCTTCCTCACCCCCCGCGGCGTGGCCCTGGCCACCGCCCGCGCCGGCAATGTCATCGGCGGCGGCGACTGGACCCCCACCCGGCTGGTGCCCGACATCCTCGCCGCCTTCGCCGCCGGCGCCGCCGTCACCCTGCGCAATCCGGAAGCCGTGCGCCCCTGGCAGCACGTGCTGGAACCCCTCGCTGGCTACCTGCTGCTGGCCGAGAAGCTGGTCCTGGACGGCCTGCCCTGGGCCGAAGGCTGGAACTTCGGCCCGGACGACACCGATTCCCGCAGTGTGGCGTGGATCGTCGAGCGCCTCGCCGCCGGCTGGGGCGATCACGCCCGCTGGCGCGTCGCCGACGGCCCGCGCATCCACGAGACCCAGGCCCTGCGCCTGGACTGCACCAAGGCCCGCCGCCGCCTGGGCTGGCATCCGCGCTGGTCCGCCGAGACCGCCGTGGACCGCAGCCTCGCGTGGTACCGGGCGTGGCGCACTGGCGCCGACATGCGCCGGGCCTGCCTCGACGAAATCACCGCCTTTGGAACCCGCCCATGAGCGTCCCCCAAACCCGCCTCGCCGTCACCGACCCGCTGGCCGCAGCCACCGCCCTGCAGCGCCGGCGCGTGCAGGCCGACGCCGCCGGACGCATCGCCCTGAACCTGCCCGAGCTGGCCGGCCAGGACCTGGAAGTCATCGTCCGCCCCGCCCGCGCACCCGCCGAGCCCTCCGCCTGGCGGCCCGACCTGGACCCGGTGCCGCCCTCCGGCAAGGTCATCGGCGACGCCGAGCGCAACGCCATGATCGACGCCGCCCTCGACGGCTGGCTCACCACCGGCCGCTTCAACGACGCCTTCGAGGCGCGCCTCGCCGCCTTCGTCGGCAGCCGCTACGCCCTCACCGTCAACTCCGGCTCGTCGGCCAATCTGGTGGCCTTCTCGGCGCTCACCTCGCCACGCCTGGGCGAACGGGCGATCCGCCCCGGCGACGAGGTCATCACCGTCGCGGCCGGCTTCCCCACCACCGTCAATCCCATCCTCCAGAACGGCGCCGTGCCGGTCTTCGTGGATGCCGCCCTGCCCGGCTACAACCTCGACGTGACGATGCTGGAGGCGGCCCTGTCGCCGCGCACCAAGGCCATCATGATCGCCCACACCCTGGGCAACCCCTTCGACCTGGACGCCGTCTGCGCCTTTGCCGAACGCCACGGCCTGTGGCTGGTGGAAGACTGCTGCGACGCCCTCGGCTCCACGTGGAAAGGCCGCCGCGTCGGCACCTTCGGCCACCTGGCGACCCTCTCCTTTTACCCCGCCCACCACATCACCATGGGCGAAGGCGGCGCGGTGCTCACCAGCGACCCGCAACTGCGCCAGATCGCCGAATCCTTCCGCGACTGGGGCCGCGACTGCTGGTGCAAGCCGGGCTGCGACGCCACCTGCGGCAAGCGCTTCGGCTGGCAGCTGGGCAGCCTGCCCACGGGCTACGACCACAAATACACCTACAGCCACATCGGCTACAACCTCAAGATCACCGACATGCAGGCCGCCTGCGGCCTCGCCCAGCTGGATCGGCTCGACGCTTTCATCGCCGCCCGCAAGCGCAACTTCGCCTACCTGAACGCCGCCCTGGCCGACGCCGCCGACGTCCTGATACTGCCCGAAGCCACGCCAGGCAGCGACCCGGCCTGGTTCGGCTTTCCCCTCACCCTGCGCCCGGAGGCCGGCGTCCACCGCGTCGACCTGCTCCAGTACCTGGACCAGCACAGGATCGGCACGCGCCTGCTCTTCGCCGGCAACCTGATCCGCCAGCCCTCCATGGCCGGGCGGACCTTCCGCGTCGTCGGCGACCTGCCGGTGGCCGACCGCATCCTCCACGACACCTTCTGGGTCGGCGTATGGCCGGGCCTCGACACCGCCCAGCTCGACCACATCGCCCGCCACATCCGCTGCTTCCTCGGAGTCGATCTATGAACAAGCCCCTGATGGTCTTCGAAATGGCCAACAACCACATGGGCGACCTGCCCCATGGCCTCGCCACCATCCGCGCCCTGCGTGAGGCCTGCACCGGCTTCGAGGACGTCTTCGACTTCGCCTTCAAGCTCCAGTACCGGGACCTGGACACCTTCATCCACGCCTCCGCCCGCGGCCGCGACGACATCAAGTACGTCAAGCGCTTCGAGGAGACGCGCCTGTCCGACGAGGCCTTCCGCGCCCTCGTCGCCGAGATGGACGCCTGCGGCTTCCGCACCGTGTGCACGCCCTTCGACGAGCCCTCGGTGGACCGCATCGAGGCCCACGGCATCCACACCCTCAAGATCGCCAGCTGCTCCTTCACAGACTGGCCCCTGCTGGAGCGCATGGCCACCAGCGCCAAGCCGGTCATCGCCTCCACCGCCGGCGCCACTCTGGAAGAAATCGACAACGTCACCAGCTTCTTCCTGCACCGGGGCAAGGACTTCACCCTGATGCACTGTGTCGCCGAATACCCCACGCCCGACGCCAGCCTGCAGGTGAACCAGATCGAGCTGCTGCGCAGCCGCTACCCCGGCGTGCGCATCGGCTACTCCACCCACGAGGCGCCGGACAACACCCTGGCGGTCGGCCTCGCCCTCGCCAAGGGCGCCAGCGTCTTCGAAAAGCACGTGGTCCTGCCCACCGAGCGCTACGCCGCCAACGCCTATTCCGCCAACCCGGCGCAGATCCGCGCGTGGCTCAGCGAGGCCCGCCGCGCCCTGGCCATCTGTGGCACCTCCGGCGACCGCTACGTCCCCTCCGCCGCCGAGCGGGCCAGCCTGCAGTCCCTGCGCCGGGGCGTGTTCGCCACCTGCGCCATCCCGGCCGGCACCGAGCTCGACGCCACGATGGTGGAATTCGCCTTCCCGCCGGTGGACGGCCAGCTCACCGCCAACGACTGGTCCAAGTACGCCCGCTTCGTCACCACCGCCCCCATCGCCGCCGGCCAGCCCGTGCTGCAGGCCCAGGTGGCCGAACACCAGCTGCGCGGCAAGGTGCTGGAGATCGTCACCGCCGTGAAGGCCCTGCTCAAGGCCGGCAACGTGGTGGTGCCGGGCCAGTCCGACCTGGAGATCTCCCACCACTACGGGCTGGAGCTCTTCCACGAATTCGGCCTGACCATGGTCACCGTGGTGAACCGGGAATACTGCAAGAAGCTGCTGGTCATGCTGCCCGGCCAGCTCCACCCGGAGCAGTACCACCTCAAGAAGGAGGAAACCTTCGTGGTCCTGCACGGCGCCCTGATCCTGTGGCTGGACGGGGAAGAACGCCACGCCCGGGCCGGCGACGTGATCACCGTCGCGCGCGGCGTACGCCACACCTTCCGCACCGAGGAGGGCGCCGTCTTCGAGGAGATCTCCTCCACCCACGACAGGAACGACTCCTACTACACCGACCCGGCCATTGCGCAGAACACCCACCGCAAGACCTGGCTCACCTACTGGATGTAAGCGCCATGCCGACCCTCCGCGTCGCCGACTGGATCATGGGCCGCCTGGCCGACCTCGGCGTGGATCACGTCTTCCTGCTGCCCGGCGGCGGAGCCATGTATCTGGATGACGGCCTCGCCTGCGAGCCCCGTCTCACGGCCGTGCCCTGCCACCACGAACAGGCCGCCGCCATCGCCGCCGAAGCCTGCGGCCGCACCGGCGCGGCGGGCAATGCGGGCTTCGGCGTGTGCGTCGTCACCACCGGCCCTGGTGCCACCAACGCCATCACTCCGGTGGCCGGCGCGTGGATCGACTCGGTCCCCCTGCTGGTGATCTCCGGCCAGGCCAAGCGCCCGGACCGCCTCAACGGCCGCCCCCTGCGCCAGGGCGGCGTGCAGGAGGTGGACGTGGTGCCCATGGTCCGCACCATCACCAAGTACGCCGTCACCGTGGAAGCCCCCCAGGCCATCCGCGCCCACCTGGAGGAGGCCCTGTTCCGCATGCAGGACGGGCGCCCCGGCCCGGTGTGGCTGGACATCCCCCTCGACGTGCAGGCCGCGCCGGTGGATCCGGACACCCTGCCAGGCTGGACGCCGCCCGCGGCCGAACTCCCGCCGGCGCCGGATTTCGCCACCCTCGCCGACCTCCTCGCCCGCGCCGAACGCCCCCTCCTGCTGGCCGGCCACGGCGTGCGTCTGGCCGGCGCGGCGGAGGCCTTCCGGCAGTTCACCGAGCGCCTGCAGATCCCCGCCGTGCTCACCTGGAATGCCCTCGATCTGCTGCCCTACGACCACCCCGCCAACATCGGGCGGCCCGGCGTGGTGGCCGCCCGCGCCGCCAACTTCGCGGTGCAGAACTGCGACCTGCTGGTGAGCGTCGGCTGCCGCCTGGACAACATCGTCACCGCCTACAACCCGGCCGGCTTCGCCCGCAGCGCCGTCAAGGTGGTGGTGGACGTGGATCCCCACGAACTCGCCAAGCTGCCCATGCCGGTCGAGCATCCCCTCGCCGTGGATGCACGGGACTTCCTCGACGGCCTCCTCGCCGCCAGCGCCGACTTGCCGCCCCTCCCCTGCGACGCCTGGCGGACGCGCTGCGCGTCGTGGAAAGCCCGCTACACCCAGAACGAGGGACGCGTCTTCCCGCCCGCCGGCCCCATCGGCCACGCCCACTTCGTCGAAGCCCTGTCCGACGCCGCCCCGCCCGACACCCTCATCGCCACCGGCAGCTCCGGTCTGGCCATCGAATTCTTCTACGCCGGCTTCCGCAACAAGGCCGGCCAGCGCAGCTTCCTCACCTCCGGCCTGGGCGCCATGGGCTACGGCCTGCCCGCCGCCATCGGCGCCTGCCTGGGCAACGGTCGGCGGCCCATGCTCGCGGTGGAATCCGACGGCAGCCTGCAGCTCAACGTGCAGGAGCTCGCCACCCTCGCCGGGCAGTGCCTGCCCGTCTGCCTGTTCATCCTCAACAACGGCGGCTACGCCTCCATCCGCAACACCCAGCGCAACTACTTCCAGGGCCGCTACCTGGGCACCGGGCCGGAAGGCGGCCTGCTCATGCCGGATCTGGAAAAGCTCGCCGCCGTCTACGACCTGCCCTATCTGCGCATCGACGACTGCGCCGGTCTCGCCGACGCCCTCGGCCGCGCCCAGGCCCTGCCGCGCCCCTGCCTGATCGACGTGCACCTGGTGCCCGACGAAAGCCTCGCCCCCAAGTGCGCGGCGATCCCCCGCGCCGACGGCTCCATCGTCTCCATGCCCCTGGAGGACATGAGCCCCCTGCTGCCCCTGGACGTCCTGAAGGCGGAGATGATCGTGCCCCTGCTGCCCGCCTCCCTCGACGCACCCCGCCCGGCCTGAGCCCATGTCCACCACCTGCCGCCTGTGCGGCCATCCCCTCTTCCCGGAACCGCTGCTGGTCCAGCACGCCATGCCCGCCGCCGCCCAGGGTCTTCCGACCGCGGAGCAGCTCGCCGACGACCAGGGTGTCACCCTTGCCCTGCACCAGTGCGCCGGCTGCGCCACCGTGCAGCTCGCCAACCCGCCGGTGCCCTACTGGCGCGAGGTGATCCGCGCCGCCGGCCTGTCCGCCGAGATGCGCGCCTTCCGCCGGGAACAGTTCGGGCGCTGGATCGCCGAGCACGACCTGACCGGCCGCAAGGTGCTGGAGGTGGGCTGCGGACGCGGCGAATACCTGGCCCTGCTGGCTGAAGCCGGCGCCGACGCCCACGGTCTGGAGTACGCCCCGGCCGCCGTCGCCGCCTGCCACGCCGCCGGCCTGCACGCGCACCGGGGCTTTCTCGAAGATCCCTCGATCCGCCTCGCCAGCGGCCCCTTCGACGGCTTCGCGATCCTCAACTTCCTCGAACACATCCCCGCCGCCCCGCTCACGCTGCAGGCCATCGCCGCCAACCTGACGGACGGCGCCAGCGGCCTCGTGGAGGTCCCCAACTTCGACATGATCCTGCGCGCAGGGCTGTTCGCCGAGTTCATTCCGGACCACCTGTTCTACTTCACCCGGCAGACCCTCACCGCCCTGCTGGAACGCAACGGCTTTGACGTGCTGGACTGCCGCCCGGCGTGGCACGACTACGTGCTCTCCGCCACCGTGCGCAAGCGCCGTCCCCTCGACCTGAGCCCGCTCCTGGCCTGCCAGGACGCCCTCAAGGCCGCCTTCGACGCCTTCCTCGCCCGCTTTGCGCCGGGCCGCGTGGCGATCTGGGGCGCCGGTCACCAGGCCCTGGCCCTCATCAGCCTGATGGCGCTCGCCCCGCGCGTCGCCTACGTGGTGGATTCCGCACCCTTCAAGCAGGGCCGCTACACCCCGGCCACCCACCGGCCCATCGTCGCGCCCGAGCGCCTCGCCGACGGCGAGGTGGACGCGGTGATCGTGCTCGCCGCGAGCTACTCCGACGAGGTCGCACGCATCCTGCGCGAACGCCACGGCAGCCGCTTCACCGTCGCCGTGTTGCGCGACAACCGCCTCGACACGGTCATTGCCCCATGACCACGCCCAGCCCCGATGCCCTCCGCGAGGCCATCGCCACCCTGCGCGCCGCGCTGGGCCCGGCGCCCCGTAACGGCCTGCCGGAAGACCTGTTCCTCTTCGTCAGCAGCCTCACACCGCTGGTCAACGTGGATCTGCTGATCCGCGACGACGCCGGGCGGATGCTCCTCGGCTGGCGTCACGACGCCTTCTACGGCCCTGGCTGGCACGTGCCCGGCGGCATCATCCGCTTCAGGGAAGACGCCGCCACCCGCATCGCAGCCGTCGCCGCCCGCGAGCTGGGCGCCCGGGTGCGCTTCGAGCCCGAGCCCCTGTGCATCCACGAGATCGTGAACGACGTGCGCGAGGAGCGCGGGCATTTCATCTCCATGCTCTACGCCTGCACCCTCGACACGCCGCCGGACGAGCGCCTGCGCTTCGATCCGTCCGCCCCCGTGGACGGCGCCTGGGCATGGCACGCCGCATGCCCCGACCCGCTGATCGACGCCCACGACCTCTACCGCCCCTGGCTTGGACCCCGCGGCGCGCCGCGCCCCACCCGCCGCAGCGGCCGCCAGCCCCAGCGCCACTGGCACCTCCTCTCGGGACGCCCCGCATGATCAACAGCCTCTACAAGAACCGCACGGCGATCTATTTCGGCACCGGCATGGAAGACGCCGGACTCACCGAACTCGCCCGCCTCGGCGCCCGACACGTGCTGCTCCACTACGGCCAGGGCAGCGTCACGCGCAGCGGCCTGCTGGACAGGGTGATGGCCGGCCTCACCGCCCGGCAGATCGCCGTCACCGAACTGGGCGGCGTACAGCCCAACCCGACCCTGCCACGGGTGCGCGAAGGCGTTGCCCTGTGCCGCGCACGGGGCATCGACACCCTCCTCGCGGTGGGCGGCGGCAGCGTGATCGACTCGGCCAAGGCCATCGCCGCCGGCGCGGCCTTTGACGGCGACGTGCTCGACCTCATCGAAGGCCGCGTGCGCCCCGCCGCCGCGCTGCCGCTGGGAGTCATCCTCACCGTGCCCGGCGCCGGCAGCGAATCCAGCCCCGCGGCAGTCATCTCCGACCCCGCGCGCAGCCTCAAGCTCGATTTCGCCGCCGAGTGCCTGGTGCCGGCGCTGGCCGTGCTCAACCCCGAGAACACCCGCGGCGTGGGCCTGTTCCAGAGCCGCTGCGGCATCCTCGACGCCATCACCCACGTCTGCGAGCGCTACTTCACCCAGACCGACTACGTGGAGGTGAGCGACCGTCTGTGCGAGGGCCTGATCCAGTCCCTCATCCATTACGGTCGCGCCGTGGACGGCCGCCTCGACGACTACGGCGTGCGCGCCGAGATCATGTGGGCCTGCAAGCTCGCCCATGACGACGTGGCCGGCGTGGGGCGCAAGCAGGACTGGTCATCCCACGTGATCGCCAACGCCCTGGGCGGCCACGTGGACCAGCCCCACGGCGCCCTCACGGTGATCGTCATGCTGGGCTGGATGAAGCGCGCGGCCGAAACCAGCCCCGCCCGCTTCGTGCAGTTCGGCCAGCGCATCTTCGGCCTCGCCTCACCCACGGCGGCCGAGGCGATCGCCGCCTTCGAGCATTACATCGCGGGCATCGGCATGCCGGTGCGCCTGTCCGGACTGGGCGTCGACCTGGCCCCGGCCACCCTGGACGCGGTGGTGGATGTCTGCGCCCGCAAGAACCCGAGCGGCACGATCGGCAACTTCGTGCGGCTCGGCCCCAACGACGTGCGGACGATCCTCGAAACCGCGCGCTGAGAGAGGAGTCACCATGAGCTACAAGATCCACATGGACGGTTACGCAGAGCCGCGCACGGTCTTCCAGATCGAGGCGCTGCACGCGTGGAAGCACAAGCAGTACTTCGCCCCGGTGATCGTCGAGGTCAGCCCGGTGGGCTACTGCAACCAGAAGTGCAAGTTCTGCTATTCCGACAAGATCGAGACCAAGGGCGACAAGATCCCCGACGCGATCCTGACCCGGCTGTTCTGCGACCTCGCCGGCATGGGCGTGCAGGCCGTCTCCCTGCAGGGCACGGGCGAACCGCTGATGCATGGCGGCCTGCCCGACGCCATCGTGGCCGGCGCCGGGAAGGGCCTGCGCTACTCGCTCACCACCACCGGTGTGGTCTTCACCGAAAAGATCCAGTCCAGGATCCTGCAGCACCTCACCTTCATGAAGTGCAGCGTCCTGGAGAACGACCGTGACCGCTACGCCCTGATGCACGGCTGCTCGCCCAAGCAGTGGGACCAGCTCATCGCCAACCTCGGCGCCGCCGCCAACCGGCGCAGCCGCGAAGGGCTCGACGTGGCGCTGATGGGCACGGTGTACGTCGAACTCAACAACTTCGACCGCCTGCCCCAGATCATCCGCTTCTACCGCGACCTGGGCCTCGACTACATCGTGGTGCAGGAAGCCACCTACACCGAATTCACCCCGTCGAACCAGTCGCGCAACACCTCCGAACACTTCACCGCCGCCGAGATCGACGCCATGAAGGCCGAGGTGCTGAAGCTCAACACCGAGGACTTCACGGTCAAGGTGCGTTTTCCGGTGGATGACACCAGCTACCACGTGGGCATGTACAAGGACTGCTGGAAGGACGACCACTGCCAGGGCATCAAATTCTTCCCGCTGGTGGCCGCCGATGGCAATGTCTATTCGTGCTACCGCGCCTGGGGCAAATCCGAGTTCAGCATGGGCAGCCTGCACACGCAGAGCTTCGAGGAGATCTGGCGCGGCGAACGCCGCCAGGAGGTCGAGCGCCAGATCATGGGCACCCCGCCGGGCGGTGACGAATGCGCCGTGTGCGGCATCTCCAAGCTCAACGACATCCTCTCGAAGTACGAGCAACCCAACAAGTGGCGGAGCTTCCTGATATGAGCTGCGATCTGTGCATCAAGCACCTGCCCGGCGAGACCGACTGCGTGTGGCACCGGGAACACAAGGAACACGGCAAGGACTACGGCCCCCACAACATCCTGCCGAGCAACGTCTGCCCGATCATGTACCACACGCTGTACCCGTATTTCCTCGGGGCACTGTTCGGCGCCCGGTACGCGTACAACGAGCAGGGCGACTGCCAGGTATGCTGCCCGGCGGCCAAGGGCGTGGACGTGCTGGTCAAGGTGCGCCCCAACGACGGCAAGTTCGAGGCCGGCGTCGATGCCGACTGGCGCGACGTGATCCACGCCGAGGTCGTCGCGGTGCATGGCGACTGCCCCTACCAGCACAAGGTGGGTGACCGCATCGTCTTCCCGACCACCCGCAGCATGCGCACCCAGTACATGTGCCCCGCCGGCTTCAACAACCTGTTCCCCTTCCTGAAGATCGACATCCCCTCGTGCATCGACTTCGACCGGGTGCGCTGCCCCGACTGGATGGAGAACATCTACTACCGCATCGACGAGAACAGCCGCGTCAGGAAGGACTGAGCATGGCCCGCCTGGCGCTGATCTCCCTGCACGACACCACCGGCCTGGTGGATGACGCCCGTCGGCTGATCGGCGCCGGCTTCACCCTGCTCGCCTCCCGCGAGTCCTCCAGCCTGATCGCCGCCGCCGGCCTGCCGGTGATCGACCTGGCCGACTACACGGCGCTCACCGAGGACTTCGGCTTTCCGCCGACCCTGCATCCGAAGCTCGAACGCGCCCTCACCGCCCGCCCCGCCGACCTGGCCGAACCCGCCATCGAGCTCGCCTACATCAACCCCTACCCGGCCGACGTCGGCAATGACGTGGGCGGACGCACGATCCTGATGCTCGCCGTCAAGGGCCAGCGCCTCGCCGCCTCCAGCCGGGCCGACCTGCACCGGGTGCTCGCCTGCCTCGAAACCGGCGGGGATCTGCCCGCCCTGCGGCGCCAGCTCGCCGACGCCGCCTGCTTCAGCGTCGCCCGCCACTTCGCCGGCCTGATCTCGCCCGACGCCCCCTTCGCCACCAGCTTCGGCGAAGCCTGGCTCGACCTCGCCGAAGGCGAAAACCCCTACCAGCGCCCCGCCGTAGCCTACCGCAGCGGCGATCCGGACCCGCTCGCCCTGAGCCGCTTCCGCCTCCTCGGCAGCCAGCCGCCGTGCTTCACCAACGCCGCCGACGCCGACGCCATCCTCCACCATCTGTGCCTGCTGGCCGAAGGCTTTGAGAAGAACACGGGCACCGTTCCCTGGCTGTGCATCGCCGCCAAGCACGGTAACGCCTGCGGCATCGGCGTCAGCCGCCACGCGCCGCGGGAAGCCATCGACCGCGCCCTGGCCGGCAACCCCCGCGCCATCTGGGGTGGCGAGGTGATCGTCAATTTCCCCATCGACGGCGAGCTCGCCGCCGCACTCTTCGCCAGCGACGAACGCGAAGTCCGCCTCGGCAGCCGCCACTGGATGCTCGACGTGGTGATGGCGCCCGCCTTCACCGCCGAGGCCGCCGAACTGCTGGGCAGGCGCGAATTCCGCAAGCTCCTGGCCAACCCCGCGCTGGCCGCAGCGCGCCTGCCCCACGGCCGCCGCATGCTCCGCCCGGTGCGCGGCGGCGCCCTCGGCCAGCCGGTGGCCGACTACGTGCTCGAACTGGCCGCCTGCGCCGGCAACGCCCGCTTCGACGAAGCCGCCGTCACCGACCTCCTGATCGCCTGGTCCGCCGCCTACAGCAGCAATCACGGCGGCAACGAGGTGGCGCTTGCCAGGGGCGGCATGCTCCTCGCCGCCGGTGGCGGACCGTCTACCGTCGACGCCGCCCGCAGCGCCGTCACCCGCTGCGCCGAACAGGGCCATGACGCCACCGGCGCCGCCTTCGCCGCCGACGCCTTCTTCCCCTTCACCGACGCCCCGCAGATCGTCGCCGACGCTGGCGCCCGCTGTGGCGCCGTGCCCGACGGCAGCCGCAACGACGACACCGTCAAAGCCTTCTTCCGCGAGCGCCACATCGCCGTCGCCTGGATTCCCGCCGCCTTCCGCGGCTTCTGCCGCCACTAGACCCGCGCCATGAATGCCCCCGACTCCCCGCTGCGCCGCCTGCTCCACACACCGCCCGCCACCCCTGCGGCGCCCTGCCGCGTCGCCGACGTGCTCGCCGGCCGGCCGGTCGTCGTCTATGGCTGCGGCGACGGGCTCATCACCTTCTCGGTGTTCGTGCTGGATAAATTCGGCATCCGGCCTGAGGTCTGCCTTGACGCCAAATTCACCGCCCCCACCACCCTCGGCGACATCCCGGCGATGGCCCCGGCCGACTACCGGCCCGATCCGGCCCTGCTCGACCGCGCAGTGGCCGTCGTCACCGTCGGCAAGACGCGGTTCCACGCGGACATCTTCGCCACCCTGCGCGGCCTCGGCTTCACGCGCATCGTGCTGGCCTCGGACCTCTACGAATACCACCTCTCCCACGCCCCGGCCGGCTTCGAACAGCTCGGCCAAACCTGGTTCGCCGAACGCGCCGACGTCATCGAGCGCGCCTACGCCCTGCTTGCCGACGCAAAAAGCCGCAGCGTCTTCGAAGCCGTGCTGCAGACCCACGTCGCGCAGATGCCCGTACCCATTCCCCGCGACCCCCTCGAGCACCAGTACTTCCCCCACGACGTACCCCTCGCCGCCGGCGTCGCCCGCACCCTCAACTGCGGCGCCTACGACGGCGACACCGTGCGCCAGCTTCACGCCCGTCACGGCCGCATCGAGGCCCTTGCCTGCTTTGAGCCCGACCTGCCCAACTTCACCCGCCTGCGCGCCACCCTCACCGAGCATGCCGGCCAGCTCGCCGGCACCGTGATGGCCTTCCCCTGCGGCGTGTTCGACGACGACGTGCAGCTGCGTTTCGCCGGGGGCAATCGCATCAACAGCACCCTCAGCGACGACGGCGACACCGTCGTCCAATGCGTCGCCCTCGACCACGTGCTGCCGGACTTCCGCCCGACCTTCATCAACATGGACATCGAGGGGGCCGAACCCCACGCCCTGCGCGGAGCCCGACAGCTCATCCGGGCCAACCGACCCGACCTCGCCATCTGCGTCTATCACCATCCGGCCCACCTCTGGGAGATCGCCCTGCAGATACACGCGCTGGTGCCGGATTACCGCTTCTACCTGCGCAACTACACCGGCTTCCCCGCCGAGACCGTGCTCTACGCCAGCCGCTGACCCGCCATGACCGCCTCGCAGCGCTTCACCGCCGAGATCGACCGCGCCGTCGTCCGCTTTGGCGACGGCTGGACGGCCCTGCGCGGCGCGCGCCTGTTCATCACCGGTGGCACCGGCTACTTCGGACGCTGGCTGCTGCCCGCCCTCATCCGCGCGGACGCCGTACATGGGCTCGGCCTCACGGCGACCGTCCTCAGCCGCGATCCCGCGCGCTTCCTGGCCGACGCGCCGGAAGTCGCTGCCAGCCCGGCGGTCCGCTTCCATCCCGGCGATGTGCGCGACTTTGCCTTCCCGGACGGCGACTTCACCCACGCGATCCATGGCGCCGCCACCTCCGCCGCGGCCACCTTCCATCGCCGCGAGGACGCCCTCACCAAGTTCGACACCACCCTGCAAGGCGCCCGCCGGCTGCTGGATTTCGCCACCGAACGGCGCATCCCGCGCCTGCTCATGCTCGGCTCCGGCGCATTCTATGGCCCGTTGCCGGCCGACCGCGCGGCGTACGCGGAAGACCTGCCCGTCGCCCCCTCCCCCGACAACCTCGACGTGGCCATCGGCCACGCCAAGCGCGCCGCCGAATTCCTCAGCGCCGCCTACGCCGAACGCCACGGCCTGTCCATCAGCACCGCCCGCTGCTTCAGCTTCGTCGGCCCACACCTGCCCCTCGACCTGCACTACGCCATCGGCAACTTCATCCGCGACGCCCTGCGCGGCGAAGCGATCACCGTCGGCGGCGACGGCACACCGGTACGCGCCTATCTCTACGCCGGCGACCTGGTGGTGTGGCTGCTCACCCTGCTGGTGCGCGGCGCACCCGGGCGCGCCTACAACGTGGGCTCCGACCAGGCCGTCACCATCGCCGATCTGGCACAGCGGGTCGCCCGTGTGGTGGCGCCTGCGGTGCCGGTGCGCGTCCTCGGCACGACGACCGACGTAGCCACCCGCAACGTCTACGTGCCCTCCATCGAGCGTGCCCGTGGCGAGCTGGGCCTCGACGTATGGACGCCCCTCGACGAGGCCATCCGCCTCACCGCCGACGTGGCCCGCGCGGGCGCCGCCCCGACCCAAGCACGGAATTAGGCCCGCCTCTCCCCCCTATTCCGGCCATCCGGCCACCGCCAGCACCCGCACAATGGGTGCGACACCTGAAATGGCAATGTGCCCTTCAGAAAGCCCTGAAGCCGCCGTAAGTGCCGACACCATCGCGCTTTTTCAGGAACCGGCCATCCCCCGGAAGTGCCTCGAAAAGGCCCGAGCTCCCCGACAGCCTGTCGCCCCCCGGCCCACCGACGGACCGGACCCGAGAAAGAGACGGACGCCATGACCACTGCGCTGATTCCCGATTCCGGCCTGACCGCCGCCGAGGCGGCCAAACGCAACGACCTCGCCACCCGCAAACCCTACGTGGCCGCCAAGCTCGCCCGCATTGCCGAGATGGAGGAACGCGGCGAGATCAGCCCCATCATCCGGCTCGAGAAGAGCTACCTGTGCAACTTCCAGTGCACCCACTGCTCGGCCGAGTACTACATGGACCGGCACCTGGAGAAGGTTTTCAAGATCAAGGACGAGCGCCAGAAGATCGACCTCGACGACATCCGTCGCCTGTCGAAGGAGGCCGACGCGCTGGGCCTTGCCCGCTTCGTCATCACCGGCGGCGAACCCCTGGTGATGAAGGACTTCGACGCCGTCGTCGAGGCCATCGACCCGGAACGCCACTACGTCATCACCGACACCAACGGCTGGTTCCTCGACCTGGCCCGGGCCAGGCACATCAAGTCCGTCGGCGTGGAGAAGGTCCAGCTCTCCCTCGACAGCATGGTCGAAGCCGAGCACGACGCCTTCCGCAACAAGCCCGGCTCCTACAAGCGGGTCATGCGCGCCATAGACGCCGCCCAGGAGGCCGGCCTCAACCTCATCCTGTCCACCGTGCTGGTGCGCGGCCGTGCCCGCACCGACGAATTCCGCCAGATGTGCGACTTCGCCAAAGCCCGCGGCATCGGCCTGTACGTCTCCTACGCCAAGCCCACCGGCTCGTGCACCAACCACCCGGAATTCGTCATCGACAAGGAAGACGCCGACATCGTCCGCGAGCTCGAAAAGACCCATCCGGTGTTCACCCACATGACGCCCTCTTACGGCTCGTTCAAGGGCTGCATCACCGTCAAGGGCATCATCACGGTCACCTCCACCGCCGAAGTCACCCCCTGCCCCTACATCGACTTCTCCCTCGGCAACCTGCGCCAGACGCCGCTCAAGGAGATTCTCGACCGCGGCATGCGCAACCCCTGGCTGGGCCCGCACCGTCCGGACTGCCTGATCGGCGAAGACCCGCAGTTCATCCGCATCCACACCGAACGCACCAAAGGCGCCGTGACCCTGCCCCTGCCCTGGGGCCAGGGATTTTCCGACCACGACTCGCTGCAGGACGAACAATGAACACCGCCACCCTCGCCCCCGCCGCCTTCGACGACTTCGGCCGCTGCCTGCCCCTCGGCGTCAGCGCCCCGGCCAACGCCCGCTCGCGGCGCTATTTCCGCCTCGGCACGCCGGCCCTCGACCCGGCCGCCATCCATGCCCGCCTCGCCCGCCACCTGGGCGCCGGCAAGGACATGAGCACCGACACCTTCATCCAGCGCATCGCCGCCCTGCGCGTCCGCCTGGCCGCCGACCCCGCCACCGCCGGCCTGCTGGACGGTCCCGCGGTTCCCTTCATCCTGCCGCGCACGCCGGTCACGGAGATCGGCACCCTGCTCGAAGAAGGCTATCTGCCGGCCGTCGCCCGCTCCTTCGAGGAGGCCTTCCCCAACGCCCGCTTCACCGACCACGCCCACCAGGGCCTGGGCGGCAAGCTCTCGGTGCAGCCCGGCTCCCGTCACGAGATCCTGGTGGACGCCCTCGCCCACGGCGAAGTGGTCGGCCTGTACTTCCCCTGCCTCACCGAATATTCCCTGCCGGCTGCCGTCGAGCGCATGGCCGGCCTGCCCGAACACCTGCTCCTGGCGGGCGGCTTCGACACGGCCGCCGCCTTCATTGCCGCACCGGACCTGCTCCTGCGCACCGACGGCTACCCGCCGCTGCTGTGGCTGGCCGGCCTGCAGGGCGAAAAGCCCGGCATCGGCTACCACTTCGAGGCCTACGGTTACAACCTCACCTTCAACCGCCGTCCCCACCTGGACCAGACGGCCGAATACTGGTGGAGCGGCGTGACCGTCCTCGCGCCCGCCTGATTCGCCCTTGACCGCCCGTGTCATGCGGGCCCCAGTGCTCCCAGCCCGGCAGGACGCCATGCGCTCACTCTATCCGCCTCCCCGTCACCCCTATTACATCGTCGCGCCGGACTACCGGCGGACGTCTGCCGGCATTCGTGTCATGCACCAGCTGTGCCACGCCCTGCGGCAGAGCGGCGAAGATGCCTGGATCCAGACCGGGGTGACGCATCCCACCCTCGACACCCCACGGCTCACCGATGAGGTGCGCGCGGCCCATCGGGCCCGCGGCCTGACGCCCATCGCCATCTATCCCGAGGTGGTGGCCGCCAACCCGCTGGACTGCGCGGTGGTGGTGCGCTACATCCTCAACCGCCCGGGCCTGCTCGGTGAACAGCCGGCGTACGGGCCGGACGACATCTATTACGTCTACGAACCGGAGCTGCTCGACATCGTGCCCGGCGCCACCGACGTGCTGCGCCTGCCGTCCATCAACACGTCCCTGTTCAACAACCGCGACAATCCCCACGACGCCCACCGCAGCGGAAGCTGCATCTACTTCGGCCGCTACAGCGCGGGCCAGCAGGAACACCCTGACCTGGCGGACACGTGCACCGTCATCACCCAGGACTTTCCCGCCACCCACGAAGAGCTGGCCGAGCTCCTGCGGCGCAGCGAGCGGGTCTACTGCTTCGAAAACACCGCGATCTCCACCGAAGCACGCCTGTGCGGCTGCCCGGTGGTCATGCTCCCGAGCCCCTTCTTCAGCAAGGAAAAGTTCTTTGGCCGCGGTCAGGGATTCGATCAAGGCGTCGCCTTCACCCAGTCACCCGAGGATCTGGCCACGGCGGCCCGCACGGTGGGCCACATCGCGACGCTCTACGAATCCCTGGAGGCCGCCTTCTGGCCTGCGCTCGACGGTCTGATCACCCTGACCCAGGCGCGCGCCGACGCGGCCCCCAAGCCCGACCCCACGACCCGCAGCAGCCGACGTCCCACCCAGGACGACACCGAATACGAAACCTGGCGTGCCCGGCAGACCCTCCAGGAAATCGACGCCCAGATCCTGGCCGAGCGCATGATGCTCACCTGGCAGCAGCGCCCGGGCATCCACCTCCTGCTGGCCCTGCATGCGGGCGAGGAGCACCTCCTCGCCGACACCCTGGACAGCCTCGCGGCCCAGCTCTATCCCGAATGGCGCCTCACGGTGGCCACCGCCCTCGACATGCCTGAGGGCGTCGGCGACATCTCCAATCTGCAATGGCTCGCCCTGCGCGATGCCGCGCACATCGACTACGTCATCGACGAGATGGCGGCCGCCTCGCCCGGCACCTGGCTGGCCCGCATTGAGCCCGGCCTCACCCTTGAACCCCACGCGCTGCAGGTCATCGCCGATTACATCAATGTCCGCCCCGACTGGCGTCTCATCTACTGCGACGAAGACACCCTCGAGGCGGACGGCCGCTACACGCACCCGCTCTTCAAGCCCGACTTCAACCTGGATCTGCTGCGTGCCCAGGCCTATGTCGGCAGTCTGATCGTCGTCGAGAAGCAGGCCTTCCTGGCCGCCGGCCGTTTCGGCACCCTGGCCGGCGCCGAAAACTACGATCTCACCCTGCGCATCCTCGATCACGCCGGCGAAGCCGCCATCGGTCACCTGGACCAGTTGCTCGCCCATCTGCCGCGGGCCTCCGTGCGCGCCATGCAGCCCGAAGCGGAAAAGGCCGCCGTCCAGGCCCATCTGCTCCGCCGCGGCCTCGATGCCGAAGTCCTCGACGGCGCCGGCTACGGCACGCGGCGCGTCATCTGCCGCTGGGCGGAATCCCCCCTCGTCAGCATCATCATCCCCACCCGGGACAAGGTCGAATACCTGCGCCCCTTCATCGAGAGCCTGGAAGAGCGCACGCGCTACCGCCCCTATGAACTGATCATCGTCGACAACGACAGCGTCGATCCGGACACGCTGGACTATCTCGCCGCCCTCGCCGGTCGCCACGCCCGGGTGCGCACCCGGATCCTGCGCCAGCCGGGCGAATTCAGCTGGTCGGCCTGCGCCAATGCCGGCGCGGCGGTGGCCGAAGGCGACTTCCTGCTGTTCCTCGACAACGACCTCCACATCGTCCAGGACGACTGGCTCGACCGCCTCGTGGCCATTGCCCAGCGCCCGGAAGTCGGCATCGTGGCCCCCCGCCTGACCTACCCGGAAACCGCCAAGGTTCAGCAGGGCGTGTGGATCCTCGGCATGCACGGCACCACCGGCAACCCCTGGGACAACCAGCTCGGACTGACCGACCCCGGCTACATGGGCCGCGCCCTGTGCGACCAGAACGTCAGCGCGGCAAGCGGCTCCGCGCTGCTGGTGAAACGCGCCGTGCTCACGTCACTGAACGGCTTCGATGCGGAACGGTTTCCGCTCCTCTACGGCGCCCTCGACCTGTGCCTGCGGGCCACAGCCCAGGGTCACAAGATTGTCTGGACGCCCTACGCCGCGCTGGTTCACTACGCAGGCGCCTCCGTCGTCGCGCGCCAGCGCCGCCTCGAAGGCAAGCTCACCGACCTGATCGCCGCCCAGGAGGCAAACCAGACCCTGCTCGCGCGATGGATGCCACGCCTGGTCAGCGATCCGGCCTATAACCGCCACCTCAGCCTGTCCTTCCCCTTCAAGCCGGAACACGTAGCCCCCATGGACTGGGATCCCCACTTCCATGACCGCCCGCGCATCCTCGCCTGCCCGGTGCCCGGCGGTGCCGGGGAATTCCGGCTGCGCGCGCCCCTCCGTGTCATCGGTCAGGCCGGCCTCGCCCAGACCATGATCTGCGAGCCGCCCAAGCCGTTCACGATGCGCATCCTGTCGCCCGTCGAGGTGGCCCGAGCCGATCCAGACGTCCTGATCCTCCACCAGCCCCTCGAAGACACCCAGAGCGACGCCCTCGAACACTACGCGCGCTTTCTGCCCAAGGTCCGCCGAATCCTCACGATGGATGACCTGGTCACCAACCTGCCGCGCAAGCATCCGCTCTACAAGTCCGGCTACAAGGATGGGCGCCAGCGCCTGCGCCGGGTGCTGTCCTTCATGGACCGCCTGGTGGTCAGCACCCAGCCGCTGGCCGATCTGTGCGCCGACATGATCGACGACATCCTCGTCATGCCCAACAGCCTCGAGTGGTCCCTGTGGGGCGACGTGGCGCCCCCCGGCCGGCCTCGCACGAAGCCCCGCGTGGGCTGGGCCGGCGCCCAGCAGCACCAGGGAGACCTGGAGCTCATCTACAAGGTGGTCGAAGCCCTGGCCGACGAGGTCGACTGGATCTTCATGGGCATGTGCCCGGAACCCATTCGCGGCTTCGTCCACGAAGCCCATGGGTTCGAGCTGGATTTTCGGGCCTACCCCCGCGCCCTGAGCCGCCTCGATCTGGATCTGGCCATCGCCCCCCTCGACGTCCATCCCTTCAACGAGGCCAAGAGCAACCTGCGCCTGCTTGAATACGGCGCAATGGGCTGGCCGGTGATCTGCACCGACATCTACCCGTACCAGAATGCACCGGTCACCCGCCTTCCCAACGACCCGGACCTCTGGATCCGGACCATCCGGGAACAGATTGCGGAACCCGCCGCCCTCAAGGCCGCGGGCCTCGCCCTGCAGCGCTGGGTTCGCGAGGGCTATGTCCTCGAGAACCACACGGCACGCTGGTTTGCCGCCTACGGACCCTGAAGCCTCACGTGCATGTGTCCTGAAAGCCTGTGATCAACCCGTGGAAAACCCACGCTGGCGCGTGCTTTGCACGCTAAAGCTTCCTCGGAATGCGCCGCTATCACAAGCCAAGCGGTAATCCGCCGAGAACACCGCAAAACACATCAAATTGTAAAAGTCAAGAAATTTCTAAAGTATTTCCTTGTGGCCCCGTTAATCAACTCAACGGCGGTTGCCTTACACACACCGGGCAAGGCGAACCAAAGTTAAGCCTAAACGCTTATCTTGAATTGAACGGAATTAAGGAGAACCAAAATGGCTGCCACAATCAACACGAATTCCATGTCGCTGAATGCGCAGCGGAATCTTTCCATGTCCCAATCCAGTCTGGCGACATCGGTTCAGCGCCTGTCCTCCGGCCTGCGCGTGAATACGTCCAAGGACGACGCCGCCGGTCTCGCCATTGCCGACCGCATGAACGCGCAGGCCAAGGGCTTCGACGTGGCGATCCGCAATGCCAACGACGGCATCTCCATGGGCCAGACGGCTGACAGCGCCATGCAGGCGATCACCGACAACCTGCAACGGATGCGCGAACTCGCGGTCCAGTCCGCCAACGGTACCTACACCAGCGGCGACCGGACCAACCTGGATGCCGAATTCCAGCAGCTGAACCAGGAAATCGCGCGGGTTGTCTCCGGCACCCAGTTCAACGGTCAGAACATCCTGACCTTCACCGCCAGCTTCACCTTCCAGGTCGGCGCGGGCACCGCCAGCACGGACCAGATTTCGGTGACCACGGCAGGCTCCCTGGCGTCGGCGACCTTCGGCACCACCACGGCCGGCGCCCTGAGCGGTAGCAGCATCTCGGGTTCGTCCTCTTCGGGCGCCACCGCTGCGATCTCCGCCATCGACGCCGCCATCGACTCGCTGAACACCTCCCGCGCCACCTGGGGTGCCGTGCAGAACCGCTTCAGTTCCGTCGTGCAGACCCTGTCCGTTGCGTCGGAAAACGCCAAGTCGTCCCGCGGCCGCATCATGGACGCCGACTTCGCCCAGGAAACCGCCAACATGACCCGCGCCCAGATCCTGCAACAGGCCGGTACGGCGATGGTGGCCCAGGCGAACAGCATGCCCAACAACGTGCTGTCGCTGCTCAAGTAAGCGCGGAATTGAAATTCGCCGCAGCGGGCGCCGCCGCCGGAACCGGCGCGGCGCCGTCTGCACATCTCGGGGGAAAAGATCATGAGCATCCAACCGGTCGGCGGGGCCAGCACCCAGCCTTACACGCCTCCCGTCCAGTCGACACCCGGCGCCCAGGGGGCGATCCGGAAGGCGGACGCCCCCACCGCCCCCGGCGACGTCCAGGCTGTCAGGGACGCCACCCAGAACCCCGCCGCGCCGCCGACCCCGGAGCAGCTCAATCAGGCCGTCAAACAGATCCAGGACGTCATCAAGCAGACCGCCCAGAGCCTCCAGTTCTCCATCGACAAAGACAGCGGCATGACCGTCGTCAAGGTGGTCGACACCGAGTCGAAGAAGGTGATCCGCCAGATCCCGTCCGAGGAAGTCATGGCCATCGCCAAGGCCCTGGACAAACTGCAGGGCCTGCTGGTCAAGCAACAGGCCTGAGGCATCCACCTCCGCGCCGGGCATCGCCGATCCCACCCTCGCGGTGGGATTTTTTCGCGGGTTCGTGCATCTGGCATGGAGCCTGCTACTTCTCGACTGGTGCGTTTCCGCTCAAGTTTCAGCCTCGCGGGACGTAAGAGAAACAGCGTGTTCACAGGCATTACAGGGGGCCATCATGGCTAGCATCTCCTCTGCAGGGCTCGGCTCCGGACTCGACGTCAACTCGATCGTCACGTCGCTCATGTCGGTCGAAAAGCAGCCGCTCACGCAGCTCCAGACCCTGCAGAACAAAGACCAGTCGAAGATCTCCGCCATCGGCACCCTCAAGAGCAATCTGGCAACGCTGCAGAGCGCCGCAGCAGCGCTCACCCCGGCAATCGGGCAGTCCCCGACGGCAGCATTTGCCGCCTATACGGCAACACTTGCCGACACCACGATAGGATCTGCCACCGCCACCGCTTCCGCCGTGGCCGGCACCTACTCCGTCAACGTCACCTCACTCGCCACCAATCAGCAGCTGGCCCTGGGCAAAACCTACGCATCGACCGACCCGGTCATCGATTTCGGCAGTGCCAGCACCAAAACGCTGACCTTCACCGTCGGCTCGACGGCCACCAACGTCACCCTGAACAGCAGCGCCAACACGCTGGCCGGCGTCCGCGACGCGATCAACAGCGCCAACGCCGGTGTCGGCGCAACCATCGTCACGGGCACGGACGGCAAGCAGAACCTGCTGCTCTCCGCCACCAACGGCGGCACCGCCAACGCAGTCACGATCTCCGGTGACGCCAGCTTCATCGACGCGTCGGCCCCCGGCTCGCCGATTGCCGCGGCCAGCGCCTTCACCCAGACCCAGGCGGCCACCGACGCGGTCGTGAAGATCCAGGGCGTGTCGATCGCCACCAGCGGCAACACGGTCACCAATGCCATCGACGGGGTCACCCTCAACCTCACCAAGACAGGCAGCACCACCCTGACGGTCGCACGCAACAACAGCGACCTGCAGGGCAAGGTCACCGCCTTCGTCAACGCCTACAACAGCCTCAACAGCTCCATCAAGAGCCTCGGCGCCTACGATGCCACCACCAAGTCCGCCGCCATCCTCAATGGCGACTCGTCCCTGCGCAGCATCCAGAGCCAGGTCCGCGCCGCCCTCACGGGCACACCGACCCTCTCGTCGGGCAACGCCAACATCAAACTGCTGAGCGACATCGGTGTCAGCTTCCAGCGCGATGGCAGCCTGGCCTTCGACACCGCCAAATTCGCGACGGCGGCCAGCAAGGACTACGTGGCGACCGCAACCGTCATCGCCAATTACGGCAGCGCGCTGAAGACCACAACCACCAACCTGCTGGGCACCAACGGCGTGATCGCATCGCGCACCAATGGGCTGAACGCCTCCATCAAGAGCATCGGCAACCAGATCGATTCGATGAACGTACGCCTGACGCGGATCGAAGCCAACTATCGATCCCAATTCACGGCGCTCGACACGGCCATGAGCAGCATGACCACCACCAGCACCTATCTCACCCAGCAGCTCACCCTGCTGGCCAATCAGAGCAAATAAGCGCATGCGCGCACCCCGCCAGCCCGAACGGAGATTGTGATGTCCTTTGGCCTCGCTGCCCGCAGAGCCGACGCCTACGCGAGCGTCGGCGTGGAAACCGGAGTTTCCACAGCAGACCCCCACCAGCTCATCCTCATGCTTTTCGACGGCGCCCTGCTTCAGGTTGGCGCCGCCGCTGCGGCCATGGAATCCGGCAATGTACCGGGCAAGGGCGCAGCCGTTTCGAAAGCCATCGAGATCATCACCAACGGCCTCAAGGTCAGCCTGGACTATGAAGCCGGCGGCGAACTGGCCGCCCGCCTGGGCGCCCTCTACGACTACATGACCCATCGTCTCCTCTACGCCAACCTGCACAACAGCCGGCCGGCGCTGGACGAGGTCACCAAGCTCCTGTCCGAGCTCAAGAGCGCGTGGGCCGAGATCGGCCCCGGCACGGACGGCAGCATGTAAGCACCGCTTCAGGATTCATGTTTACAATTCCACCCGTCAGCAGCGATCTCCAGACCGGCTCCGGAGAGCCGACCGGCAGGATCGCGTGACCCCGGAGACCCCACCCCATGAGTTCCCTTGCACTCCTGGAAGAAATGAGCACCTACTCCAACGAGATGGTGGATGCCGCCCGGCACAACGACTGGGACCGGCTCACCCGCCTCGAAAAAAAGGTTGCGTCCCTGCGGGACCGCATCGGCGTCGAGGAGGCCCTGGGCTCCCCGTCCCGGCGTCGCATGTCCGAGTCCGAGCGTAGCCGGCGCATCGACCTGATCCGGCGCATCCTCGACGACGACAAGGAGATCCGCGTCCACACCGAGCCCTGGCTCGACAACGTCCGCCAGATGCTGACCGGGCAATCCCGCGAACGGGCTGTCCGCGCCGCCTACGACAAGCTCGACCGCTGACGCGGTTCACAGGGCGGGGCGCAGGGTCCCGTCCGTCATCGCTCCCTCGGCGCCATGATCCCCAGCGACCTCGCCGCCCGCTTGCGGATGCTCACGGAGGCGAGCTTCTTCTCCGGCGAGCCCACGGTGGCGCCGCTCGCACGTGTCCGTGAGGTGCCGGCCAATCTGCCCGATTTCCTGCCGGGTCAGCGCATCGTGGCCCGCCTCCAGCAGAGCGGTCCCGACAACACCTTCAAGGCCCTCGTCGAGGGCCGCAGCGTCACCCTCGCCCTGCCCCAGACCGCCACGCCCGGCGACACTCTGGAACTCGTGGTCAGTCACGTCACGCCGGCCGCCGTGTTCGCCACCCAGGCAGGCAGCACCGCCCTGCCCGGCGCCCAGACCGGCACCGCCCTGAGCCAGGCCGGGCGCCTCATCAGCTTTCTCCTGACCGGTCAGCCACCCGCCCAGGCCGCCAGCCTCAATGGCGGCCAACCCGTGCTGGCCTCGCCTCCGGGGCCCGGTGACACCGACCTGCTCGCCCAACGTCTGGGCGCAGCGCTTGGCGACAGCGGCCTGTTCTATGAATCCCACCAGGCGCGCTGGCTCGCCGGCCAGGTCGACATGGCCCAGTTGACGCGGGAGCCCCAGGGGCGGCCGGCGGCCCCGTCCGCTGCGCCCACCACGGCCTTGCAGACAGGCACCGCCGCCCTCCCCGAAGCCGCCCAGCCCGGCGCCACCACCCAGATCCCCGACCGTCTGCTCCCGGTGGTCCATCAGCAACTCGATGCCCTCGCCACCCAGCACCTCGTCTGGCAGGGACAGATCTGGCCAGGTCAGACCATGGAATGGGAAATTGAGGACCCCGCCCGCGATGGCCCCCGTGCCGACGACGACCCGGCGCCCACCTGGAACACCACCCTGCGCCTCAGCCTGCCCACCCTGGGTGGCGTGGAGGCCCGCCTGCACCTCACCCCTGCCGGGGTCGCACTGCGCCTGACAGGTGACAGCGCCGACACGGTCGCGGCCCTGCGTGCCGGACAGCCGCGCCTTGCCGAAGCCCTTGCCGCCGCCAACCTGCCTCTGACCGGCGTCTCGACCGAACAGCGGGAACCGGCATGAACGGCCCCGCCCAGCCCGAAATCCCCCGCGCCGAAGCCGTTGCCCTGGCGTACAACGCCGGCAATGGTGCGCCAAGTGTCGTGGCCAAGGGACGCGGCCTGATCGCCGGAGAAATCATCGCCCGCGCCCGCGAAGCCGGCGTCTATGTGCATGAAAGCCCGGAACTGGTCGCCCTGCTGATGCAGGTGGACCTGGACGCCCGCATTCCGCCTGAACTTTACGTGGCGGTCGCGGAACTGCTTGCCTGGCTGTACAGCCTCGAAGACCACGCCCGCCACCAAAAAGAAACGGCCCCGCAGGGCCGTCCGTTGCCGTAAACCGCCGGATTCAGGGCTTGGGCGGCACGTAACCACCGATCTGGTCCGCCCCGCCGGCGAAGAAATAGCGCTCCATCTGCTCCGCAAGGTACTTGCGGGCCCGCGTGTCCATCAGATTGAGACGATTCTCATTGATCAGCATGGTCTGATGCCGCACCCATTGCTGCCAGCCTTCCTTGGAAACGTTCTCGTACACGCGCTTGCCCAGATCACCGGGCAATGGCGGCATATCCAGCCCTTCGGCCTCACGGCCGAGCTTCACACAATTGACCATCCTGACCATGCATCACCTCTCAGTTAGGAATCCGGCACCGCCACACGCGCGCCGGCTTGCCGGACGATTCTAGCCCAAGCCCGGCTCAGCGCCCACTTCAGGATCATTGCCCTCCGCCGCCGCTGCCACCTCCGAGCGATTGCCGCCCTGCGCCTTGGCCCGGTACATGGCCCGGTCCGCCGCCCCGACCAGCGCCTCGGCGTCGGTGCCGCTGAGTCCGCTCCAGGCAATGCCGATGCTGGCGGTGACACCCACCGCGCTGCCACCGAAATCGAACCGCAGGGCTGCGATGCACGCTCCCACCCGCCGCGCCAGCCCGGCCAGCCCCTGCACATCGGCCGAGGGCACCAGGATCGCGAACTCGTCTCCACCCAGACGGAAGAACATCTCGTTGCGCCTCACCACGGCGGCAACCGCCTGGGCGAGCCCGGTCAGCACCTGGTCGCCCGCCTGATGGCCAAAGGCGTCGTTGACCGGCTTGAAGCCGTCCAGATCCAGCACCAGCAGCCCCACATCATCGCCGCGGCGACGGGCGTCGCCAAGCATCCGCTCGAGCTCTTCATGAAAACGGCGGCGATTGTAGAGGTTGGTCAGGGGGTCGCGTTCGGCGAGATTGAGCAGTTGCAAGGCCACGCGACGGCGCTCCGTCACGTCCTCATACACCCAGATGCGACCGATCGCCCGCGCCCCGTCGTCCCCGAACACCACACGGGAGAATTCATTGACCGTCCGTCCGTCGCTGAAATGCAGCTCGAAGGGTGCACTGGCCTCACGGGAGCCGAGCACGCCGGCCACGTGGCGCAGATAGCCCGGCGGATCGGTCAGCAGGGTCACCGCATGCTGCTGCAGGACCACGTCGCGCACACCGACGATGCTCTCGCCCTCGGCCACTTTCCAGATCTCGCACAGTGCCCGGTTGCAATACACCACGCGGTGGTCCGGATCCATGAACAGGATGCCCGCCTCCACCACGTCGAGCAGGGCCGACAGGCGCGAGCGTTCTTCGTTGCTGCGGCGCAGATAGTGCTCGGACAGAGCCTGGGCGCGACGCAGGGCCGCAACGGTCTCAAGGAGCTTGAACTCCGCCTCCTTGCGCGCCTGGATGTCGTCACCGGTGGCACGGATGCCCTGCACCACGCCCGCCTCGTCCCGCACCGCGTGCCAGTGGCAGGTCACCCAGCGCAGGGCGCCCTCCCGCGTCAGCACGCGGGTCTCGAAATCGGCCGGCCGGCCGGTGCTGAGCACCTGGGTGGTCTGCTCGCGCACATAGCGACGGTCCCGCTCATAGATGATCAGTTCGACGAAGTCGGGCGCCGCCAGCACATCCTCCACCGCATGGCCGGCAAAGCGCTCGAAGGCCGGGCTGACCCAGTAGAGACGCCCCCGCGTGTCGATCAGCCCCTCCAGCACATGGCCCGAGTCCGCCGCCAGCGCAAAGTAATGCTCCCACGGTCCGGCGGCAGGGGACGCCACCGGGAGTCCCGTGCGGGACGCCGGCTCAACCGGCACAGGCGGGTCCAGGCGGGTCGCTTCCAGCGCGCGGATACGCCGCCACAGGACGCACGCCCACAGAGCCGCGGCAGCCAGCGCCGGCACCACCGCGAGCGCCGGCAGCGAGCCACCGGGCCAGGCCTCTGCGGCCATCGCGCCCCCCGCCCACAAGGACGGAACGACGGCGGCCCCGACCTGCCGCCAGCGGAGGGCGCAGATCCGGGAACAGATGGCAGACATGACCGATCCGTGCCTCAGAGTGCCTTCATGAACACCTTGGAACGGCGTTCCACGTCGTACATTTCACGCTTCTGACGCGGCAGTTCCTCCGGTGGCATGGCACGGAAGCCCCGCTCCCGGAACCAGTCGGAGGTGCGCGTGGTGAGCACGAACAGGCGCTCGACGCCCAGCGCCCGGGCGCGAGCCTCGATGCGCTTGAGCAGCATCTCGCCCAGCCCGGCGCGGCGATGCTCGGGCACCACCGCCACGCAGGCCATCTCGGCCGCCCGGTCGTCGATGAAGGGATAGAGTGCGGCACACCCCACCAGCACCCCGTCGTATTCCACGACCGTGAAGCGCTCGATTTCCTGCTCCAGGCGTTCGCGGCTGCGACGCACCAGGGTGCCGTCGGCCTCCATCGGCGCGATCATGCTGCCCAGGGCCCCCACGTCCTCGATGGTCGCCTCGCGCAGGCGGAAGAGGGGATCGCGCGTCAGCACGGTGCCGACGCCCTGGGGCGTGAAGAACTCCAGCAGCAGGCCGCCGTCCTTGTCCCGGTCGATCAGATGGGCACGCCCGACGCCCTTGCGCACCGCACGGATGGCGCAGGGCAGGTAGAGGTCCAGATCCTCGGTGAGGCCCTTGCCGGCCTTCAGCATGGCCTCCGCGTCGTCCGCGGTGATCGCCTCGATGAGCCCACCGCCCTCGTCCAGCAGCCCCGGCGCATCGCACAGATAGATCAGTTTTTCGGCCTTGAGGGCGATGGCGACGGCCTCGGCCACCGCCTCCATGCTCATGTTGAAGATCTCCCCCGCCGGCGACACGCCCAGCGGTGACATGAGCACCACGTTCTGCTGATCCAGGTCGGCCTCGATCTCCTCGGCAATCACCTTGCGCACGGCACCGGTGAAACCGTAATCGACCCCATCCACCACCCCCACAGGCTTGGCGGTGACGAAGTTGCCGCCGGTCACGCGCATGAAGCTGCCGGCCATGGGCGTGTTGGGCAGGCCCTGGGAGAGCAGCGCCTCCACCTCGATGCGGGTCACCGCCATGGCCGCCTTCACGCATTCGATGGCGTCCGCATCGGTGACGCGCAGGCCCTTGTGGTAGCGGGGCTGCAAGCCGCGACGGGCCAGCTCCGCCTCGATCTGCGGGCGCGCGCCATGGACCAGCACCAGACGCACGCCGAGGGCCGCCAGCAGGTTGCAGTCGTAGGCCAGGGTCTGGGCCAGGCTGCCCGCCGCCACCTCGCCACCGAAACCCAGTACGAAGGTCTTGCCGCGGAACGCGTGGATGTAGGGCGCAGCTGCGCGCACCCAGGCGACGAAGCGTTGCGAGAGGCCGGGATCGGGGACGGCGGCGGGAACGGATTGGGGCACTGTCACGGGCATTCCAGAAGGCAGAACAGGGAGGCGGACCGTGTCCTGGGGATGCACGGCGGGCTGACCATCATTGTAGCCGCGCCGTCAGGCCTTCAGGCTGCGTTCCACGGTCTCGACGATGGTGCGCAGGATCTTCAGGCGCGCAAAGTACTTGTTGTCGGCCTCCACCAGGGTCCACGGCGCGTTCTCAGTGCTGGTGCGGTCGATCATGTCGCACACCGCCGGCTCGTAGAGCGGCCACTTCTCCCGGTTGCGCCAATCGTCCGGGGTGATCTTGTAGCGCTTGAAGGCCGCCTCCTCGCGGGCCTTGAAGCGGCGCAGCTGCTCGTCGGCGCTGATCGACAGCCAGAACTTCACGACCAGGGCGCCGTGACTGACGAGCTGGTCCTCGAAGTCGTTGATCTCGGCGTAGGCACGCATCCAGTCGGCCTCCGTGCAGAAGCCCTCGACCCGCTCCACCAGCACGCGGCCGTACCAGGAACGGTCGAAGATCGCCACCCTGCCGCGCCGCGGCAGGCGCCGCCAGAAGCGCCACAGGTAGGGCTGGGCGCGTTCCTCGTCGCTGGGCGCGGCGATGGGGATCACGTGGTACTGACGGGTGTCGAGCGCCTGCGTCACACGGCGGATCGCCCCCCCCTTGCCAGCCGCGTCCATGCCCTCGAAGACCAGCACCAGACTGCGCTGGGTAAAGCCGCGCCGGCGCAGGGCCAGGGACAGACGTCCCTGCAGGGCCTCGCGCTGGGCCTCGTAGGCCTTGCGCTCCATGGGCTGATCCAGCGCCAGGGCGTTGAGCAGGGTGCGCCGGTCGGCGGCCGCCACCAAGGGCGCGCTGACCAAGCGGGCGCGATAGCCCTTGCGCACGTGCTCCAGGTGGGCCTGCAGACGGTGCAGCAGGGTCCGCCCGACGAACACCGCCCGATATTGGGGATCGGACCCGTCCACGATCACCCACGGGGAATGGGCCGTACTGGTCCGTCGCAGCACGTGCTCGGCGGTCGCCCGGTAGCGGTCGTAATGGTCATAGACCAGCCGATCCGAGGCGCGCACCCGCCAGCGGGTCGCCGGGTTGGCCTCCAGGGCCTTGAGGCGCTTCTTCTGGCCGTCCCGCGACAGGTGGAACCAGAACTTGACCAGCACCACGCCCTCGGCCGCCAGCATGGCCTCGAAGCGGTTGAACTCCGACAGGCGCTGGTCGAGCCGGGCCTTCTTGATGCGCCCGAAGGCGCGATCGCCGAGGGGCTCGGAATACCAGTTGTTGAACAGGATCCCGATCTTGCCGCGGGGCGGCAGAGCGCGCCAGAAGCGCCACAGGAAAGGCCGCTCGCGCTCTTCGTCGGTGGGCCGATCGAAGGCGTGGACCTCGATGTGGCGCGGGTCCATCCATTCGTTGAGCAGATTCACCGTCTCGCCACGCCCGGCGCCGTCAATGCCGTTGATCAGCACCACCGCGGCAAAATCCTTCTTGTCGAGCAGATCGAGCTGGGTTTCGAGGAGCTCGGTACGCAGCACCGGCTCGATCTCGGCGTACTCGGCCTTGGACAGCTTGTGTCCCAGCTCCGCGGATTCGAACATCTCAGCCTCCCGGAAAATCGCCCCACAGGGTCTGCAGCGCTGCCAGCGCCGCCAGGCCCGCCGTCTCGCTACGGAAGACCCGCGGCCCCAGGGCCAGCGGCTCGCAGCCAGCGCGCATCGCAAGCCCCAGTTCGGCCGGCGACCAGCCCCCTTCCGGCCCCACCAGCACGGCCAGCGGGCCGTCCGGCGGCGCCATGCGCACGAGGGCGCCTGCGTCCCCTGGCGCCAGAATCAGACGCCGCCCCGCGAACGGCGTACCCAGCCAGCGCGCCAGGGGCAGGATCTCCGCCACCTCCGGCACCCGGTTGCGTCCCGACTGCTCACAGGCCGACACGACGATCTGCTGCCAGTGGGCGACGCGTTTGGCCGCCCGCTCGCCGGCCAGCTTGAGCACCGAGCGCTCCGCCGCCACCGGCTGGATCGCCGCGACACCCAGCTCCACCGCCTTCTGCACCACCCAGTCCATCTTGTCGCCGGCCGCCAGGGCCTGCACGAGGGTGATCGCCAGGGGCGACTCCCGCTCCACCGCACGCCGCGGCCCGAGGCGCGCCAGCGGCTGACGTCCCAGCGCGACGAGCACGGCATCGCACTCGCCGCCACGGCCGTCGAAGAGCGTCACGCCTTCGCCGACCGCCAGCCGCAGCACCCGTTCGGCATGATGGGCGACGGCCGCGGGCAGGATCATCTCGGAGTCGGGCTGCAGCCCGTCGGGGCAGAAGAAGCGCGGATTCATCATGCTATTATCCGCAAATCCACGCCCCTTCACGGGATTGAAACGAAGAACATGGTCAGCCTCTCCCCTCCCGTCTGCGATTTCGGCTGGTCGGCCCCCGATTTCGCCCTGCCGGGCGTGGATGGCCGCACCCACAGCCTCGCTTCCTGCCGCGGCCCGGCCGGGCTGCTGGTGATGTTCATCTGCAACCACTGCCCCTACGTGAAGGCCATCCTGCCGCGCCTGTTGCGCGACTGCCGTGAGCTTGCAGGCCTGGGCGTCGGCAGCGTTGCCCTCATGGCCAACGATCCGGCCGACTACCCCGAGGACTCCTGGGAAGCCATGCAGCGCATCGCCGTCGAACAGGACTTCCCTTTTCCCTACCTCCTCGACGCCTCGCAGGACGTGGCGCGGGCCTACGGTGCCGTGTGTACGCCGGACTTCTTCGGCTTCAACCGGGATCTGAAGCTCCAGTACCGGGGCCGCCTCGACGCCTCGGGCAGGCAGCCCGCCCCGTCCGATACACGCCGCGAACTCTTCGAAGCCATGGCGCAGGTGGCCCGCAGCGGCGAAGGCCCGCGGGACCAGACCGCAAGCATCGGCTGTTCCATCAAGTGGAGGCCGAGCGCCCCGTGACCAGCACCCAACGCCTCGAACATGCCCGCGCCCTGGCCGATCTCGTCCGCGCGATGGCCCGTGACGTGATTCTGCCGCGCTACCTGCGCGCCGTGCGTGAACACAAGGCCGACGGCAGCGTGCTCACCGAAGCCGATCTGGCCGCCCAGGCGGCCCTGGAGGAGCGCCTGCCCCACCTCATCGCCGCGCCGGTACTGGGCGAGGAGATGACCGCCGAGGAACAGGGCCGCGTGTGGCACGCGGGCAAGGCCGGCCTGTGGGTGATCGACCCCATCGACGGCACCACCAACTTCGCCAACGGCATTCCCTTCTTCGGCGTCGCGGTGGCCTATCTGGTGGACCACAAGACCCAGCTGGGCGTCGTGTACAACCCGGTGACGGACGAAGCCTTTTACGCCGGGCGCGGCGCCGGCGCTTGGCTCAACGACGTGTCCCTGCCCCTGCGCCAGCCCACCGAGCGCCTTAAGGACGCCGTCGCCGGCGTGGACTTCAAGCGCATCAGCCATCACCTGGGTGACGAACTGGCCGTACGCCCGCCGTATTATTCCCAGCGCAATTTCGGCTCCAGCGCCCTGGAATGGTGCTACGTGGCCGCCGGCCGGCTCGACGTGTACATTCACGGCGGCCAGATGCTGTGGGATTACGCGGCCGGCCGCCTGATCCTCGAAGAAGCCGGCGGCTGCTACAGTTCTCTGGGCGGCACGCCGCTGACCGCCGGGCCGGCCATCAAGCGCTCGGTGATCTCCGCCGCCAGCCCGGCCCTGTTCGAACAATGGCGGACCTGGCTGCACGCCCACGCCTGACATCGGCACGACGCTTGCAGGGAGTACTTTTGGAACAGGCCATGGCCCCGTGCCCTGCTCCAAAACTACTCACTTTCAGGATGCGACCATGTCGATGAAGCACCCCATCATCGTGGTGACCGGCTCGTCCGGCGCAGGCACCACTACGGTCAGGCACACCTTTGAGGCCATCTTCTGGCGCGAGAAGGTCAACGCCGCCATCATCGAGGGTGACAGCTACCACCGCTACACCCGAGAAGAGATCAGCGCGCTCATCACCGACGCGGAAAACCGGGGCGAACGGGGCATCAGTCACTTCGGACCGGAAGCCAACCTCTTCGAAGAACTGGAAAACCTGTTCCGCACCTATGGCGAATCCGGCTCCGGCCAGCGCCGCCATTACCTCCACAGCGTCGAGGAAGCCGCCCGCCGCGGCCTCAAGGTGGGCAGCTTCACCCCCTGGGAAGACCTGCCACCGGACACCGACTGCCTGTTCTATGAGGGGCTGCACGGCGCGGTGGTGACCGACAAGGTGAACACCTGCCGTCATGCCGACCTGCTCATCGGCGTCGCCCCCATCACCAACCTGGAATGGATCCAGAAGATCCACCGGGACACGCGCACCCGCGGCTATTCCATGGAAGCGGTGCAGGACACCATCCTGCGGCGCATGCACGACTACGTGCATTACATCGTGCCCCAGTTCACCCACACCCACATCAACTTCCAGCGGGTGCCCATGGTGGACACCTCCAACCCCTTCATCGCGCGGGACATTCCCACCGCCGACGAATCCATGGTGATCATCCGCTTCCGCGACCCCCGCGGCGTGGACTTCCCCTACCTGCTGCGCATGATCCACGACAGCTTCATGTCCCGCGCCAACACCATCGTGGTGCCGGGCGGCAAGCTGGATCTGGCGATGCAGCTGATCATCACCCCCCTCATCTGGAAGCTGATGGAACGCCGCCGCCAGTGGGTGTAAGGCACCGGTTGAAGCTCAGCGCGGTGCCGCCGCCACGGTGATGTCGCGCCCCGCGTCGGTCTTCTGATCGTCGCGGAACTCGCCCTCCCAGCCGCCACCGACCGCCCACATCAGGCGTCCCGGGCCGTGCTTGCGGCCCAGGTTCCAGGCCCCTTCGTAGCGGTTGCCGTTCTTCCAGGCGTAGGTGCCCTGGCCGTGGAACACCCCGCGCACGAAGTCGCCGGTGTAGCGGTCGCCCGACGCGAAGATCAGTGTGCCGCGCCCCTGGGGCTCCCCATCCACCACGCCGCCTTCGTAGCGGTTGCCGCCGACGAACTGGATCACGCCCTGACCGGTGGCCCGATCGTCCTGCCACTCCCCTTCGTACCACTGGCCGCCGACCCAGTCGAAGCGCCCGCGACCCTGCTTGCGTCCGCCCACCAGGGAGCCGGTGTAACGCTCGCCGTTGGCCCACTCCACCGAGCCACTGCCGGACACCGCGCCAGCGGCCGCCTGATCGGCGACGAAGGCGCCCCGGTAGGTGGTATCGCCCGCCACGATCACGGTGGGCTCGGCCGGCGCCGGCGCAGCGGCCGGCTTCGCCGCCACGGGCTCGCTGCGGGTGTCGGGCTTCGCGGGTGGCGGCGCCACGACGACGGGCCGAGCGGGCTCGTCCCTGGGTGCCGGGCGCGTGGGCAGCGGCGGCGTTACGGCGAGGCTCGCGACCTGCGCAGTCGCCCCCGCCGCACCCGCCACGGGCACCGACGCCGGTGCGACGGCCGCAGCGCTCCCGGCTACCGGCAGCTTGCGCCCGTACTGGGCCATCGCATTGGGGGGCAGCGGCGCGCCGCGCTCCCGCG
>DAOQMM010000016.1:0-5681 GCA_035335645.1 Rhodocyclaceae bacterium | reverse complement strand
TTGCGCCCGTACTGGGCCATCGCATTGGGGGGCAGCGGCGCGCCGCGCTCCCGCGCCAGGGCATCGGCGTTGGAACGGGCGAGATTCTGCGGCGCGCCGCGGCACTGGGCCGCAGCGTCGCGCCAGGCCACCTCGGCCCGGATCGAGAGCTGGTCCCGCTCGGCCAGGGCGGCGCTGGTCCCGGCGGCCTTGACGCGCTGGGACTGCTCGGTCGCGGCGTCCCACAGGGGGCCGCAGAACTCCGCGTTGTGGGCGTCGGTCTGAGTCTGTTCGATCTTGCGCTGGGCCAGTTGCTGACGGTTGCCGGAACACTTGTCGGCGGCCCCCTCCCAGGCCAGCGCAGCCTTGCTGTAGAGCATGCCCGCATCGTCCCAGCGCTTGTCCTTCCACGCCGCCTTGGCCAGGTCCACCAGGGTCGTGGCGTTCTTCCACGCCCCATCGCAGGCCGGCCCGGCGCTGAGCAGCTCGGCGTTGGCGGCGCGGGCACGCACCGTGGCGGCCAGGCTGCGCTCCGCCTTTTCCCGGTGGGGCGACAGGCACAGGCTGACCGCCTCACGCCACAGGGCTTCGGATTCGCCGAGCAGCCGTTCCATCTCGGCCGGATCGCCGCTCGCAGACTTCACCGATGCGGCGCGGATGTCCAGGTCGAGGGCCTTGTCGAGGCGCGGCTGACATTCGCTGTGGTGGGACATCTGCCCTTCCGCCAGCTTGAGCTCCGCCACCGCCTTTTCGCCCTGCCGGTTGGCCTGGGGCGCCAGGGCCGGGCAGCCGGCGGCTACCTTGAGGAAGCTGGCAGAGGCCTCCCGCAGCACCGCTGCCGCGTCCTTCCAGGCCCTGGCCGCGATGCCGGCGCGCCCGCGCTCCAGCGCCGCTTCGGCCCCCTGCAACAGGATCGGACACGCGTCGGCCGGCGCCGCCGCAGACGGCTCATCGGCCGCCGGCATGGATTGAGCCTGGGCAAGGGATCCGCCCACGAGCATTGCGAAGGCGAAAGGGGTAAGGCGGGTCATCAGCGGCATGGCAGTTCCGTCAATCGTCCCCGGATTCGAGGGGCATGCGCAGCAGGGCATCGATCAGTCCGCCCGAAGTGCCGCCGGGCCCCTGCTCGGCCATTTCGGAGGCCATTTCGAGGGCTGCGGGCTCCGAGGAGGACTCGGGCAGATCGGTCAGCTTCAACGTAAACGCCTCCAGCGACGCACCCTTGAGCACCGCCGCGAGCATCTCTTCACGCTGGGTCTGACGTGCCAGTGCGGCGTAGCGCACCAGGCGTTCCTCTTCAAGCACGAAGGCGTTCTGGATCAGCCCCTTGTCCAGCAGCTTCTGATGCAGCGTGGCGCCGGCCAGGGGGTCGCCGCCCAGCTTGGCGATCCGGTCATAGGCCCAGCGGTCGGCGTCGTCGAACACCGTGGTCGCCACCCAGGACAGGCTCGACACCGCCATGCCCATGCGTGCCATGAAACTGTCGCGCAGCACGTTGACGCCCTGTCTGCCCACGGACTTGGCCACCTCCTCGCCGACCTTCTGGGCATAGTCCTTGGCGGCCTGCTGACTGATCTGCCGGGCCGCCTGCTCCAGCGCCTGTCTGGCTGCGGCTTCACTCGCCGACTTGGCAGCCGCTGTCGCGGCAGCGGTGGCCGCTTGATTGACCGCCACCTTGGCCGCCTGGGCCGCCGCATTGAGGCCGGTGGCGAGGGACGCGATCTCGAACAGCGTGGACACGATCTCCTTGCTGTAGTGATAGGTCTTCATCCGCGCGCCGCCCTCTTCGGACAGCCCCTGAGTCCACAACACCATCCACAGGGCCTCGTCCGGCGTGACCGGCGGGATGAACACCTGCAGCGGGTGGATGCTCATCAGCCAGTGGAAATCCTGATAGCCGGGCGTGGCGGGCGGCGCGAGGCGGGTGTAGCCGCGGCACACCTGCACGGGTTTGAGGGTGACCGTCCGGCCCGCCGCCGTCTTCACCGGAAAGGGCTTGCCGTTGTCGCGCATCTCGGCCAGCTCGACCAGCATCTTGTTGCTGTCCTCGCGCTTGTAGCCGTCGATCTCGACGATCTTGTCACCCACCTGGAAACCTGAGCCCGGCGCCGCCGCCACCACCGTGAGGCGCTCGTCCACCTGCAGTGCCCGCACCCAGGCTACCCGGTCATCCTCCGGCCATTCATAGCTGGTGGCCACGCTGACGGGCAGATCCCACTGGTGGCTGCAGTCCGGGTCCTTCAACTCGGCGGAGCGCACGATGGCCGGACGCAGGGCGCGCTCGCCGCTGCCCAGCAGACGCAGGTTGGCCAGGAGCGCCTCGTTGACCTTGCGCCCGTCATCGACGGTGTATTTCGTCGTGCTGCAACCGCCTGCCAGCAACGCGGCGGCGATCAGGGCCAGGAGCGGTCGCCGGCCACGCGGAAAAGCTGCCATCGCGCGAAGATCACAAAAGTAAGGAAATGTAAGGGGCGCCCGGATTATGCCGTATTTTCCATTTCGCCATCGTGCGCCGCCGCACGCCCGGGCGACGGCCTGCAGCCTCTATCCAAGTACAGGAAAATCCACGATAATTGCGGTCTTTGCGCGCCGCCCCGCCGGCCGAAGGTCCAGTCGATGTCTTCTACGCGTAACGTCAAGCCGCCTGTCTTCAACCCTCTGACCGGCGCGATTCGTGCGCTGGCCATGGACGCCGTCCAGAAGGCCAATTCCGGGCACCCCGGCGCCCCGATGGGCATGGCGGAGATCGCCGAAGTCCTGTGGCGCCGACATCTGCGCCACAACCCCGCCAATCCCCGCTGGGCCGATCGTGACCGCTTCGTGCTGTCCAACGGCCACGGTTCGATGCTGATCTATGCCCTGCTGCACCTCACCGGCTACGATCTGTCCATCGACGACCTCAAGGCCTTCCGCCAGCTCCACAGCAAGACCCCGGGCCACCCGGAAGTCGGCTACACCCCGGGCGTCGAGACCACCACCGGCCCCCTCGGCCAGGGCATCACCAACGCCGTGGGCATGGCGCTGGCCGAAAAGATCCTCGCCGACACCTTCAACCGGCCCGGCCACCGTGTCGTCGACCACCACACCTACGTGTTCCTCGGTGACGGCTGCCTGATGGAAGGCATCTCCCACGAAGCTTGTTCCCTCGCCGGCACCTGGGGTCTGGGCAAGCTGATCGCCTTCTACGACGACAACGACATCTCCATCGACGGCCACGTGGGCGGCTGGTTCACCGACGACACCCCGAAGCGCTTCGAAGCCTACGGCTGGCACGTGGTGCGCGACGTCCAGGGCCACGACCCGGTCGAGATTGAAGCCGCCCTGAAGGCCGCCCAGGCCGAAACCGGCCGCCCCAGCCTGATCTGCTGCAAGACCGTGATCGGCGCCGGCGCCCCCAACAAGCAGGGCGGGCACGACGTCCACGGCGCGCCGCTCGGCGCCGCCGAGATCGAGGCGGCCCGCGCCTACATCGGCTGGACCCATCCGCCCTTCGAGATCCCGGCCGATGTTTATGCGGCCTGGGATGCCCGTACCGCAGGCGCCGCCGCCGAAGCCGACTGGAACACCCGCTTCGCCGTCTACGCCGCCGAATTCCCCGAGCTCGCCGCCGAATTCACCCGCCGCATGGCCGGCGACCTGCCCGCCGACTGGGCGGCCCACGTGGACGCGGTCCTCGCCCAGGTCACCGCCAAGGGCGAGACCATCGCCACCCGCAAGGCCAGCCAGAACAGCATCGAAGCCTACGCACCCAAGTTGCCGGAACTCCTCGGCGGCTCCGCCGACCTGGCCGGCTCCAACCTCACCCTGTGGTCCGGCGCCAGGGGCGTCACCCGTAGCACGGGCGGCAACTATGTGTACTACGGCGTGCGCGAATTCGGCATGGCGGCCATCGCCAACGGCGTGTCCCTGCACGGCGGCCTGATCCCCTACACCGCCACCTTCCTGATGTTCAGCGAATACGCCCGCAATGCCCTGCGCATGGCGGCGCTGATGAAGGCGCGGCAGATCTTCGTATTCACCCACGACTCCATCGGCCTCGGCGAGGATGGCCCCACCCACCAGCCGGTCGAGCAGATCGCCACCCTGCGCCTGATCCCCAACATGGACGTCTGGCGCCCCTGCGACACCACTGAGACCGCTGTGGCCTGGGCCGCCGCCGTCGAACGCCGCGATGGCCCCACGGCCCTGGCCTTCTCGCGCCAGAACCTGCCCTTCGTGCCGCGCTCGGCCGGACAGATCGCCGACATCCGTCGCGGCGGCTATGTTCTGTCGGAGGCAGGAACTCCGTCACAGCCGATTGCGCCGCAGGCCATTATCATATCGACCGGTTCCGAGGTCGCCCTCGCCCTCGCCGCCCAGAAGTCCCTGGCCGCAGACGGCATTGCGGTGCGTGTGGTCTCCATGCCCAGCACCACCGCCTTCGACCGCCAGGACGCCGCCTACCGCTGCGCCGTGCTGCCCAAAGGCCTGCCCCGCGTGGCCGTCGAGGCTGGCGTCACCGACATCTGGCGCAAGTACGTGGGCCTTGAGGGCGAAGTCATCGGGCTCGACCGCTTCGGCGAATCGGCCCCGGCCGGCGAGCTGTTCAAGCAGTTTGGCATTACCGCCGAAGCGGTGGTCGGCGCAGTAAAGCAAGTCATCGCCTGACGCGCAGCGCGCGGCGGGCAGGGATTATCGTTACCAGCATTCCAACCAGGAGAAAACTCGATGAGCATCAAGGTCGCCATCAACGGTTTCGGTCGCATCGGCCGCTGCACGCTGCGCGCCATCTACGAACAGGGCCTGCAAAATGAATTCGACGTGGTGGCGATCAACGCCTCCGGCGATCTGGCCACCAACGCGCACCTGCTGAAGTACGACACCACCCACGGCCGCTTTGCCACCTCCGTGGAGACCGAAGGCGACAACGTCATCATCATCGACGGCAAGAAGATCCCCTTCTACTCCACCAAGGATCCCAAGGGCGTCAACTGGGCCCAGCACGGCGTAGACGTGCTGCTCGAATGCACCGGCGCCTACACCACCAAGGCCAAGGCCCAGGCCCTGCTGGAGCAAGGCGCCCAGCGCGTGCTGATCTCCGCCCCCGGCGGCGACGACGTGGACACCACCATCGTCATGGGCGTGAACGAAGGCGACCTGAAGGCCGGCTACACCGTCGTCTCCAACGCCTCCTGCACCACCAACTGTCTGGCCCCTGTAGCCAAGATCCTGGCGGACAGCATCGGCATCAAGCAGGGTCTGATGACCACCATCCACGCCTACACCAACGATCAGGTGACCGTGGACGTCCGCCACAAGGATCTGCGCCGTGCCCGCGCCGCGGCCGCCAACATCATCCCCACCAAGACCGGCGCCGCCAAGGCCGTCGGGCTGGTGCTGCCCCAGCTCAAGGGCAAGGTGGACGGCTTCGCCCTGCGCGTGCCGACCATCAACGTCTCCCTGGTGGACCTGACCTTCACCGCCGATCGCGCGACCACCAAGGAAGAGATCAACGAGCTGATGACCGCCGCCGCCAACGGCCCCCTCAAGGGCATCCTGGCGGTGAACACCGAGCCGCTGGTGTCCTCCGACTTCAACCACACCACCGTCTCCTCCACCTTCGACGCCACCCAGACCCGCGTCATCAAGGGCGAAGACGGCTCCGTGCTGGTCAAGGTGCTGGCCTGGTACGACAACGAGTGGGGCTACTCCTGCCGCATGCT
>DAOQMM010000015.1:1236-46431 GCA_035335645.1 Rhodocyclaceae bacterium | reverse complement strand
CCCGAAAAGACCAGAAGGCCAAGCTCTCTCCACGATGGCCCTGAAAACGCATAAACCGTTAGTACCAGGATGCCAACCGCCGGATAAGCATGGGGACGGAATTCGTCATTGAGCCAAGGCCCCAGTGGGGCGATCAGCCCAGAAATAGAACCCAACGCAATTGCCAAAAACAGCAACATGAATCCCACAGGTACGAGCCAGGAAAAAACCGGCAACCTCAATGCGCGCCGTGCAATTTCACACATATCTTTCTGCTCCAGGGGCATTACGAATGCAGCCCATCCTTAGTCTCAATCCGAGCCCTGACGCAAAAATGGATCCAAGCTTTCATATCACTGCTCACAGCAACAATCTTGAAACCCTCGGCAGAAACGACAATGGACCGCCGAAGCGGTCCATTGTCCATGCCCACGAGGATCTGCGTATCAGCAGAGACCGGCCGTCTTGCAGGTGCTGCCAGAACCCTTGTCGTCCCACACCACATTACCGTTCGTCACCGTGGCGGTCATCTGGTAAATATTGCCACTGGAGCCAAACGCGGCGGCCTTGCCAGTCGCCGTAATGGTTCCGCCGGACGTCACCGTAACAGACGTAACGTTGTTGAAACCAGTCGTGTCATCAGTCGGAATGCCGTTCGAGCCGCCAACACAATTCGCCGCCACAATATTCGGGTCCTGCAGGCACACTTCCACGAACGATTTGCGGGACGAAGTCGCGTTAACGACCTCAGTAAACTTTGCTTTCTTGGTGTAGCTCTGGTATTGCGGCACGGCGATGGCCGCCAGGATGCCGATGATCGCCACGACGATCATCAGTTCGATCAGGGTAAAGCCGCTTTGCTTTTGCTTGGTCATGATTCTCAGCTCCAGAGGATGATGTTCGAATTGAACGGGCAAGTCAGCCCGGCAAGAAAAGCAACGCAAAGCACATGCCAGAATATGAAAAAATACAATAAATAATTACGGAACAAGCACTTAACACAAATCCCTCACCCTCTACGGCAGTCTTGAGGCCCAGCAAGCGCTGTCCGGGTGACGAAAATCGTCACCCCGTTGACGTAATGCGTCACGCATAAACACAAAGGCCCGCTTGCGCGGGCCTTTCAAGCCGTGGAGGTCCGGACGCTTACTTGGCGGCCGCGGCGATGCCGTTCAGGATCTCCTGGCGGGCGTCCTCGACGGTGCCCCAGCCGGTAACCTTGACCCACTTGCCGGGCTCCAGATCCTTGTAGTGCTCGAAGAAATGCACGGTCTGCTTCATCAGCAGCTCGGGCAGGTCTTCGACGGACTGGACCTTGTCGTACAGCGGGGTCAGCTTGGAGACGGGCACGGCGACGACCTTGGCGTCCACGCCGCCTTCGTCTTCCATCTTCAGCACGCCCACGGGACGGGCACGGATGACGACACCCGGCTGCAGCGGGAAGGGTGTGACGACCAGCACGTCCACCGGGTCACCGTCGCCGGCGACGGTGTGGGGCACGTAGCCATAGTTGATCGGGTAGCGCATGGTGGTGCCCATGAAGCGATCCACGAAAACCGCGCCGCTGTCCTTGTCCACCTCGAACTTGATCGGATCGCCCTGGGCGGAAATCTCGATGATGACGTTGATGTCGTTCGGAACGTCCTTGCCTGCCTTGACCTGGTCGTAACCCATACCTACCTCCGTTTGAATTAATCCGCGGGATTATATGTGAAACCGGCCGCGCACGCGGTGCACACGATGCGGCCGCCGTGCCCTCAGGCCGCGTCGAAACCCGCCTCTTCGACCGCCGCCCGCAAGGCGGCGACGCCCGTGCGGGCAGGATCGAAATTCACCCGCGCCTCGCCCCGCTCCAGCGACACCTCGACGGCCGTCACGCCAGCCACCGCCGACAGTGCGCCGGTCACGTTCCTGACGCAGCCCTGGCAGCTCATGCCGCCCACCTGAATGATCGCTTCCTGCATGGTCCTGTCCTCCTGAAATCAGTCCTGCCCCGGCCGCCAGCGCCGCAGCAGCAGGGAATTGCTCACCACCGACACCGAACTCATGGCCATCGCCGCCGCGGCGATGACCGGATTGAGCAACCCCAGCGCCGCCGCCGGGATGCCCAGGATGTTGTAGATGAAGGCGAAGAAGAGATTCTGGCGGATCTTGCCCAGCGTTGCGCGAGACAAGGCGATGGCGTCTGCCACGCCGGCCGGGTCGCTGCGCACCAAGGTCACGTCAGCCGCCTCCACCGCCACGTCCGATCCGGCGCCGATGGCGAAGGACACGTCCGCCGCCGCCAGGGCCGGCGCGTCGTTGATGCCGTCCCCCACCATGCCGACCCGTCCTTCGTTGCGCAGGGCCTGCACCGCCGCCGCCTTGTCAGCGGGCAGCACCTGGGCGCGAAATTCGTCGATGCCCGCCTGCCGGGCGATTGCTTGGGCTACCGCGGGATGATCGCCGGTCAGCATCACGACCCGCAGCCCCTGTCGCCTCAGACGCGCCACAGCCTCTGCCGCGCCCGGCCGCAGCCGGTCAGCCACCCCGAAAAGCGCCAGGAGGCGGCCGTCAGCCGCCACGCAGACGGGCGTCAATCCCCCCGTAGTCAGCGGATCGAGCTGATCCGCCGGAATCGCCACGCCCGCCTCCGTCAGGTAGGCAGGCGAGCCGACCGCCACCTGCCGCCCCGCCACCTCGCCCGACACACCCTTGCCACCCGCCGACTGCACCGCAACCGGCAGGGCGAGCCCGATGCCCGCCTCCCGCGCGGCCGCCACCAGTGCCACCGCCAGCGGGTGAGGGCTGCCTTGCTCCAGGCTGGCGGCCAGGTGCAGGGCCTCGTTGTAGGCGATGCCCTTGGCGAGGCGGGTCTCCACAAGGGCCGGACGCCCCTCGGTGAGCGTGCCGGTCTTGTCCACCGCCACGATGCGCAGGGATTCGGCCAGTTCCAGCGCCTCCACCTTGCGCACGAGGATGCCGGCGCGGGCGCCCTGCCCCGTACCCACCATGATGGCCGTCGGTGTCGCCAGCCCCAACGCGCAGGGGCAGGCGATGACCAGCACCGCCACACCATTCACCAACGCCTGCACGGGATCCCCGGCCGCCCACCACCAGGCGGCAAATGTGAGCAGCGCCAGGCCGACAACCGTCGGCACAAAGACCGCCGCGATCCGGTCAGCCAGCCGCTGCACGGCCGGCTTGCCGCCCTGGGCCTGCTCCACCAGCCGCACGATCCCCGCCAGCAGCGTCTCCGCACCCACGCCGGTAGCCCGGCAGCGCAACAGGCCGGCGCCGTTGAGTGTGGCCGCGAAGACCGTGTCCCCCGCCGCCTTGGGCACCGGCACGCTCTCGCCGGTCAGCATCGCCTCGTCGATGGATGACTCGCCCGCCAGCACCTCCCCGTCCACCGGCACCGCGTCGCCCGCCCGCAGCACGAACACGGTGCCCCGCGCCACCTGGGCGACAGGCACTTCCACCAGCGCGCCGTCCCGCTCCAGCCACGCGGTGGGCGGCTGCAGACGCAGCAAGGCCTCGATGGCCGCCGAGGTCCGCGCCCGCGCCCGAGCCTCCAGCAGTTTGCCGAGCAGCACCAGGGTGATGATGCTGGCCGAGGCTTCGAAATACACATGCTGATCGTGCCGCCCAAGGAGCACCACGGCCAGACTGAAGAAGAACGCGACGCTGGTCCCCAGCGCCACCAGCACATCCATGTTGGCGCCGCCACCCCGCAGGGACGACCACGCCCCCCGGTAGAAGCGCCGCCCGACCCAGAACTGCACCGGCGCCGCCAGCAGACCTTGCAGCCAGCGGGGCAGCCATTCGTGATGGCCGTCCAGGCCACCCGCCAGCATGAAGGGCATCTGGAGCAGGAAGGGCGCGCTGAGGACCAGTGCCAGCAGAAACTGACGCCATTCGCTTCGCGCCTCCTCGGCCTTGCGGGCGCGCTCCGCCTCCCGGTCGCGGGCAAGAACGGGCTCGGCGGAGAATCCGGCCTTGGCGACGGCGGCCCGCATGGCGTCGGGCCCTGCCAGACCGGGCACATAGCGGACGCGCGCCGTCTCTGCATTGAAATTGACCGTGGCCTCCACACCCGGCAGGCGGTTGAGCACCTTCTCGATCCGGGCCGCACAGGCCGCGCAGCTCATGCCGGAGAGTGCCAGCTCGAGGGTCTCGGGCGCCACGTCGAAACCCGCCTTGCGTACCGCAGCGACAAGGGCTTCGCCGTCCGCCGCGCCGGTCGCACGCCGGACGCTCGCCCGGCCGGTGGCAAAATTCACGTGCGCCGACACGCCGGGCAGGCGGTTGAGCACCTTCTCGAGCCGCACCGCGCAGGCGGCGCAACTCATGCCCGTGATGGACAGCTCATCCATGGATTCGGGCAACGGGCCGTCCGACATGATCTGCTCTCAGCCCACCAGGAGTACCGGCATCGGTGCGCGCTGAACAACCCGGTTGGCCACGGAGCCCAGCAGAAGGTCGGCCATGGCGCCGCGCCCGTGACGCCCGAGGCAGATCAGATCGCAGCCCAGTTCGCCCGCCAGTTGCAGAATCACATCGGCCGGCTGCCCCACGTGCAGGTGACGTTGCGGCATGAGGTCGGAGGCCGTCAATGCAGCCAGGGGCGCCTGCAATACCGCCTCACCCTCGTCCCGGTAGTAGGCCTCAACGGCCTCACGGCCCACATGACGGGTTGCAAAGTCCAGCGGGATGGGCAGATGAACATACACCACGTGGACGTCCGGCTCGGATTTCAGTGCCCGCGCCAGGCGCACCACTTCCTCCGCCGCCCGCAGGGACACCGGCGATCCATCCACCGCCAACAGGATCTTCATTGCCTTCACCTTGTCTCGGGGCCGCAGCCCTCACACATGGCACACCACGCCATTCCACAGCTTGTTGCCCAGGCTCGACGTATTGAGCAGGCCATACACACCGAAGCCCAGCACCACCAGTCCGGACACCAGGCGGACCGACCGGTTCCGCACCACCTCGCGCAGATGGCGCAGGAGCAGCCCGGCGAGGAGCAGGTTGGGCAGCGTTCCAAGCCCAAAGGACAGCATCAGCAGCGCCCCCCGCCCCGCTGATCCGGTGACCAGCGCCGTGGCCAGCACGCTATAGACCATGCCACAGGGCAGGAAACCCCACAGCATCCCCAGGGGCAGGGCCTGCGCAACCGAGCGCGCCGGCAGGAAGCGCCGCGTCAGGGGCTGGATGCGCGTCCATAGGCGTTGCCCGATCCGTTCGACGCCGGCCAGTGCGCGGGTGAAGCCCGTCAGGTAGAGCCCCAGGGCGACAAGCATCAGATTTGCAGCCACATAGAGGCCCAGCTGCACCGGCAGCATGCCGTCGAGGAGCATGCCCGCGCTGCCCAGGGCGCCCAGCGCCGCACCGGCCGCGGTGTAGCTGGCGATGCGCCCGAAGTTGTAAGCCACGTGGAGAGGCCAGTCACGCCGCTGCTCCCCGGGCATGCGCACGGTGAGGGCACTGACGATGCCACCACACATGCCCACGCAGTGGGTGCCTCCCAGCAGACCGATGAGGAAGACGGCGAGATAACCGGTTTCAGGCATGGATTCTCAAGTGCGCATGAAAAACGCCCCGCAGACACGGGGCGCATTCCATCATGAAAGGTCGGGACATTCCAGCGTGCGCCGCGGAACAGGCTACACCACGCGGGAGCGCGCGATCAGCCCGCATCGGGCAGACGCCCATCGACGCTCAGATCACCTTGGAGTAACGGGTGCGCTCCCGGTCGGCCCGCAGATAGCGGTCGAACACCATGGCGATTGCCCGCACCAGCATACGCCCGGCGGGCTGCACGCTGATCCATTTATCGTCGATCTGCACCAGTCCGTTCTTCTCCATCTCGCGCAGATCCGCCAGCTCGGCCGCAAAATAGCGCGGGAAGTCGATCAGATGGGCAATTTCGATGGACTCGATGGACAGCTCGAAGTGGCACATCAGCGCCTGGATGATGGAGCGCCGCAGCAGGTCGTCGGGCGTCAGCTCGATGCCGCGCAGGACCGGCAGGCGCCCTGCGTCGATGATGTCGTAGTACTCGTCCAGAGTCTTGACGTTCTGCGCGTAGGTCGGTCCGACCTTGCCGATGGCGGAGACGCCGAAGGCCAGCAGATCGCACTCCGCGTAGGTGGAATAGCCCTGGAAGTTGCGATGCAGACGCCCCTGACGCTGGGCCACGGCCAGTTCATCGTCCGGCTTGGCGAAGTGATCCATGCCGATATACACGTAGCCGGCCTCGGTCAGGCGGCGGATCGCCAGTTGCAGAATCTGCAGCTTGGCCTCCGCATTGGGCAGTTCGGCGTCGTGGATGCGCCGCTGGGGTTTGAACAGCCCGGGCAGATGGGCATAGTTGTAGATCGAAAGGCGGTCCGGCGAGAGCGCCAGGATCTGCTCCAGCGTGCGGTTGAAGCTGATCACGTTCTGCTTGGGCAGTCCGTAGATCAGGTCGACGCTGACCGACTTGAACCCGTGGGCGCGGGCGGATTCAATGACCAGACGGGTCTCCTCCTCGCTCTGCACCCGGTTCACCGCGCGCTGGACGTCGGGATTGAAATCCTGCACGCCGACGCTCATGCGATTGAAACCGAGCTCGGCCAGCAATGCCACCGTGGCTTCGTCCACCTTGCGCGGATCGACCTCGATGGAGAACTCCCCGTCCGGCACCAGCGTGAAGTGCTTGCGGACGTTGGCCATCAGCTCCCGCATCTCGTCGTGGGAGAGGAAGGTGGGCGTACCGCCGCCCAGGTGAAGCTGCAGGACTTCGCGCGGTCCGGTGAGATGGGCAACCTGCATCTCCATCTCGCGGGCCACATAGCGCAGGTACTTGGCGGAACGCCCGTGATCCTTGGTGATGATTTTGTTGCAGGCGCAGTAGTAGCAGATCGTATTGCAGAAGGGGATGTGGAAGTATAATGAGAGCGGCTTTCCCACCCCCCCGATCGTCCGCTTGCCCAACCAGTCGCACAGGGCTTCGGAGTTGAAGGCCTCAACGAAGCGGTCAGCGGTGGGATAGGACGTATACCGCGGCCCATTCACGTCAAACTTGCGAATGAGCTGCGGATCGAAGATCAGGTCTTTGTGGATCGTGTTCATGGGAGCGCATTGTAGGGTGCGTGGAACGATCCCAGAATCCCCCGGAAATCGTATTGATGTGGATCAAAGGGCTTCAAAGGTTGCTCGCCAACCGCAAGGCCCCAAAGTTCAGGTGAATCTGAGTGCACACGAAACCGGTTATCCCGCTGTCCGTCACGGAAGTCAAGATCGCGTGTTCCCAATGCAATCTGCGGGAACTGTGCCTGCCCTTCGGGCTCGACCCGAACGAGATCGACCGCCTCGACGAGCTCGTCGGGAGCCGTCGGAAAATCAAGCGTCATCAGCACCTCTACCGCTCGGGTGACCCGTTCGAGGCGATCTACGCCATCCGGACCGGATCCTTCAAGACCGACGTGATCCTCGAAGACGGTCGCGACCAGGTCACCGGCTTCCAGATGACCGGCGAGGTCATGGGGCTTGACGGTATCAGCATCGAACACCACACGTGCAACGCCATCGCGCTCGAAGACAGCGAGGTCTGCGTCATCCCCTTCGGGCGCCTCGAAGAGCTCTCCCGAGAAGTGGAAAGCCTGCAGCACCAGTTTCACAAGATCATGAGCCGCGAGATCGTGCGCGACCACGGCGTCATGATGCTGCTCGGCTCCATGCGCGCCGAGGAACGCCTTGCCGCCTTTCTCCTCAACATGTCCCAGCGCTTCACGGCACGGGGCTTCTCGCCATCCGAGTTCCATCTGCGCATGACCCGCGACGAGATCGGCTCCTACCTCGGGCTCAAGCTCGAGACCGTCTCGCGGGCCTTCTCGCGCTTTCAGGACGAAGGATTCGTGTCGGTCCAGCAGAAGCACATCCGCATCCTCGACATCGCCGGACTCAAGGCGCTGCTCAACCACGGGCCGACCTGAGGCTCAACCCCACATCGCCAGCCACCCTGCCGGATTCTTGGTCAGCGCGACGCTGACGATATACGAGAAGCTCACCAGCGCCGCGCCGAATGCCCCCAGCCGTACGGGCTTCGGGCGGCCCGGACGCAGGGCAAGCGCGCCCAGCACGATGTACACCAGCAGCCCTGCGACCTTGGCCGTCAGCCACGCCTGCACGAATGGCGCCTGACCGCTCATCACGGCCAGCGCGATGGCGCTGCCCAGCAACAGCGCATCGACGATATGGGGGAGGCGCCGCGTCAGCGACGCGTACAGCAGGGGTGAGTCGGCGCACATCCATAGTCCACGCAACAGGAAGCCCGCCAGGCTGAGCGCGACGCAGGTGATATGGAGGTGCTTGATGGCGAGGTACATGGCACACACCGCCGGCGGGTAACGGCGTGACGGAAGCTAGGACGGGGATCATTCTACGAAAGTCACCACCCGCACACCTTGCCGTCCGACAAGAACAATACGCCCCGCCACCGGACCTTCCGGCGCACGGGGCGTTGAGACCGGCGCGCGGCCTGCCCGCATCAGGGCCGCAGCACACCCACCTCCAGCGCGGCAAACCAGTTGATGAAGCGCTGCACATCCGGGCCCTGGTAAATGGCTCCGTGCTGGGGCACGAGCATGTCGATCTCCAGCCGCGAAACCCGCTCGCACCAATCCCGCTTGGCCCGGTCGGAGCCCATCCAGCGCTTGTGGAAGGCTTCGGCATGACGGATGTGACGCGAAAAGTCCTCCACGTACAGGCCGTTGTTGTCGGGCGGCAGCAGGGCCGCGCCCACATCCCCCGAAAAGAGGATCTTGGCCTTGGAGTCGTAGAGATGGAAGTTGCCCGAGGAATGCAGGTAGTGTGCGGGAACCGCCTGCAGATCCAGGCTGCCCACCTTGATGGTCATACCGCCGTCCGGAATGGACACGAAGGTTTCCGACGCTCCGCCGAAGTGGGGCAGGAAGGACGACCACAGCCAGCTCGTGTAGCACTTCAGGTCCGGCTTGAACTCCAGCCACAGGGCCAGGGACGAGATGATGTCCGGGTCCTGGTGGGACGCGAAGATGCCCATCAGGCGCGTCGGATCACATTCGCCCGACAGGGCCGAGAACACCGCAGGGAAGATTTCGATGCCACCCGGGTCGAGCAGCAGGGCAGCCTCCTCGTCGGCCACCACGTATTCGTTGGTATCGATGACGTAGCCCGGCTTGTTCGGGTCACGGGCAATGGCCAGCCAGCGATGATCGCCGTCCTGATAGATGTAGTGGGCCTGTTTCATAGGGTTCAGTCCTTGACGAGCCGTTCCTTGCTGAGGTTTTCCAGGGAGCGCTTGATCTGGGCGATCACGTCCGCAAAATCCGTCGACACCTGCATCAGCGCCGGGCTGAAGCCACCACCGTAGGCCGCCTCGATCTTGGCCGAGCGGGCCAGCACGCCGCCAAGTTCGACGAGCTGCTGGGTTTCCTCCACTGCCGCGCGCAGTCTCTGGTCGAGTCCACGCAAGCTGGCGAGTTCGCGCGCCAGGCGCTGATTGCAACGCCGCCGGGCCATGTCCACACCCGGCACACCCTCACCGCTCAGGCGGATCGCCTCGGACAGGATGCGCGAGTTGCGCTGGTGCTGGACGACGCCCGTCACGCTGCCGACCGAGCCGGACGTCATGTCTCTCAGCACCGCCATGTGGCGGGTCAGATCCTGGGCGAACCGGCGCAGCTCATTGGACAGGACGCCAAATCCCAGAGCCGCATTACCCGCCCGCTTGGCCAGGAAGATTGCGTTGAGGGCCATCAGGTTGATCCGCGTGGCCGTGGCGACCACCGCCTTGATCTCTTCATTGACCCGGACGATGCAGGCCAGCTCGCCCGCCACGGCGCGGGAACCGGCAAAGGGAACTCGTTCTGGCGCATTCATGCTTCGCTCGCTTGGCAACCCGCGGTTGCCAGGGTGGTCTCCGGAGGCGGAGCCGGTGCACCCCCTGGGTGCCGGCCTGCCCCGCCGCTGGGTGCTTATCGGCCCGGCGGCAGCGAGCTTGAGGCGGGACGCTCAGGGCGCTGGCGGCAACCGCCGCGGCATCAGGAAATCCTGCGGCCGGGTGCGCAGACGCTGCCACAGGCGGCGGCGCAGCTCCCGCAGGTCTTCGGCGGGCAGTTCGTAGGCGCGGATCGCCGTGAGCAGCGACAGGGCGAAGCTCACCCCCAGATTCAGGACGAACATCACCGCCACCCCGGCGATCGCCAGCGAGAGGTGACCGGTGCCGATCCATTGCAGGTCCATGCCGGCCGCGGCGAGACTGAGAATGCCCGAGTTGAGGGTCACGTGACGCACATCCAGGGGCAGTCCGAAGAACCGGCCGAGCACCGGTGTCATGCCGAGCATCAGGCCCAGAGAAACATTGGTCGCCCATCCCGCCATGTTGCGCGACACGATGCCCGCCAGACGCAGCATGCGCAGCCGTCCGACCCGCTGCCCCAGGCGATGCTCGGCAATGGCCTCAGGCAGCCGGTGATAGACCGCCCAGTTGTCCACCCACCCGCCCACCAGCGCGGCAAGGTACAGGATCACCCCGGTGAGGGCCGCGTAGAACACGGTGCCGCTATCCACCGGACTGAGGGCCTTGAACACATAGCGTGCCTCGCTGGCCGTGAGGAAGGCATGACCGGTGATCCAGGCCCACAGGCCGTTGAAGGCATAGGCCCCGAAGGCAACCACCACGACATTCGCGATTGTCGCTGCCAGCTGGGAATGGCAGATACGCGCGGCCGCGTCGACGATGCTGTCGAGCCGTTCGGCCCCCTGGCGGTCGCGGATGATGGCCGCAAAGGCCGCTGCGGTCATGGCCGGCTGCTTGGTGGCCAGAATGAGCCCGAAGGCCTGCAGGAGCAGGAAACTCACCGCGTAGTTGAGCCCGGAGCCCAGCCCTTCCAGGAACAGAGCCAGCCCGGCACCGGCAATGGTCATCTTCATCGCTGCCGTGCCGACGGTGAGCAGACCGCCCCCGGCCGCGGCTGTCCAGATGTGGCGGTACTCACCGGGCGTATCGGCGATGTAGTGCTCCCCCGTCTGCCCCGCCCGATCCACGATGCGCCGTTGCAGCCGCTGCAGGTTGATGCGCACCAGATGGCGCAGGCTGCTGCTCTGGTGGGCCGCCAGCACCAGTTGCTGGACCAGAGCCAGCACCGGCGCGGCACCGCCTTCCACCATCACCGCGACCAGGGCATCCAGACGATTCAGGCAGCGTTCGAGCACATCAAGCCCGTACACGATGTCCACGCTGATGCCTTCAGACTCCAGGCGCCGGCTGACGACCTGCATTTCGGCACGGCAGGCATGCGACAGCGCCTGCCAGGCGTCCATGGCCGCATCGGGCAGGGCGCCCCCCTCCCAGTCGGCCACCAGCGCTTCGCCAAAGCGGGCGAGCCGCGCAAAGGGCACGTCGGCCACCGCCTGGGCGCTGCCCCGGGCCCGCAGCTTCTCCGACAATCCCTGGCCCGCCACACGCGCCAGCAGCAGGCGGAAACCGTCCGCCATGGCGCGTCGCAGGGCACGGGTCATCTCCGGACCGTCGGCCGGAAAAAGGAGCTCCATCAGACGCTGCAGGGTGGACGGATGCAGGGCGCGGACGAGATCCAGATCCCGCCGGCGCCGGTAGCTGCGGCCCACAAGATGCGCGAGATCATGATCGACGCGCGGCTGTGGCAACAGCTTGGCAGTCAGGCGATCGCCGAACTCACTCAGGAAGCCCCGGTCACTGGGAATCCCCACCTCCCCGAAAAGGTTGGCGCCGTCGGTCTCGTCGAGCAATCCGCGCAGGGCCGCCCGGAGTGCGCCGGCCAGCTCAGCGTCACCGGCCAGTACGTCCATCAGCACCGCCAGACGCTGGGTGGCGGGACCGTGCACATCCACCACATCGATATAGACGTCCTGCCACAGTCGCCCGCCAGCCAACCAGGTCATCAGGGCATGCCAGGCATCGAGGCGGTCCGGCAGATCCTCTGCGGCAATGAAGGCCGCCAGCCGCCGCGCCAGCCGCGCCAGCTCCGGATGATCCCTTCGCGGCTCGGCAAGGGCAGCACGGAGCCGTTCAAGAAACACATCGGGTGACAGGGAAGTCAGCAAGGCCATGGCAAGAATCCTGCGGGAAATGTTGGGGAGATCGCGTCAGTTGCCTGATCCGAACGGACGGGCACAGTCAGCCGCCGACGAGGCGGCAGGCATCGGGAATAACACGGCGGCCGGGCGACGACGCTGGAATATACCCGCTCGCCAGCCCCTGCACATCCACCCGTGCGACGTCGGCAGTGACCGCCTGGACCGGGCACCTACGACTTTTGTCACACCCAAAAGGAAAAACCAGGTGAATTACATTTGCATCGACATTACGCTGACAGGGTCTGCCGCGGTCATGGAAACTCCCGTTAAAGCCGGACGGTTGCAGACATCTGCTGCACCCGGCACCGGGTAGCCCCGAGGACCGGTCCCTGCCCGGTCACGCGGCGCAGGGACCGACCGGAGGACATCCCGGTGCCACCCTTCCGACCCGCCCGGACGCATCCCGTTCCCGAAAGCAGAAGCCCGACTCGCAGGTCGGGCTTCCGTTTTGCGGGCCATGGCGGGCACGCCCCTTACCTGCGGTCCTCCCGCAGGGCTTTCTCCAGAGCCCTGGTCGCGTCATCATCGGCCGGCGGAACCGGGATGCCATCCTTCTGCTCGCCGGCGCCAGCCTGCCCGTCACCTGCATGGGGCGCGTCCCCGTCCTTGCCCGCGTCAAACTGCACCGGCGCATCGTCCGGAGCATCCCCCTGCGGCACGACGATCTCGATGGCGTCCGCGTCCACCTTTTCCTGGCTGTCGAGGCCCATGGTCACCAGATCCGGGAATGTGATGATGACACCCACCATAATGATCTGGATCAGCACGAAGGGCACGGCGCCCCAGTAGATCTGGGTGGTCTTGATGCTGGGCGGCGCCACCGAACGCAGGTAGAACAGGGCAAAGCCGAAGGGCGGGTGCATGAAGGAAGTCTGCATGTTGACCCCCAACAGCACGCCGAACCAGATCAGGTCGATGCCCAGTTTCTCGGCCACCGGCGCGAGCAGCGGCACGACGATGAAGGACAGCTCGAAGAAATCCAGAAAGAAGGCCAGCAGAAAGACCAGGATGTTCACCACGATCAGGAAGCCCAGCCGCCCGCCCGGCAGACCGGACAGGAGATGCTCGACCCACAGGTGGCCTTCCACGCCGTAGAAGGTCAGGGAGAAGACCCGCGCGCCCACCAGGATGAACACCACGAAGGTAGTGAGCTTGGCGGTGGTCTCCATGGCCTGCCTGAGAAGGCTCAGGTTGAGGCGCCGCCGCAGGACGGCCATCACCAGGGCGCCAAAGGCCCCCATCGCGCCCCCTTCGGTGGGCGTGGCGACCCCCAGGAAGATCGTGCCGAGGACCAGGAAGATCAGCATCAGGGGCGGCACCAGGGTCGTGAGCACGCGGATCGCCAGGGTCATGCCCCGCAGCGAGCGCGCCTCGGGCGGCAATGCGGGCGCCGCGGCCGGGCGGAACACCGCCACCAGCGCCACGTAGGCCACATAGAAGCCGGTCAGCACCAGCCCGGGGATCATCGCCCCCTGGTACATGTCGCCCACGGAGCGGCCGAGCTGGTCGGCCATGATGATGAGCACCAGCGAGGGCGGGATGATCTGTGCCAGCGTGCCGGACGCCGCGATCACGCCGGTCGCCAGACGCTGGTCGTAGCCGTAACGCATCATGATGGGCAGGGAGATCAGGCCCATCGAGATGACCGATGCGGCCACCACGCCGGTGGTCGCCGCGAGGATGGCGCCCACGAAGATCACCGCAAAAGCCAGCCCGCCGCGCACCGGCCCGAAGAGCTGCCCGATGGTGTCGAGCAGGTCCTCGGCCATGCCGGAGCGTTCGAGGATCAGGCCCATGAAGGTGAAGAAGGGAATGGCCAGCAGGGTGTCATTGGACATCACCCCGAAGATCCGGTCCGGCAGGGCCTGAAACAGGGCCGGCGAGAGCAGCCCCAGTTCAATACCGATGAGCCCGAAGACGATGCCGTTGGCAGCCAGGGCAAACGCCACCGGATAGCCGAACAGCAGGAAGATCACCAGCGACCCGAACATCAGGGGCGCCATGTTGGCGGCGAGGAATTCCATTTATGCCTCCTCTCCGCGTTGCCGGCGGATCGCCTCGGCCAGCCCTTCCTCGGCGGATGGGCCCTTGTGCTTCGCGCTGGGATCGTCGATGAGGCCCTTCAGAAAAGCCACCCGCTTGATGAATTCCGACGCCGCCTGGAGGATCAGCAGCGCAAAGCCCACCGGCACCAGCAGCCGCACCGGCCACACCGTCAGGCCGCCGGCGTTGCTGGACTGCTCATGGGTGAGGAAGGAATTGACGAAGATCGGCCACGACAGATACAGCACCAGCAGGGCCATGGGCGCCAGGAAGAACAGCGTCCCGACGATATCGATCCACGCATGAGCGCGGGGCGACAGGTGACCGGTCACCACGTCGATGCGCACGTGCTCGTTGCGCATCAGCGTATAACCCGCGCACAACAGGAAGATCGCGGAAAAGAGGTACCACTGGATCTCCAGCAGACCGTTGGAACTGTAATTGACCGCGTAACGCACAAAGGCGTTGATCGCGCTGATCAGGGTCACGACCAGCACCAGCCAGGTCGTGGTCCTGCCGACCCGATCCGTCAGGGCGTCGATCCCCCGGCTAAGCTTGAGCAAGGCTTGCACCTTCCCGTCTCCTTGTGTTTTTGGGTATGAATGCCATTTCCGGGCGGAAACGCGCTGGCGGATTATCGGTCAGTCCGGCCCCGGCGCAATCAGGGATTTCACTGACCGGCGCCGGATCGGCCCCGACGCTGGCGGCAGTGCGATAATTGCGCTCCCGCATTCCCGCGTCAGCCTCATGATCACCCGCATCTGCCTGGTCCGCCATGGCGAGACCGCCTGGAACGCCGAGCGTCGCCTCCAGGGCCACACCGACATCCCCCTCAACGACACCGGCCTCGCCCAGGCCCGCGCCACCGCCGCCAGCCTCGCGGCCGAGGGCTTCGACGCCGCCTACAGCTCCGACCTGCTGCGTGCCCGTCAGACCGCCGAGGCCATCGCCCAGCGCTGCGCCCTCGCGATCACCCACGACGCATCCCTGCGGGAGCGCCACTACGGTCACTTCCAGGCCCTGACCTACGACGAGGCCCGCGCCCGCTTCCCCGACGATTACCACCGCTTCGAAGGGCGTCATCCGGACTTCGTCTTTCCCGGCGGCGGCGAGAGCCTCAATGGATTTGCCGCGCGTATCCGTGCGGCCCTGGAACGCATCGCCGCCACCCACCCGGGGCGCAAGGTGCTGGTCGTCACCCACGGTGGCGTACTCGACGTGGCGCACCGCCTGGCCACCGGAAAGCCCCTCGACACGCCGCGCGACTTCACCATTCCCAATGCGGCCCTCAACTGGCTGGGGTGGGACGAGGGCCGCTGGAGCCTCATCGAATGGGCCCGCCAGAGCCACCTGCACGGCGCCCTCGATGAATTGCCCAACAGCTGAGGACCGCAGCGCAAATTAAAGTTTTCTGATGGACCGCCGATTTTCCCGGCCACATCGCCCAGCTTGCGCGACGGGCGCGGGAGAATCGCCATGTCCAGACTGAACCGCCTGTCCCTCGTCCATCAGATCGCCCTCGCCGCGGGCCTCATCAGCCTGATCGTCTTCGGCACCCTGGTCACCTTCACCACCTACTTCGCCGAGAAAGCCGATCTGGCCAAGACGGGCGACGAGCTCGGCCATCAGATCCAGGGCGTCGTGCGCATGCTCGAGCTCAATCACGCCGGCGCCGTGGCCCGCGCCGGCAGTAGCCTCGGGCGGGTCCAGCGGGCCTTCGGGCCCCTGCGCATCGGCCCCGACACGATGGCATCGGGCAGCTACCAGGTCCCCGTGGTCCGCAGCGGCGAACGTATCCTCAATGGCAACAAGGCCCTCCTGGAAACCCTGCGCGACCAGATCGACGCAGATCCCGCGGTGCTGCTGCGGGTGGGCGACGAATTCGTGCGCGCCGCCACCCTGCTCCGCGACAAGGACGGCAAGAGCACCGAAGGCACACCGCTGCCGCGTGACGGCAAGGAAACGCGAGCCCTCCTGGAGGGCAAATCCTACCGGGGCGTGGTACGACGCAATGGCACCTTCTTCATCAGCGCCATCGATCCCATGCGCGACGCCGACGGCAAGGTCGTCGGCGCCCTCGCCGCACGTGTGGACATTCAGAGCGACATGGCACGGCTCTTTGCGGTTCTGGGCGAAACCCGCTCCGGCGCCACCGGCTACACCTATGTCATCGCCCCGGGCGCAGACGCCGCCACCAGCGAGGTCGTCTTTCACCCGACCCTGAGCGGCAAGAAGCTCAACGAACTCAACAACCCGGTTCTGAGCCGCGTGGTCGGCGAGCAGATCCGCCTGGGCAAGGGCACCCTGACCTACGACTGGCCAGCCAACGGCGGGGGCGAAAAGACCAAGATGGTCGCCTTCGACACGGCCCCGTCGTGGGGCTGGATCGTTGCCACCGGCAGCTTTGTGGACGAGTACACCGTCCATGCCCGCGAACTGCTCCGGGTGCTGATCCTGCTCTGCACCGCCGGCGCAGCCCTGCTGGTGGCCGTGCTCTATCTCATCGCCCGTTCACGCATTGCGCCGATACGCGAACTGGTCGCCGTCACCGAACGCATCGGTCGCGGCGAACTCAACGTCGCCTTCCCCGCCGTCCCGGACCCAACTCGCAACGAAGTCGAACTCATCACCCGGGCACTGGACAGCACGACCCGCCAGATGGCCGGTCTGATCGGCGGCGTCACCCACACCGCCAATGCCATCAAGGGGGCCGCTCATTCCCTGCGTGCCGACTCGGAAAGCATCGTCACCAGCACCGCCCGCCAGAGCGAGTCGGCCTCGGGTCTTGCCGCCGCCGTGGAAGAACTGTCCGTGAGCATCACCCACGTTTCCGACAGCGCCGCCCTCGCCCGCGAGATGACCCAGGACGCCAGCGCCCACGCCGACGACGGCCAGCACCGCATGCGCGAGATGATCGATGGCATGGGCCGCATTGCCGCCGACATGGACACCGCCAGCGCCGCCGTCAACAGCCTGTCCCAGCGCTCCGCCCGCATTTCCAACATTGGCCGGATCATCAACGACATCGCCGACCAGACCAACCTCCTCGCCCTCAACGCCGCCATCGAGGCCGCACGGGCCGGTGAGAGCGGCCGCGGCTTCGCCGTCGTGGCCGACGAAGTGCGCAAGCTGGCCGAACGCACAGCAAGTTCCACGCGAGAGATCTCCGAGACGGTCACCCTGGTGCAGGACGAAGCCCAGCGTGTGGTCGACACCATCCAGGGCATCACAACCGGCGTTCAGAACGGGGTGGCTGTCGCCACTGCTTCGGGCGCCATGCTCGAGACCATCCGCAGCGAGAGCGCGAGGACGACCGGCGCCGTCAACGACATTGCCGACGCCACCCTCGAGCAGAGTTCCGCGAGCCAGGAGGTGGCCCGCAACGTAGAGCAGATCGCCCGCATGGCCGAACAGAACAACCAGATCATCCGCGACAGCCACGCCCAGACCACCCAGCTGGAACAACTCGCCGACGAACTGGAAGCCCGCGTCAGCCACTTCCGCCTGTGATCCGGGAAACCCCGGGTTCGGCAACGCCGGGGGGGCGTGTTACACTTCATTTTTGCACTAACCCCCTGGATTGCCATGTTTTCCAAGCAAAACACCCTTGCTCGCGTCGACCCCGAACTGTGGCAGACCGTTGAGGCCGAAAACCGCCGTCAGGAAGATCACATCGAACTGATCGCCTCCGAAAACTACGTCAGCTGCGCCGTCATGGAAGCCCAGGGCTCGCAGCTCACCAACAAGTACGCGGAAGGCTATCCCGGCAAGCGATACTACGGTGGTTGCGAACACGTGGACGTGGCCGAGCAGCTCGCCATCGACCGCCTCAAGGCCCTGTTCGGCGCCGACGCCGCCAATGTGCAGCCCAACTCCGGTTCCCAGGCCAACCAGGCCGTGCTGATGGCCTTCGCCAAGCCCGGCGACACCATCATGGGCATGAGCCTCGCCGAAGGCGGCCACCTCACCCATGGCATGCCCCTCAACCTGTCCGGCAAGTGGTTTAACGTGGTCGCCTACGGCCTCGACGACAAGGAAGAGATCGACTACGAGGCGATGGAAAAACTGGCCCGCGAAGCCAAGCCGCGCATCATCGTCGCCGGCGCCTCCGCCTACGCCCTGCGCATCGACTGGGAACGCTTCGCAAAGATCGCCAAGGAAGTCGGCGCCATCTTCTGGGTGGACATGGCCCACTACGCCGGCCTCATCGCCGCCGGCTTCTACCCCAACCCGGTGCCCCACGCCGACGTGGTCACCTCCACCACCCACAAGACCCTGCGCGGCCCCCGCGGCGGCGTGATCCTGATGAAGGCCGAGCACGAGAAGGCCATCAACTCCGCCATCTTCCCAGGTCTGCAGGGCGGTCCGCTGATGCACGTGATCGCCGCCAAGGCCGTGGCCTTCAAGGAAGCCGCCACGCCCGAGTTCAAGAACTACCAGGAACAGGTCATCGCCAACGCCCGCGTGATGGCCCGCGTCCTCGGCGAGGAGCGCGGCCTGCGCATCGTCTCCGGCCGCACCGAAAGCCACGTGTTCCTGGTGGATCTGCGCGCCAAGAACATCACCGGCAAGGAAGCCGAAGCCGCCCTCGGCCGCGCCCACATCACCGTGAACAAGAACGCGATCCCCAAGGATCCCCAGAAGCCCTTCGTCACCTCCGGCATCCGTATCGGCTCGCCGGCCATGACCACCCGTGGCTTCACCGAGATCGAAGCGGAACGCGTCGCGCACCTGATCGCCGACGTGCTGGACAATCCCAACGACGAAGCCACCCTCGCCGCCGTCCGCAGCAAGGTCGCCGAACTGTGCCGCAAGTTCCCGGTCTACGGCGCATGAGCCTCTGACAGGCAGCAGCCTCCATGCGATGCCCCTTCTGCAGCGCCGAGAACACGCAGGTCACCGACACCCGTGAGAACGAGGACGGTGACATCGTGCGGCGCCGCCGTCGCTGCCTGACCTGCGACAAGCGCTTCACCACCTACGAACGCGTCGACCTGAAGATGCCCCAGGTGGTCAAGCGCAACGGCAGTCGCGCCGACTTCAGCCGCGACAAGCTCCTCGGCAGCCTCTCCCTGGCCCTGCGCAAGCGGCCGGTCATGGCCGAAAGCGTCGAAGCCGCCGTCGACCGCATCGAAGCCAAGCTGCTGTCCCTGGGCGAACGGGAAGTCGCCTCAGAGCTCATTGGCGAACTGGTCATGCGCGAGCTCAAGAAGCTCGACAAGGTCGCCTACATCCGCTTTGCCTCGGTCTATCGCGCCTTCGAGGACGTGGACGAGTTCTCCGAAGTCATCCGCGAAGTCTCGCCCCGTCCCCGCGGACGCCCCCGCTCCACGTCCTGATCATGTCTGCCAGCGTCGATGACACCCGGTGGATGGCCCGCGCCCTCCAGCTGGCAGAACTCGGCCTGTTTACCACCACCCCCAATCCACGGGTCGGCTGCGTACTCGTCCGCGACGGGCAGGTGGTCGGCGAAGGCTGGCACCGCCGCGCCGGCGAGCCCCACGCCGAAGTCCACGCCCTCGCCCAGGCCGGTGATCGGGCCCGCGGTGCCACGGCCTACGTCACCCTCGAACCCTGCGCCCACCACGGCCGCACGCCCCCCTGCGCCGACGCCCTGGTGCGGGCCGGAGTCGCCCGCGTCGTGGCTGCCATGGAGGATCCCAACCCCCTCGTCGCCGGCCGCGGCCTCGCCCGTCTGCGTGAGGCCGGCATCGCCACCCACTGCGGCGTCCTCGAAACCGAAGCACGGGAACTCAACATCGGCTTCGTCTCGCGCATGACCCGCGGTCGGCCCTGGCTGCGCCTCAAGGCCGCTGCCACGCTGGACGGCAAGACGGCCCTCCACAACGGTGTCTCCCAGTGGATCACCGGCCCCGACGCCCGCCGCGACGCCCACCGCTGGCGCGCCCGCTCCTGCGCAGTGCTCACCGGTATCGGCACCGTGCGTGACGACGATCCGCAGCTCAACGTGCGCGCCATCCCCACCGAACGCCAGCCCCTGCGCATCGTCGTGGACGCCCGTCTCGAGACGCCCCTCCACGCCCACGTCCTGGACGGCGGCCCGGTGCTCATCGCCGGCGCCGTGGACGACCCGGCCCGCATCGCCGCGCTGCAGGCACGGGGCGCGGACGTATTGATCCTCCCCAATGACGCCGGCAAGGTGGCCCTGCCGGCCCTGCTCGCCGAACTCGGCCGCCGCGGCCTCAACGAGATCACCGCCGAGAGCGGCTTCAAGCTTAACGGCTCCCTGCTGCGGGAAGGCTGCGTGGACGAACTGGTGCTCTACCTCGCCCCGACCTTGGTCGGCGATGCGGCCCGCGGACTGTTCAACCTGCCCGCGCTCGATGCTCTGGCCGATCAGCGCCGGCTGAACTTCCGCGACGTCCGCCAGATCGGGCCGGATCTGCGCATCGTCGCCCGCCCCGCCTGAGCGCGGGATGTCCCGACCGTGAATTTGACATCCCTCCGCGCCGGAGTTTGGCCTGGGTCAACGCCCGTCGATTCCATTGCGTTAGAGTCATAGCCCTTTTCGATCCACCCGTCCCCGCTCCATGCGCCTTCCCCGCTTCCTGCTTGCCCTGACTGCCAGCGTCCTGCCGGCCCTTGCCTGTGCCGAGACAGCCCTGGTCCTCAACTCCGCCGACGAGACCGTCAGCTTCGTCGACACCGTCGCCTACAAGGAAACTGGCCGTGCGCCCGCCTGCAAGGAACCTCACCACCTGATGTCCACGCCGGACGACAGCTCAGTGATCGTTGCCTGCGCCATCTCCAACGAACTGGTGTTCTTCGACCCTCGCAACGGCAAGGAGCAGAAGCGCCTGCACGGCATCTCCGACCCGTACCAGCTCGGCTTCTCGCCGGACAATAAATGGTTCGTGGCCAACTCCCTGCGCCTCGACCGGGTAGATCTCTACACCGCCGCCGATTTCAAGCTGGTGGCCCGCGTACCCGCCGCCAAAACACCCTCCCACATGGCCTTCGACAAGGCCAGCCAGTTCGTCTTCATTACCCTGCAGGATTCCAACGAAGTCCTCGCCATCGACCTCAAGACCCAGCAGCCCCTCTGGAAGCTCCCCGTCGGCCCGACCCCGGCCGGCATCCACATGACACCCGACGACAAATACCTACTGGTCGGCATCATGGGCGCCGACTACGTGGAGGTCATCGACTGGCGCGCCCGCAAGACCGTCAAGCGCATCGTCACCGACAAGGCCGCCCACAACTTCCTCGCCCGCGGCGACGGCCGCCACGTATTCGTGTCCAACCGCACGGTGCGCGGCAGCATCTCGCTGGTGGACATGCAGACCCTCAGCGTCGTCGAAAAATACGACGTGCCGGGCGGCCCGGACGACATGGAGATTCGTGCCGACGGCAAGGAGCTGTGGGCCACCGCCCGCTTCGCCCGCAAGGTGCAGGTGGTGGATCTGGAGCAGAAGAAGCTCGCCCGCTCCATCCCGGTCGGCCGCTCGCCCCACGGCGTGTTCTTCCTGAACCACGCCCCGCGTCAATGAAACACCTCGCCGCCCTGGCCCTGACAGCCCTCGTGCCGGCCGTCGCCGGCGCCGGCAAGGCCGACTGCCCGGCGGGCACCCTGTACCTGACCCTCGACACGGGCAACATGCGCCACGCCGAGGCGATCGCCGACATCCTGGCCCGTCACCACATCCGCGCCACCTTCTTCGTCGCCCAGGAAAAGACCCTGCGCGGTGACCATGCCCTCGACGCCAGCTGGGCGCCCTTCTGGAAAGCCCGCGTCGCCGAGGGGCACGCCTTCGGCAGCCACACCTGGCGCCACGGCTCCTTCCGCAAGGACGGTGCCGACGGCCGCGTCAGCTACCGCCTGATGGACGGCAGCACCGTCCAGCTGGATTCGGCGCAGGTCTGCGAGGAGCTCCGCCAGCCCGACCGGCGCTTCGCCGAGCTCACCGGCCGCCCCCTCGACCCCCTGTGGCGCGCCCCCGGCGGCCGCACCACACCCCTCACCCTCCAGGCCGCCGAGGCCTGCGGTTACCGGCACGTGGGCTGGGCGCCCGCCGGCTTCCTCGGCGACGAGCTGCCGTCCGACGCCTTCCCCAACGAAGTGCTGGTCCGCCGCGCCCTCGACACCCTGAAGGACGGCGACATCCTGATGGCCCACCTGGGCATCTGGTCACGCAAGGACCCCTTCGCCCCGATGCTCGACCCACTCATCGGCGAACTCCAGCGCAAGGGCTTCTGCTTCGCCACGATTCCGGAACGGCCATGATCCAGTCCCTCACCGACGCCTTCATCGCCCTCCAGGCCTGGCTCTTCGACGCCCTCGTGCAGCCGGTGATGTTTGCACTGGGATTGGGCTCGTTTGTGGAGTTGGGCTTCGACGGTGTCGAATTCGTTCTCCTCGGCCTGCTGGAGCTGGCCGTCGCCTACCTCCTCCTGCGCCCTCTCGAAGCCCTGTGGCCGGCCGAGCGCTGGGCCGCGCGCCGCGCCGTGCGGGTCGACATGCTCTACACCTTCCTCAATCGCCTGGGCATCGTGCCGCTGGCGGTGTTTCTGCTGCTCGCCCCGCTGTTCGCCGAGGTGGAAAGCTGGCTGCGCTTCCACGACCTGCTCCCGCGTCAGCTGGAAGATCTGCTGCCGGCCCTGGATCATCATCCGTTGGTCAGCTTCCTGCTGTATCTGGTGATCCTCGATTTCGCCGAATACTGGCGCCACCGCCTGTCCCATGTGTTCCGCTGGTGGTGGGCGCTGCACGGCATCCACCATTCCCAGCGGCAGATGTCCTTCTGGACCGATTCCCGCAACCATCTGGCGGATGACCTCATCGCCGGTCTGTGGTTTGCCGGCCTGGCCCTGTTCATCGGCGTGCCGCCTGGGCACTTCATCGGCCTGCTGATCGCCCTGCGCCTGGTGGAAAACCTCTCCCACGCCAACACGCGCTTCGACTTCGGGCCCATCGGCGACTACCTGGTGGTCGGTCCGCTGTATCACCGCTGGCATCACGCCCTCGACCTGCCCGCCGGTCCGCGCTATCGCCACGGCTGCAACTTCGCGATCCTGCTGCCCGTGTGGGATGTCCTCTTCGGGACGCTTTACCTGGAACGCCGCTGGCCCGCCACCGGCCTGCACGAGGCATCGCCGGAGGAATCCAACGCCCGCGACCACTTCTGGGCCCAGCAGAAACTCGGGTTCAAACTGCTCTGGAAGGCGCTGATCGGGAAGCCTGCCTGAACACAGGCAAGGTCGTTCCGGCCGTGGTCAGCGCGACGCACACACCGCGCACGTGGGATCCCGCGTGAGGCGCACCGAGCGCCAGTCCATCTCCAGCGCATCCAGCAACAGCAGCCTGCCGGTGAGGGTCTCCCCACAGCCGGCCAGCAGCTTGAGCGCTTCGGCCGCCTGCACGGTCCCGACGATGCCGGTGAGGGGTGCGAAGACCCCCATCACCGCGCAACGCACCTCCTCCACGTCCTCGCCCTCGGGAAACAGGCAGTGGTAGCAAGGGCTGGCGTCAGTACGCAGGTCAAACACCGAGAGCTGCCCGTCGAAACGCACCGCGGCGCCCGACACCAGGGGCGTGCGATGGGCCACACAGGCCCGGTTGATGGCGTGGCGGGTGGCGAAGTTGTCGGAGCAATCCAGCACGACATCGGCCAAGGCCACCTGCTCGTCCAGCTCGCGGCCTTCGAGTCGACGCGGCAGGGATTCGACGCGCGTTTCCGGGTTGAGTCGGGACAGCGTCTCCTGTCCGGAATCCACCTTGAGACGCCCGACACTGGCCTCGCCATGCAGGATCTGACGCTGCAGATTGGTCAGATCCACGGTATCGCCGTCAGCCAGCACCAGCGTACCAACCCCCGCCGCCGCCAGGTACATCGCCGCAGGCGAGCCCAGTCCGCCCGCGCCCACCACCAGCACGCGCGCCGACACGATGGCGGACTGCCCCTCGATACCAATCTGGGGCAGCAGGATATGTCGGGAATAGCGCAGGAGCTGATCGTCGTTCATCGGCACGGGGCGGCGTGAAGCACCCGTGGGCCCCCACGGGCGACGGGACGGGAGGGGCCTACTTGTACTCGCGCAGCTCCAGCGGCGTGTCGTCGTGATCGCCGTGAGGGTGCGCCGCGTAGGCCTTGACGTAGACTTCGTGGGACTGCTTGATGAGCCGCTCGGGCGACCGCAGGTTATGCACCTGGGTCTCCTCCACGTAGTAGATCAGCGCCCGGTGCAGGCGCACCAGCAGGGGCCGATCCAGATGGAAGCCGGCGTTCTGCAGGGCCACTTCCAGCAGTTCAAGGGTGTAATCGAGCACGTTGTAATGAACGACGAGCTCGAGGGGATGCTTGCCGTCCGTCACCCGTACGCCCTTGAGCGCCGCCAGCGAACGCCGGGCCTGGACGGCCTGGCCAGGAGGGAGATCCTTGAAGCGGATCTCCCGCGACTTGGTCAGGCCGCTGCCCGCGTGATGCGAGGCGTGATCATGCTTGCGGCCGGCAAGCTTGTAAGCGGTTTCGCGACGCATGGCGCCTCCCGGAAAGAGCCCTTTACTTGGCGCTATTCTGGAGGATTTGCAGGCCCTTGAGCAAATTCACCGCCTGGGCCAGTTGGTAGTCGTCCTTGCCGGCGATTTCAAAGGCCGGCTTGACCTCGTCCGCCTCGTCCTTGGGCTTGTCCTTGTTGTCCCGATTGTCCTTGTCCCGGGGCTTGCCGGCCGGATCCTTGCGGGACGCAGGCGTCTCCGATTTCGGCGCGTCCGGCTCGCCGGCATTGACCAGGTGACGGTCGAGATCGGCCTCGCGCAGGCGTTCACGGGAGCCGTTGGGCGTCTCTTCCACCACGATGTCCGGCACGATGCCCTTGGCCTGGATCGAACGTCCGCTCGGCGTGAAGTAACGGGCTGTGGTGAGCTTGATGGCGGCGTTGCTGTTGAGGGGCAGAATGGTCTGCACCGAGCCCTTGCCGAAGCTCTGGGTGCCCATCACCACGGCCCGCTTGTGATCCTGCAGGGCGCCGGCCACGATTTCCGACGCGGACGCCGACCCGCCATTCACGAGCACCACCATCGGCACTGTCTTGATGCTCGCAGGGACATTGCGGATGTAGTCATCCCGGCTGCCGCGGAGGTAGTCGTCGGGCACCGCGAAATACTTGCGACGGGCGTCATCGGTGCGACCGTCGGTGGACACCACCAGCGCCTTGGGCGGCAGGAAGGCGGCCGAGACCCCCACCGCGCCATTGAGCAAGCCGCCCGGATCGTTACGCAGATCGAGGATCAGGCCTTTGAGTTCGCCCTGCTTGACCAGCCGGTCGAGATGCTGGACCAGGGACGCGGCCGTCTGCTCCTGGAACTGCACGACGCGCACATAGCCGTAGCCCGGCTCGACGAGTTTCGACTTGACGCTCTGGACCTTGATGATCTCCCGCACCAGGGTCACCGTCAGGGGCTTGGCCTCGCCCTTGCGGATGATGGTCAGCACGATGCTGGTCTTGGGTTTGCCGCGCATGCGCTTGACGGCGTCGTTGAGGGTCATGCCCTTCACCGGGGTGTCGTCGAGCTTGATGATCAGGTCGCCGGCCTTGATGCCGGCCCGGAAGGCGGGCGTGTCCTCGATCGGTGAGATCACCTTGACGTAGCCATCCTCGGAGCCCACCTCGATGCCGAGTCCGCCGAATTCGCCCTGGGTGCCCACCTGCAATTCCTTGAAGGCTTCCGGATCCAGGTAGGTGGAATGGGGGTCGAGGTTGGAGAGCATGCCGCTGATCGCATAGGTGATCAGCTTCTTGTCGTCCACCGGCTCGACGTAGCCCTGCTTGATGGCGTTGAAGACGTCGGCCAGATTGCGCAGCTCCTCCACCGGCAGCGGTGGCAGGCTGTTCTTGTCCGCGTTGGCGGAGAAATTGAGACTGATGAGGATGCCGGCACACAGCCCCGTGAACACCAGACCGGCCTGTTGCAACTTGCTGCGCATAAACTCTCCGTGGGGGACGCGGCAAGGACCACGTCGGCGACTCCCGAGCACCGCACACCGGCCATTCCGGGGGATCCGTCAGGAGTGAGGAGTATAAACCCGAAAGGTTCCCCGCCTGCAGGGCGCGCGGCCGTCCTGGTGGCCGCGACGGGCGGTCGGCGAGGGCCCGTCGAAAAGGATCGCGCCGCACCCGGAGCGGGAAAGATGGTATTTTATAATATTGCAGACCCAGAGCAGATGTAGCCTCGTGACCAGCCCCATCGTCGACCTGATTGCCAAGCAGGAACACATCGAGACCGCCGCCCGTGCGCTGAAGGCCATCTCGCACCCCTTGCGCCTCAAGATCCTCTGCGTCATCGGCGCCGAGGAAGCGTGCGTGCAGGAAATCGTCGAAGCCGTCGGCACCTCCCAGAGCAACATCTCCCAACATCTGGCCATCCTGCGCGACAAGGGTGTGCTGCTCACCCGCAAGGACGCCAACCGGGTGTATTACCGCGTCGGCGACACCCGCACCCTGCAGCTCATCGTCATGATGCGCGAAGTCTTCTGCGGCGACTCGGCCAAAGGCTGAGGTCCACCCCCGTTCAACCCCTTCCCGTTCCGGAGTCCGATTCGTGGAATTCCTCCAGCAAAACTGGTATTGGGCGCTGCTCGCCGCAGTCAGCGGCAGCCTGCTCGTCGCCACCTCCCTGCAACGCGGCGGCCAGGGCATCTCCCCGGCCCAGGCGACGCAGCTCATGAACCGCGAGGACGCCCTCGTCATCGATGTGCGCGACGCGGGCGAATTTGCCGCCGGTCACGTGCCCAACGCCCGCCACATCCCCCTGGCCGATCTCGAAAAGCGCCTTGGCGAGCTGGAATCCTTCAAGGACAAGCCGGTCATCGTCAACTGCCAGAGCGGTGGCCGCTCGGTCAACGCCTGCAACGTGCTCACCAAGGCCGGTTTCACCCGGGTACACAACCTGGACGGCGGCATCCAGGCCTGGGAGCAGGCCAACATGCCCCTGGGCCGCAGCGGCAAGTCCAAGAAGAAGGCCTGAGTCATCATGCAGCCACACATCCTCATGTACGCTACCGGCGTGTGTCCCTATTGCGTGCGCGCCGAAGGGCTGCTGCGGCGCAAGGGCGTCACCGAGATCGAGAAGGTCCGCATCGACCTGGATCCGGTCCGCCGTGACGAGATGATGTCCCGCACCGGCCGCCGCACCGTGCCGCAGATCTACATCGGCGATTTCCACGTGGGCGGCTGTGACGACCTCTTCGAACTGGACCATCAGGGCCGCCTCGATCCGCTGCTGCGCGGTGAAGGCGCCTGAGCGGCCCCCATCATTTCATTCATCCCACCGACGCAAACGGAAAACCCACCATGTCCGAAACCGCGCAACAACCCGTCTTCTCCATCGAAAAGCTTTACGTCAAGGATCTCTCCGTCGAGGTGCCCAACGCACCGCAGATCTTCCTGGAGCGCGAAGCCCCGCAGATCGGCGTGCAGCTGCGCACCGAAAGCACCGCGGTGGACGACGGCGTGTTCGAGGTCAACCTGACCGTCACGGTCACCGCCAAGCTGCCCGACGACAAGACCGTGTTCCTCGTCGAAGTCGCCCAGGCCGGCATCTTCCAGATCCGCAACGTGCCCCAGGAAGACCTGGAGCCGCTGATGATGATCGGCTGCGCCAACATCCTCTTCCCCTACGCCCGTGAAGCCATCTCCGACGCCGTCAGCCGTGCCGGCTTCCAGCCCGTGATCCTCGCGCCGGTGAACTTCGAGGCCCTGTTCCAGCAGAGCCGCCAGGCTTCCGCCGGCACCGACATTCCGGTCCAGTAATGCCGCTGCGCCGCCTGACTGTCGCAGCGCTCCTCGCGCTGCCCTGCGCCCTGGCGGCCACCCCGGCCAGCGCCTCCGATTTCCGGTCGCTGGCCGAGCCGGCCATCCTATACGATGCGCCTTCCAAACAGGGCAAACCGCTCTTCGTGATCCAGCGCTACACCCCCGTGGAGATGGTCGTCAGCGTCGATCGCTGGGTCAAGGTGCGCGAACCGGCCGGCAGCCTGCTCTGGCTGGAACGCCGCCAGCTGTCTGAGAAACGCACCCTGATCGTCACCGCCGCCCGCGCCGAGATCCGCCAGAAGCCGGATGGGAATGCCCCCCTGGCCTTCGAGGCGGCCAAGGACCTTGTCCTGGAACTGGCCGACGCACCCGCCGACGGATGGGTCAAGGTCCGCCATCGGGATGGCAGCACGGGCTTCATCCGCATGACCCAGGTCTGGGGCCTGTGATGCACATCGGAGTCTTCGGCGCCGGCGCCTGGGGCACCGCCCTCGCCATCGCCTTCAGCCGCCAGCACCGCGTCACCCTGTGGAGCCGCGAAGCCCGCGAGATCGCCGATCTGCGCAGTGACGGCGAAAATCGCCGCTACCTCCCCGGCATCCCCTTGCCCGCCGGGCTGCACCCCAGCGACAGCCTTGCCGAGGCCGCCCGCGCCGACCTTCATCTGGTCGTCACACCCCTCGCCGGCCTGCGCGCCACGGCCCGCGCCCTGCACGATCTGGCCCCGGGTACGCCGCTGCTGTGGGCCTGCAAGGGTCTCGAGGCGGGCACCGCCCAGTTGCCCCACCAGATCGTCGCCGATGAACTGGGCGGAGACGCCCCCTGCGGCGTGCTGACCGGTCCCAGCTTTGCCGCTGAAGTGGCCAAAGGCCTGCCCGCCGCCGTCACCCTGGCGGCCCGCGACCTGGCCTTCGCGCGTCATTGGGTGAATGCGCTCCACGACCCGCGCCTGCGCCTCTACGCCAACGATGATCTGGTCGGCGCGGAAGTGGGCGGCGCGGTCAAGAACGTCATGGCCATCGCGGCCGGCGTCGCCGACGGCATGGGTTTCGGCCTCAACGCCCGGGCCGCCCTCATCACCCGCGGGCTGGCCGAGATCACCCGCCTGGGCATCGCCCTCGGCGGCCGCCGGGAGACCTTCATGGGACTCGCCGGTCTGGGCGATCTGGTCCTCACCTGCACCGGCGACCTTTCCCGCAACCGTCGGGTCGGTCTGCTCCTGGCCGAAGGCAAGACTCTGCCAGACATCCTCGCCACCCTCGGACACGTGGCCGAAGGCGTCAGCACCGCGCGGGAAGTCGCCGCCCTGGCCACCCGGCTGGGTGTGGACATGCCCATCACCGCAGCCGTGGACGGCGTGCTCCATGGCGGTCTGGGTGCCCGTGAGGCGGTTGAGCAGCTCCTCGCCCGCGATCCCAAGCAGGAATAGCCCTCCCTGCGCCGCTCAGATCCCACCGGCAAAGCCCAGCTGGCGCCACGCCTCGTAGACCACCACCGCCGCCGCGTTGGACAGGTTCAGGCTGCGATTGCCCGGCCGCATGGGAATGCGCAGGCGGTGTTCATCGTCGAATGCCGCGTGCAGCTCGGCGGGCAGCCCGCGGGACTCGGCGCCGAAGAGAAATACATCCTCGTCAGCAAACGCCACATCACCGTAATGCCGGCCGCCGTGGGAAGTGAGCGCGAAGCAACGCCGCCCTGCCAGTGCCGCCCGGCACGCAGGCCAGTCTTCGTGCACCGTCACCACGGCGAGATCGCGGTAATCCAGCCCGGCACGGACGAGCTGCTTCTCTTCGAGCGTGAAGCCGAGGGGCTTCACCAGATGCAGGCGGGCGCCGGAGTTGGCGCACATGCGCATGATGTTGCCGGTATTGGGCGGGATTTCCGGCTGATGGAGGACGACATGGAGCATGGGCGCGGATTGTGCCCGCACGCCCCTCCCCCATCAAGCCGGCGGCGGCGTGCGCGCCAGCACCCGGTTCTCCACGGACACCGCACCAGCGGCCTTGAGGGCCCGGGCCAGTTCCGCAAGTGTTGCACCGGTGGTCATCACGTCGTCTACCACCACCACGCGACGGCCGTCCAGGCGTCCGGTCACGCGGAAGGCGCCGCGCACGTTGGCCGCCCGCGCCTTCCATGGCAGGCCCGCCTGGGGGACCGTATTCACGTCCCGCACCACCCCGTCAAGGCGCACCGGCAACTGCCAGTGTCGCGCCAGCGGACGGGCCAGCTCGGCAGCCTGGTTGAAGCCGCGTTGTGCCAGCCGCGCCGGGTGCAGCGGCATCGGCACCACCAGATCCGCCTCGGGACGTGGCGCTGCGGCCAGCAGATCAACGAAGAGCCGCGTCGTCGCGAGCCGGTGGGCATACTTGAGGGCCAGCACCAGGCTGTCGGCCGGAAAGGCGTAGTCCAGCGCCACGCGGGTGGCCTCGAAGGGCGGCGTCTCACGCAGACAGGCACCGCACAGGCCGCCGCCTGGCTGTGGCAGGGCGCACCGCGGGCAGCGCGGGCAGTCCCGCCCCGGCAGGGCGCCGTAACAGGCATCGCACAGCACGCCGTCGCCGCTGGGCGCACCGCACGCGAAGCAGGCCTGGGGCAACAGCCACCCCAGCCAATGTCGCCATCTATCGCTTTGATTTGACAAGGCGAGACCCCATCAGTAAAACTAAAAGGCTTCGTAATTTTGAATTACAGCCCAGACTATAAGGGTGCATGCCCATGACCGCCACCGTCGCCCCCCACGAGCCCCTCACCACCGCCCCCCCGTCCACGCCGCGCAAACGCTGGTCCGTGGCCGAGGTGGACGCCCTCTTCGCGCTGCCCTTCAATGACCTGATTTTCCGCGCCCAGCAGGTCCATCGCGCCCATTTTGACGCCAACGCGGTCCAGCGCTCGACCCTGCTCTCCATCAAGACCGGCGGCTGCTCCGAAGACTGCGGCTACTGCTCCCAGTCTGCCCGCTACGACACCGGCCTTGAAAAGGAGACCCTGCTGCCCCTCGGCGAAGTGCTCGACAACGCCCGCGCCGCCAAGGCCAAGGGTGCCACCCGCTTCTGCATGGGCGCTGCCTGGCGCGGACCGAAGGAAAAGGACCTCGCCCCGGTGCTCGACATGGTCCGCGAAGTGAAGGCCATGGGCCTGGAAACCTGCGTCACCCTGGGCATGCTCAAGGATGGCCAGGCCGAACAGCTCAAGGACGCCGGCCTCGACTACTACAATCACAACATCGACACCGCGCCCGAATTCTACGGCCAGATCATCACCTCCCACACCCTGCAGGACCGCCTCGACACCCTCGACAAGGTGCGCAAGGCCGGCATCAACGTGTGCTGCGGCGGCATTCTCGGCCTGGGCGAAACCCGCAAGAGCCGCGCCGCCTTCATCGCCGAACTGGCCAACATGGATCCGCCGCCGGATTCCGTGCCCATCAACAACCTGGTGCAGATCGAAGGCACGCCCCTGGGCAACGCTGAGGCCATCGACCCCTTCGACTTCATCCGCGTCGTCGCCGCGGCACGCATCACCATGCCCGAAAGCTACGTGCGCCTGTCCGCCGGCCGCCAGGAACTGGGCGACGGCTTCCAGGCCCTCGCCTTCCTGGCCGGCGCCAACTCCATCTTCTACGGCGAGCGCCTGCTCACCACGGACAACCCGGACGCCGACGCCGACGACCGGCTCTTCGCCCGCCTCGGCCTCAAGTCCGCCTGAGTTTCCGCCGCCGATGACCGCGCCGGATTTCCAGCTCGACCTGCGCCTCGTGCGGCGCCGGGCCGGGCGGGCCGCCGCGACCTACGCCGAGGTGGACGCCCTCGCCCGGGAAGTGGCCCGGCGCATGGGCGAACGCCTCGACTACATCCGCATCGCCCCCAGCCGCATCCTCGACCTGGGCTGCGGCCCTGGCGCAGACCTGCCCGCCTTCGCCGCCCGCTACCCGGACGTGCCGCGCCTCGCCGTGGACGTGGCGCGGCCGATGCTCGCCCTCGCGCGGGACGCCCACGGTCCGCAGCAGGGCTTTTTCCAGCGCCTGCTGGGATCCCGCGGCACCCCGAGCGCCCCCGGCTTCCTCTGCGCCGACGCACGCGCCCTGCCGCTCAAGCGTGGCGCCGTATCGCTGGTGTGGTCCAACCTGATGCTCCAGTGGCTGCACGATCCCCTGCCGGCCCTCAAGGAGATGCACCGGGTCCTGGAGGTGGGCGGCATGCTCATGTTCTCCACCCTCGGGCCGGACACCCTGCGCGAACTGCGCAGCGTCCTGCCCGGACCGGACGGCGCGCGCCTGCACCGCTTCATCGACATGCATGACCTGGGCGATGCCCTCGTGCAGGCCGGCTTCTCCGACCCGGTGATGGACATGGAGATGCTCACGGTCACCTACGCCTCCCTCGACGACTTGCTGCGCGACCTGCGCCTGAGCGGCTCCGCCTGCGCATCGGCCGGCCGCCCCCGGGGGCTCAGCGGCAAGGGACACTGGTCCGGCCTGCGTGCCGCCTACGAGGCCCTGCGTCGCAACGGACGTCTGCCCGCGACCGTCGAAGTGGTCTATGGCCACGCCTGGAAGGTGGCCCCCAAAGTCGCCGAAGACGGACGCGCCATCGTCCGCTTCGAACGGCCGCCGCGCTGAGTCCGGCCCGAGCGCCATGAAGCCCGTCTGGCTCTTCGACCTGGACAACACGCTGCACAACGCCAGTCCGCACATCTTCCCCCACATCAACCGGAGCATGACGGCCTACCTCATGCGCCATCTGGCCCTGGACGAGGCTGCCGCCAACCGCCTGCGCGTCGACTACTGGCGGCGCTACGGTGCCACCCTCACCGGCCTGATGCGCCACCACGGCACCAATCCCCACCACTTCCTCCACGACACCCACCAGTTCCCCGAACTGCACCGCATGGTTGTGGCCGATGCAGCCCTCAGTCACCTGCTGCGGCGCCTGCCCGGACGCAAGATCGTCTTCTCCAACGGCCCGCGCCGTTATGCCGAGGCCGTCCTCGACGTGCTGGGCGTCCGTCATCATTTCAGCGATGTATGCGCGGTCGAACAGATGCGCTTCCACCCCAAGCCCGACATCCGCGGCTTCCGCCACCTGCTGCGCCAGCAGCGCCTCCAGCCCGCGCGCTGCATCCTCGTCGAGGACAGCGCCGACAACCTGCGCACCGCCCGCCGCCTGGGCATGAAGACCGTCTGGATCAGCCGCAGCCTGCGCCGTCCCGCGTGGGTGGACGTGCGCCTGCCCAGCGTCCTCGCCCTCGCCCGCCATCCTCTGCGTCGCGGGCGCTGAACCGATCAGCCCTTGGGATTTCGTCCCCGTCTGCGGTTAGAATGCCGGATTCGCTCCACCCCTCGCGAGATGCCATGTCCAGCGCCCAGACCGACAACCTCAACATCGCGGCCTTCGACCGGATGCCGTCGCCCGACGAGATCACCACCCGCGTACCCCTCAGCCCCGCTGCCGAACAGACCGTGCTGACCGGGCGCCGCACACTGCAGGCCATCCTGGATCATCAGGATCCGCGCCTGTTCGTGGTGGTCGGACCGTGCTCCATCCACGACCCGGTGGCCGGCATCGACTACGCCCGGCGTCTCAAAACCCTCGCCGACGAAGTCGCCGACACCCTCGTGCTGGTGATGCGTGTGTACTTCGAAAAGCCGCGCACCGCCACCGGCTGGAAGGGCTACATCAACGACCCCTACATGGACGACTCCTTCCGCATCGAGGAAGGCATGGAAAAGGCCCGCAGCTTCCTGCTCCAGGTCAACCAAGTCGGCCTGCCTGCTGCCACCGAGGCCCTCGATCCCATCGCGCCCCAGTATTACGGCGACCTCATCAGCTGGACCGCCATCGGCGCCCGCACCTCTGAATCCCAGACCCACCGCGAGATGGCCTCCGGCCTGTCCACCCCGGTCGGCTTCAAGAACGGCACCGACGGTTCCCTGGATGCGGCCGTGAACGGCATCATCTCCGCCGCCAATCCCCACAGTTTCCTCGGCATCAACGGCCAGGGCCAGTCATCCATCATCCGGACCCGCGGCAACCGCTACGGCCACGTGGTGCTGCGCGGCGGCGGCGGCCGTCCCAACTACGACACCGTGTCCGTCTCCCTGGCGGAAAAGGCCCTCGCCAAGGCCAAGATCCCGGCCAACATCGTGGTGGATTGCTCCCACGCCAATTCCTGGAAGAATCCGGAATACCAGCCCCTGGTCATGCGTGATGTCGCCCACCAGATCCGCGAGGGCAACCGCTCCATCGTCGGTCTGATGATCGAAAGCTTCATCGAAGCCGGCAACCAGCCCATCCCGGCAGACCTGTCCACGCTGCGCTACGGCTGCTCGGTCACCGATGCCTGCGTGAGCTGGGACACCACCGTGGACATGATCCGCAACACCCGCGACATCCTCCGGGACGTGCTGCCCCAGCGGGGCGCCTGATGAATCTGGTTGTCCAGGGCCCGAAACTCGAAGCGCGGGCCCTCAAGGATCTGTCGACGCTCGCCGGTTCCCAGGGGCTCGGTCGCCTCGGGACCAACGCCTTCCGCCTCCTCGACGCCCACCTCACGCCCGAGGTGTCCGCCTATTGCGAGGCCCACGGGCTCGACTGCGCCGAAGTGCCGGAAGGGCGCCGCCTTCAGGACTACCGGCTGTTCGTCACGGACATGGACTCGACGCTCATCACCATCGAGTGCATCGACGAGATCGCCGACATGCACGGCCTCAAGGCCGAGGTCTCTGCCATCACCGAAGCCGCCATGCGGGGCGAACTGGATTTCCGCGCGTCCCTCAGCCGACGTGTGGCGCTGCTCGAAGGCCTGCCCGAGGCGGCCCTGGCGCGGGTCTATCAGGAGCGCCTGCACCTCAATCCCGGCGCGGAAGCGCTGATGACCGGCCTCAAACGGGCCGGCGTCGTCACGGTGCTGGTATCCGGCGGCTTCACCTACTTCACCGACCGGCTCAAGGCGCGCCTGGGCTTCGACTACGCCTTCGCCAACCAGCTGGAAGTCCGCTCGGGCAGGCTCACGGGCCGCGTCAAGGGCGAGATCATCGACGGCGACGCCAAGCGCCGCGCCCTGCGTCTGGTGCGCGAACACCACGGCTTCGCGCGGAACACCGTCATTGCCGCCGGTGACGGCGCCAATGATCTGGCCATGCTCGCCGAAGCCGGCATCGGCGTCGCCTATCACGCAAAACCGGTGGTCCGCGCGCAGGCGACCCACGCCCTCAGTCACGCCGGGCTGGACGGCATCCTTCACCTGTTCAACTGAGTCCCGCCAGGGACTGGCCGAACAGATCGTCAAATTGGTGCGACTGGCACGAGCGCCCCGGATCGGCGCGCCGAAGGGCCCTTTGACGGAGACATCCCGACCGGTTCGGTCCGCCTCCCGCGCGGCGTGCTGTCCGTTGCTGCTCGCGACCAGTGCGGGACCCATGCTACCCATGACATCACGCTTCGTCCGTGGCGCAACTCACATGGTGCACTGCACCCAAAACCCGCGCCATTCCTGGCTTGTCGAAAATCTTTACACTCCAGACACCCTTCGGTATAGTGTCCCGATGCCCTCCAAAAAAACCATCACCGGCTTTTTTGTGGCGATCGCGTTCTCCGGCGCGGTCTTCGCCGCCGAGCCTCCTGCAGCTGCCGACGAGTCCCAGGTGAGCGCGTTCTTCGAACGCTACTCCGACTCCCTGCGCGCCTACACCGATTCGGTCAAGGCGCTGATGGACCGCAGCCTCAACTTCCTCGGTGTTCCCTACCGCCTGGGTGGCACCAACCCCCTCACTGGCTTCGACTGCAGCGGCTTCGTTGGCAAGGTCTTCACCGACGCCCTGGGGTTCGGCATGCCTCGCACGGCTGCTGAAATGGCCCAGATGGGCGAACAGGTGAATCGCTCCGACCTCAAGCCTGGCGACCTCGTGTTCTTCAACACCATGCGCCGTGCCTTCTCCCACGTGGGCATCTACCTGGGCAACAACCAGTTCGTCCATGCACCGTCCGCGGGCGGGGTCGTGCGCGTGGAGGACATGCGCATCGCCTACTGGGCAGCCCGCTACGACGGTGCCCGGCGCCTGCTGCCCAGCGCTCAGGCGCGACAATCCCAGGCCAACTGACCCCGGCCCGCCCCTCAGGCGACCCCCTGCACCGCGCTCCCGGCCATGATCCCCTGGCTCGGCGACCACCCCGCATTCCCGCCCGTCCGCCGTGCACTGCGGCACCCCAACGGCTTGTTGGCCGCGGGAGGCGAACTGACACCTCCCTGGCTCCTGGAGGCCTACCGGCACGGCATCTTCCCCTGGTTCAACGACGGCGAACCCATCCTGTGGTGGAGTCCCGACCCACGCATGGTGGTGTTTCCATCCGAAGCACGGATCACCCGCTCCCTGCGCAAGACCCTGCGCAAGGGCGCGTTCGAGGTCCGCCTCGACCACGACTTTTCAGCCGTGATCCGCGCGTGTGCAGCGCCCCGTGAGCCCGACGGCCGCACATGGATCACGCCGGAGATCCAGGCCGCCTACGGCCGCATGCACGCCCTCGGCTACGCCCACAGCGTGGAAACCTGGATCGACGGCGAGCTGGCAGGCGGCCTCTACGGCATGGCGCTGGGCCACGTGTTCTTCGGCGAATCCATGTTCAGCCGCCGTACGGACGCCTCCAAGATCGCCTTCGCGCACCTGATCCGCTTCCTTGAGCAGAACGATTTTCGCGTGCTAGATTGTCAAATGACGACGGCCCATCTGGCTTCGCTGGGCGGCCGGGAGATTCCCCGTGCGGAATTTGCCCGTCTGGTCGACACCCACCAGCGTACCGGCCCGCCGCCCGGTCGCTGGCCGCAGGACGGAGCCCAAGCCCCCTGGACGTAGCCCGATGCTCAAGGACTATCCCTACTCCCAGCTCCAGTTCTACGCCACGGCGCCCTACGCCTGTTCCTACCTGTCCGAGCGCCAGGCCCGCTCCCAGGTGGCCACCCCGAGTCATCTCATCGATGCCGAGCTCTACAGCGAGCTCGTCCGCTCGGGCTTCCGCCGCAGCGGCATCTTCACCTACCGCCCCTACTGCGACAACTGTCGTGCCTGCGTCCCGGTGCGCATCCCGGTGAGCGGCTTCCGCCCCACCCGCAGCCAGCGCCGTGCCTGGAAATCCCACGCCCTCCTCGACCCCCACGAGCTCCCGCTGGAATTCGACGAGGAACACTACGCCCTGTACCAGCGCTACCAGGCCACCCGCCACGCCGGCGGGGGCATGGACCAGGACAACCGGGAGCAGTACGCCCACTTCCTGCTGCAAAGCCACGTGGACAGCCGCCTCGTGGAATTCCGCGAGAACGGCGTGCTGCGCATGGTGTGCGTCATCGACTGCCTGACCGACGGCCTGTCCAGCGTCTACACCTTCTACGACCCCGACCCGTCCTGCGCCGGGCTCGGCACCTTCGGCATCCTGTGGCAGATCGAAGTCTGCCGCCAGCTCGGACTGCCCTATCTCTACCTCGGCTACTGGATCCGCGACAGCCGCAAGATGGCCTACAAGGCACGCTTCCGCCCCATCCAGGGGCGTGTGGGCGGCCAGTGGCAGATCCTCTCGGACGCCGACCTCGATCTTCCGGAGTAAATCCCCCATGCCCCACCTGCCGTCGGCGTTCGTCGCCGCGACCCTCCTCGCCTGTGCGCCCGCCCTGCATGCCGGCGACAGCCTCGACACACTCGCCGACGCATTCGCCAACGCCCCGCACCGGGACTGGCTCAGCGTCTCCGGCGCCTCCCACCACTTCCAGCCCCACCGCCGGGCGTGGCGTGAATTCAATCCGGGTGTCGGCTTCGAACGGAGCTTCAACGGCACCCCGTGGGTGGCCTCGGCCGGCTACTTCCGCAACAGCTACGACCGGGACACCTGGTACCTGGGCGGCCGCTGGATGCCCCTTGCCGCCGGTCCCTTCCGCTTCGGCGCCTTCGGCCTGCTGGCCAGCGGCTACCCCTCACCGGTGCTGGTGCTGCCCGCCGTGTCCGTTGAAGCCGGCCGCGTCGGCGCCAATCTGGTGGCGCTGCCCAACCTGCCGGGCTACAGCGGCTATCTCGGCCTGCAGGTGCGCGTCGCCCTCGACTGACACCGCCCTGCCGCACTGCGGTAAAATGGCGGATGCTCTACGATATCGCCCGCCCCGTCCTGTTCTCCTTCGACGCCGAGACCGCCCACGAGGCCGCCCTCGCGGCCCTCAACGTCGCCGGCCGTGTGCTGCCCGCCGGCAAACCCCTCGACGCCCGCCCGGTGGATGTCATGGGCCTGCGCTTCCCCAACCGGGTCGGCATGGCCGCCGGCCTCGACAAGAACGGCGAGGTCATCGACGGACTGGCCCGCTTCGGCTTTGGCTTCATCGAGATCGGCACCATCACCCCGCGGCCCCAGGCCGGCAATCCCAAGCCGCGCATGTTCCGCCTGCCCGAGGTGCGCGGCATCATCAACCGCATGGGCTTCAACAACCATGGCATCGACGCCCTGGTGGCCAACGTCCAGGCGGCCAGGTACCGGGGCATCCTCGGCATCAACATCGGCAAGAACGCCGACACGCCCATCGAACGGGCCGCCGACGACTACCTCGCCTGCCTCGACAAGGCCTACCCGCTGGCCAGTTACGTCACCGTCAACATCTCCTCGCCCAACACCAAGAACCTGCGCCAGCTCCAGGGCGAATCCGAACTCGACGCCCTCCTCGGCCAGCTCAAGGCACGCCAGACGGCCCTCGCCGACCGCCACGGGCGCTACGTGCCCATCGCCCTCAAGATCGCGCCGGATCTGGACGACGCCCAGATCCTCAACATTGCCGACGCCCTGCGCCGCCACCGCATCGACGCGGTGATCGCCACCAACACCACCCTCGCCCGCGACAAGGTCCAGGGCGTGCCCTACGGCGACCAGCAGGGCGGCCTCTCCGGCGCACCCCTGTTCGAAGCCTCCACCGCCGTCGTCGCGGCCCTCGCCCGGGCCCTGCAGGGCGAGCTGCCCATCATCGCCGCCGGTGGCATCTTCGACGGCGCCCAGGCGCTTGCCAAGCTGCAGGCCGGCGCACAGCTCGTCCAGGTGTATAGCGGGCTCATCTACCGCGGCCCCGCCCTCGTGCGCGAGTGCGTCGCAGCCACACGTGACGCGGCCTGAATCCGGTTTGGATGTCCGTCTTGATTCAACGACTTGAGTCTTTCGCCCGCGTCGCGGGATAATCCGCCTTTGCCCCTACGCTGAAGCCCGGCCCATGTCCAGCTACCTTCTCGTGATCCTCGGCGCCGTTCTCGTGAACAACGTCGTCCTGGTGCGCATTCTCGGCCTGTGTCCGTTCATGGGCGTCTCCAAGAAGCTCGACACCGCCGTCGGCATGGGCGCTGCCACCACCTTCGTGCTCACCCTCGGCTGCGGCACCAGCTACCTCATCGATCACTACGTGCTCAGCGCCTTCGGCCTGAGCTACCTGCAGACGCTGGCCTTCATCGTCATCATCGCCGCCATCGTCCAGCTCACCGAACTCATCATCCAGAAGACCAGCCCGGTGCTGCACCAGGTGCTGGGCATCTACCTGCCCCTCATCACCACCAACTGCGCCGTGCTGGGCGTGCCCCTGCTCAACGTGGCCCTGCACCACGACCTGCTCCAGTCACTGCTCTTCGGTTTCGGCAGCTCGGTGGGCTTCTCCCTCGCCCTGATCCTGTTCGCCGGCATCCGCGAACGCCTCGATGGCGCCGACGTGCCTGCGCCCTTCAGGGGCACCGCCATCGCCTTCGTCACGGCCGGCCTCATGAGCCTCGCCTTCATGGGCTTCGCCGGCCTCGACAAGTACCACTGACCCGCACCGCCATGCTCTCCGCCCTCCTCGTCATGACCGCCATCGCCCTGGTCCTGGGCGCGATGCTGGGGTTCGCCTCGATCAAGTTCAAGGTCGAAGGGGACCCGCTGGTGGACCAGATCGACGCGATCCTGCCCCAGACCCAATGTGGCCAGTGCGGCTTCCCCGGCTGCCGGCCCTACGCCACCGCCATCGCCAACGGCGAGGCCGAGATCAACCAGTGCCCACCGGGCGGCGAAGAAGGCATCCGCAAGCTGTCCGATCTCCTCGGCCGCGAGTTCAAGCCCCTCTCCGAAGAGCATGGCGTCGAAAAACCCAAGTCCGTCGCCGTCATCGACGAGCACACCTGCATCGGCTGCACCCTGTGCATCCAGGCCTGCCCGGTGGATGCCATCGTCGGCGCGGCCAAGCAGCTGCACACCGTGGTCGCCCGCGAATGCACCGGCTGCGAACTGTGCATCGCCCCCTGCCCGGTGGATTGCATCCACATGCGCCCCATCGCCGAGACCGTGGACACCTGGAAGTGGCGCTACCCGGTGATTCCCCTCGCCGAAGCCGCCCCCGCCGACCGGGCGGCCTGATGAGACACCTATTCAGCCCCCTTCGGACGGCCCGGAACAAAGCCTGACATGCTGCGCAAACTCTTCAGCTTCCACGGCGGCGTCAAGCCCCAGACCCACAAGGCCCAATCCACCACCGCGCCGATCGCCCCGGTGCCCATGCCCGACCGGCTGGTGATCCCGCTGCACCAGGCCGTGGGCGGCCAGCCGCGCCCACTGGTCAAGCCCGGCGAACGCGTCTTCAAGGGGCAGCGCATCGGTGCTGCGGATGGCAACGTGTCCTCCGCGGTGCATGCCTCCACCTCGGGCCTCGTGCGCGACGTGGCCCCGGCCCTGATGCCCCACACCTCCGGCCTCAGCGCCCTGTCGGTGATCCTCGAACCGGATGGCGAGGACCGCTGGGGCGAGCTAGAGACGATCAACCTCAAGTCTGCCGCTCCGGACGAGCTGCGCGACTACCTGCGCGACGCCGGCGTGGTCGGCCTCGGCGGCGCAGTCTTCCCCAGCCATCTCAAGCTCAAGCCCGGCAAAGTCGGCCACACCAAGACCCTGGTCATCAACGGCGCCGAGTGCGAGCCCTTCATCACCTGTGACGACCTGCTCATGCGTGAGCGCGCCGGCGACATGCTCAAGGGCATCTCCGCCATGCGCGCCATGCTCCAGGCCGAAGAAGTCCTGATCGGCATCGAGGACAACAAGCCCGAAGCCGTGGCCGCCGTGCAGGCCGCCATTGCCGCCCGCGGCGAGGCCGGCATCGAGGCCGTGGCCATCCCCACCCGCTACCCGGCCGGCGGCGCCAAGCAGCTCATCCGCGTCCTCACCGGCATCGAGGTGCCCCACGGCCGCCGCTCCACCGACTACGGCGTGCAGTGCTTCAACGTGGGCACCGCCTTCGCCATCCACGAAGCCCTTGACCGGGCTCGCCCGCTGGTGTCGCGCGTCGTCACCGTCACCGGCAATGTGGCCCACCCGCGCAACTACGACGTGCTCCTGGGCACCCCTATGGACCACGTGGTGCGCCTCGCCGGCCCCGGCGCCGACACCGACCGCTACATCATGGGTGGCCCCATGATGGGCCTGCGCATGCCGTCCTTCGACGTGCCCGTGGTCAAGGCCACCAACTGCATCCTCGTCGGCAGCCCCGCCCTGTTCCCGCCGCGGCCGCCCGAGATGCCGTGCATCCGCTGCGGCGAATGTTCCAAGGCCTGCCCCGCGGATCTCGCGCCCTTCGAGCTGTACTGGTTCTCCCGCTCCAAGAACTTCGGCAAGGCCCAGGAATACCACCTCTTCGACTGCATCGAATGCGGTTGCTGCAGCTACGTCTGCCCGTCGCAGATCCCGCTGGTGGACTACTACCGCTTTGCCAAGAGCGAAATCTGGGCACGGGAGCGGGACAAGGACGCTTCCGACCGGGCCCGCGACCGCTTCGAATACAAAAACCTCCGCCAGGAACGGGAAAAGCAGGAAAAAGCCGAAAAGCTCGCCGCCAAGGCCGCCGCCACCCGCGAACAGGCCGCCGCCAAACCGGCGGGCGACGCCCCGGCAACCGGCACCGCGCCCGCCGCCAAGCCCAGTCCTGACGACGCCAAGCGCGCCCTCATCGAGGCCGCCATGGAAAAGGCCCGCCAGCAGAAGGCCCAGGTCACACCCAAGAACACCGATCACCTCTCGCCCGGCCAGCAGGCCGACATCGACGCCATCGACGCCCGCCGCCAGGCGGCTTCCGACGCGCCCGCCGCCGCCAAGGCCGACGAACCGCCCGCCGGCAGCGCCTGACGGACCTCCCGCCTTCCGAACCCGATGCTCAACTCCCCCTTCATCCGCAAGCCCGCCAGCGTCCAGAGCGTCATGCTCCAGGTGCTGCTCGCCCTCGTGCCGGGCATCGCCGCCTACGTCTGGTTCTTCGGCGCCGGCATCCTCGTCAACCTCGCCCTCGCCACCGCCGCCGCCCTGGCCGGCGAAGCCGCCCTGCTCACCGTCCGCGGGCGGCCGCGGGCGCTGTTCCTGACCGACCTGTCGGCCGTCGTCACCGCCTGGCTGATCGCCCTCACCTTCCCGCCCATCGTGCCCTGGTGGATCACCGTACTCGCCACCCTGCTCGCCATCGTGGTGGTCAAGCAGCTCTACGGCGGCCTCGGTCAGAACCCCTTCAACCCGGCCATGGCCGCCTTCTGCCTGATGATCGTCGCCTACCCGGCGCTGATGTCCCAGTGGCCCGCCCCCGGCCAGCTCGATTTCACCACCCAGCTCGACCTGATCTTCGGCGGCGCCCGGGCCGCGGACGCCATCACCGGCGCCACCCCCCTCGACGCCCTGCGCACCGCGCTGAAGTCTGCCGCCAATCCCGATTCGCCCCTCTACAACCTGCCGGCGTCGCAGCTCATGGACGGCCCCGCCTTTGGCACCCTCGGCGGCCAGGGCAGCGAATGGGTCGCCCTCGGCTACCTGCTCGGCGGCCTGTGGCTGATCCAGCGGCGCATCATCACCTGGCACATTCCCTTCGCCTTCTGCGCGGCCCTCTTCGCCGTGGCCGGCCTGCTGTGGGCCGTCAAGCCCGCCGGCTTCGCCTCGCCCCTCTTCCACCTGGCCTCGGGCGGCAGCATGCTGGGCGCCTTCTTCATCCTCACCGACCCCGTCTCCGGCGCCACCACGCCCCGCGGCAAGCTCCTCTTCGCCGCCGGGGCCGCCTGCCTCACCTACATCATCCGGGCCTTCGGCGCCTACCCCGACGGCATCGCCTTTGCCACCCTGCTGATGAACATCCTCGTCCCCCTCATCGACATGAAGACCCAGTCCCCGGTCTTCGGCCACAAGAAGGACTGAGCGCCATGAGCGAAACCACCGCCCTCGGCCTGTCCACCCGCACCGGCGCCGTGATGATCGCCTTCACGGTGGTATTCACCGCCCTCATGGCCTTCACCGAAGACGCCACCCGCGAGCGCATCGCCGCCTCGGCCAACGACGAGAAGATGAAGTCCATCGCCGAGGTGCTGCCCCCTGCCGCCTACGACAACGCCCTCCTCGACGACTTCATCCTGACGGGCCCCACGCCAGCCCTGGGCCTGGATGACGGCGGCCGCATCTACCGCGCCCGCAAGGCCGGCCAGCCCGCCGCGCTGGTGCTGGAGGCCATCGCCCCGGACGGCTACAGCGGCAAGGTCAACCTCATCGTCGCCGTGCGCGCCGACGGCAGCCTCTCTGGCGTGCGCGTCACCGGCCACCGGGAAACCCCCGGCCTGGGCGACTACATCGATCCCAAGAAGGACAAGAACAAAGCCGCCCCGTGGATCGTCCAGTTCACCGACCTGAACCCCGCCAGCACCCCGCTGGACCAATGGAAGGTGCGCAAGGACGGTGGCCAGATCGCCTACCACACCGGCGCCACCATCAGCGCCCGCGCCGTCACCAACGCGGTGGCCCGCGCCGCGCGCTTTGCCGCCGACAACCAGAACCGCCTCTTTGCCGCCCCCAGCGGCAAGCCCCTCTGAGCGGAGGAAGACCATGGACATCAAGGCCTATCGCGACATCGCCTGGAACGGCTGGTGGAAGCAGAACCCCGGCATCGTGCAGATCCTGGGCATGTGCCCCACCCTCGCCATCACCACCAACATCGTCAACGCCCTCAGCCTCGGGCTCGCCACCATGTTCGTGATGGGCATGTCCAACCTCGCCGTGGCGGCGCTGCGCAACTTCATCCCCTACGAGATCCGCATCCCGGTGTTCATCCTGATCATCGCCGCCCTCACCACCGTGGTGGATCTCTCCATGAACGCCTTCGTGCACGACCTCTACCTCGTGCTCGGCATCTTCATCCCGCTCATCGTCACCAACTGCATCGTGCTCGCCCGCGTCGAAGCCTTCGCCGCCAAGAACGAGCCCCTCGGCTCCACCCTGGACGGCATCGCCCAGGGCGCCGGCCTCACCCTCGTGCTGGTGGTCCTGGGCGCCCTGCGCGAATTCGTTGGCAGCGGCACCCTGCTCTCGGGCATCGAGATGATCATCCCCGGCGCTTCGCCCATCGTCCTCTTCGGCGACGACTACCCCGGCTTCCTGGTGGCCATCCTCCCGCCTGGTGCCTTCTTCGCCCTGGGCAGCCTCGTCGCCGGCCGCAACTGGCTCGAAGCCCGCAAGGCCGCCCGCGCCCGCCAGGCCCCGCCGTCCATCGACACCCCGGTCGAAGCCGGCTGACCCATGGCCGAGATGCGCCTGGCAGAGATCGCAGAAGCCTTCCGCCGCCTCGCCACCGCCAACCCTCACCCCACCACTGAGCTGGAATACGCCAGCCCCTACCAGCTCCTGGTGGCCGTGGTCCTCTCCGCCCAGGCCACCGACAAGGGCGTGAATCTCGCCACCCGCCGCCTCTTCGCCCTCGCCCCCACGCCGGAGGCCATGGTGAGCCTGGGCGAGGACGCCATCGCCGAACAGATCAAGACCATCGGCCTGTTCCGCAACAAGGCCCGCAACACCCTGCTCCTGTCGCAGCAACTGCTGGAACGCCACGGCGGCGAAGTCCCCCACGACCGGGCCGCCCTCGAAGCCCTCCCCGGCGTCGGCCGCAAGACCGCCAACGTGGTCCTCAACACCGTCTTCGGCGACCCCACCATGGCCGTGGACACCCACATCTTCCGCCTCGCCAACCGCACCGGCCTGGCCCCCGGCAAAGACGTGCTCGAAGTGGAAAAGCGCCTCCTGCGCCGCATTCCCAAGGCCTACCTGCGCGACGCCCACCACTGGCTCATCCTCCACGGCCGCTACGTCTGTGTCGCCCGCACGCCCAAGTGCGGCGAATGCCTGCTGCGCGACCTCTGCCGCTTCCCCGACAAGACCGCCTGAACGCGCCTCCTCCCTCTTCCGCCTTCTTCCCGGAGCCCCCCATGTTCGACCCCAGCCGCGACCAGGCCCG
>DAOQMM010000015.1:0-1136 GCA_035335645.1 Rhodocyclaceae bacterium | reverse complement strand
CCCCCCATGTTCGACCCCAGCCGCGACCAGGCCCGCCAGTTCTTCCTCGACGCCTGGCGCAAATACCGCAACCGGGACGTCCTCACCCAGCTCGAGACCCTCGCCGCCGACCTCGTCGCCCACCACCCGGAATACCATCCCCTGCTGGAAGACGCGGACGCCGTGCACAAGGACTTCAGCCCCGAGGACGGCCAGATCAACCCCTTCCTGCACCTCTCCCTGCACCTGGCCATCGAGGAGCAGCTCTCCATCAACCAGCCCCCCGGCATCCGCGACGCCTTCGAGCAGTGCCAGGCCCGCCACGGCGACCGCCACGCCGCCCTCCACGACGTCCTCGAATGCCTCGGCGAAACCCTCTGGCGCGCCCAGCGCGACAAGGCCCCCCTGGACGGCCGCGCCTACGTGGACTGCGTGCGCAAGCGCGGCGGCATCAGCTGACGGCCACCCCGCCCGGCCTGCTACACTGGCCGCGCAACACCGCCTCTCCCGCCCGAGACCCGCCATGTACCTGCCGCCCCTGTTCCGCGAAGACGACCCCGCCCGCTGCGCCGAGCTGATTAACGCCCACCCCCTCGCCACCCTCATCAGCCAGGGGCCCGGCGGCCTGCAGGCCAACCTCGTGCCCGTCCTCTTCTACCCGGACGAAGGCCCCCACGGCACCCTGCGCGCCCACCTGGCCCGCCCCAACCCCCAGCTCGCCGAGCTCGCCGCCCAGCCCGACTGCCTCGTCGTCTTCCGCGGCCCCGAGGCCTACATCACCCCCGCCTGGTACCCCAGCAAGCGCACCACCGGCAAGGTCGTCCCCACCTGGAACTTCGCCACCGTCCACGCCTGGGGCCCCGCCCGCCTCATCGACGACCCCGCCTGGCTGCTGCGCCTCGTCACCGACCTCACCGACCATCAGGAAGCCCCCCGCGCCACCCCCTGGCGCGTGGACGACGCCCCCGCCGACTACATCAGCGCCCAGCTCAAGGCCATCGTCGGCCTCGAAATCCCCGTCCAGCGTCTCGAAGGCAAGTGGAAGATGAGCCAGAACCGCAGCCCCGCCGACCGCCAGGGCGTGGTGGACGGCCTGTGGGACGCCGGCGAACACGCGGTGGCCGAGGCCGTCGCCCAGCGCATGCGGGGCGAGTGAC
>DAOQMM010000014.1:0-46487 GCA_035335645.1 Rhodocyclaceae bacterium | reverse complement strand
CCTCGTCACCAGCGTTGAGGAGCGCGTTCATGGCCATCACGATGAGCTCGGACACGCCGTTGCCCACGTAGATGTCTTCCAGCGTCACGCCCTTGATGTGCTTCTGCTGGGTGTAGTGCATGATCGCCTTGCGGGCGGCGAAGATGCCCTTGGAGTCCGAGTAGCCTGCCGCGTTGGGCAGATTGCGGATCATGTCGAGCTGGATCTCCTCCGGGGCGTCGAACCCGAAGGCGGCGAGGTTGCCGATGTTCAGCTTGATGATCTTGTGCCCTTCGTCCTCCATCTGCTTGGCCTTCTGCAGCACGGGGCCGCGGATGTCGTAGCAGACGTTGGCGAGTTTGTCGGACTTGAGGATGGGTTGCACGGTGCTTTCCTTGCTGGGCGAAACGCTCTTCGGGGCGGCGCGGGACGGTACGCGCGGGCGGACGTGGCGGCTCATGCTGGGGGAGGCGGGCCCCCGCGGCGACGGGACGGACCCGGCAGGTACGCGGCGACGCAAAGTTATAATGTTACCCAAGCGCCCCTGACCGGGCAAATCAGCCCGCCCCACCGACCGCCCCCGGAGAGACTCCCCCGCGATGAAACTGCATCTGGACAAAGCCGAGCAGTACAACACCATCTCCCGTTACGACGCGACCCACGTGCGGGTCGGCGCCGAACGCTACGAAGGCAGCGTGATCGTCCTGCCCGACCGTATCGAAGCCGGCTGGCACATGGGTGGCTTCGATGCCCTCGACGAGGCCGCCTTCGCCCGCCTCGCCGGGCTCGGTACCGAGATCGTCATCCTCGGCACCGGCCTGCGTCAGCGCTTCCCGGCGCCGCAGTTGCTGCGTCCGCTGATGCAGGCGCGCATCGGCTTCGAGGTGATGGACCTGGGCTCCGCCTGCCGCACCTACAACCTGCTCGTCGCCGAACACCGGGCCGTGGCGGCCGCCCTGCTCTTCGATCCGGCCTGAGGCGCGCCGCGCCGGCCTCCGGGCCGATTGCCAAGGCCGGCGCCTTGGGATTACGCTGCCACCGGACCTCACCCCACTTCCGGAGTCAGCATGCTCGACCAGGCCGCACCCGATTTCAGCCTGCCCGCCACCGGCGGCCAGACCCTCAGCCTCGCCCAGTTCCGGGGCCGCAGCGTCGTCCTGTACTTCTACCCCAAGGACAGCACCCCCGGCTGCACCACCGAAAGCCAGCAGTTCCGCGACCTGCACGACCAGTTCCTGGCGGCCGGCGCGGTCGTGCTGGGCCTGTCCCGCGACAGCCTCAAGTCCCACGACAACTTCCGCGCCAAACAGGCCCTGCCCTTCGACCTGATCTCCGATCCGGACGAGACCGCCTGTACCCTGTTCGGCGTCATGAAACTGAAAAACATGTACGGCAAACAGGTGCGGGGCATCGAACGCAGCACCTTCGTGATCGACGCCCAGGGCGTCCTGACGCGTGAATGGCGCGGCGTGAAGGTGCCTGGCCACGCCCAGGAAGTGCTCGACTATGTGAAGACGCTCTCCACCGCCGCCTAACTCCAGCCCGAGGCTCCGCCCACCATGGCCACCCGCCGAACGACCAAGAAAGCCGCCATCACCAAGCTGTTCGTTCTCGACACCAACGTGCTGATGCACGACCCCACCAGCCTCTTCCGCTTCGAGGAGCACGACATCTACGTGCCGATGATGACCCTGGAGGAGCTGGACTCCAACAAGAAGGGCATGTCGGAAGTCGCCCGCAACGCCCGCCAGGCCAGCCGCAGCCTTGACGAGATCGTCAACTCCAGCCCCGACGGCATCGAGGCCGGCATCTCCCTGGAACAGGCCTCCAGCCAGCTTGCCAGCGGCCGTCTGTACCTGCAGACCGAGGCCATCGACACCCGCCTCCCCGCGCTGCCCACCGCCAAGGGCGACAACCAGATCCTGGCGGTGGTGATGCACCTCCACGAAAAATTCGCCAAGCGCCCGGTGATCCTCGTCTCGAAGGACATCAACATGCGCATCAAGGCCCGCGCGCTGGGCCTGGCGGCGCAGGACTACTTCAACGACAAGGTGCTGGAGGACACCGACCTCCTGTATACCGGCGTCAAGGAGATCGACGCCCCGTTCTGGGAGCGCAACGGCAAGGACATGGAGTCCTGGAAACAGGAAGGCCGGGCCTACTACCGCATCAAGGGTCCGGACACCGCCGACCTGCTGATCAATGAATTCGTCTTCCAGGAAGGCGAGCAGCCGCTCCAGGCCTGGGTCAAGGACAAGGCCGGGCGCAGCATCACCCTTGAATCCCTGACCGACTATTCCCACCAGAAGAACAACGTGTGGGGCATCACCGCCCGCAACCGGGAGCAGAACTTCGCCCTCAACCTGCTCATGAACCCGGAGATCGACTTCGTCACCCTGCTCGGCCAGGCCGGCACCGGCAAGACCCTGCTCACCCTGGCGGCCAGCCTCACCCAGGTGCTGGAGAGCAAGCGCTACTCCGAGATCATCATGACCCGCGTCACCGTGCCGGTGGGCGAGGACATCGGCTTCCTGCCGGGTACCGAGGAGGAGAAGATGGCGCCGTGGATGGGCGCGCTGGAGGACAACCTGGACGTGCTCAACGGCTCCACCGGCGAAGGCGGCGAATGGGGCCGCGCCGCCACCCGCGACCTGATCCGCAGCCGCATCAAGATCAAGTCCCTCAACTTCATGCGCGGACGCACCTTCATCAACAAGTTTCTCATCATCGACGAGGCCCAGAACCTCACGCCCAAGCAGATGAAGACCCTCATCACCCGCGCCGGCCCCGGCACCAAGGTGGTATGCCTGGGTAACATCGCCCAGATCGACACGCCCTACCTCACCGAGGGTTCGTCGGGCCTGACCTACGTGGTGGACCGCTTCAAGGGCTGGCCCCACTCAGGCCACATCACCCTGCAACGGGGCGAACGCTCGCGCCTGGCGGATCACGCGGCGGAAGTGTTGTAGGACGTTCACCTTGCCGTCACGTCGGCCGGCCGCCCTGCGCGGCCGGTCGTGCGTTCACGGTCGGTCAGATGGCGTTGGCCAGGCCACGCGCGAGGGCGTCCAGCGCATCGGCATCCAGCGACGCCGCGTCGAGCACGGCCGCCTGCGCCACGTGCCGGTAGAGGCCGTCCCCGCCGCGCCGGTAGGCCGGATCGTAGTGGGTCACGATCAGCTCGCGGGCGAGGGTCTCCCAGTCGCCACCGTCGATCTGCGCCCGCCAGGCCAGCACCCGCTCGTGTCCATGCAGCGGGATCAGGCGCTCCAGGCGGGCGCCGAAGGCGGCAGGCTCGGCGATCAGATCGGCGTAGTCGCGCAGCAGGTAGGCCACCCGCGCCTCCAGCGGCGCACGCACGAGGGTGCAGCGACCATCGGCCAGACGCGCGAAGAGTTCCGGCGGCAGGTGCAGGCGCCCGATGCGCCGGCTCTCCGCCTCCACCCACACGGGGCGGGCCGGATCGAAGCCCCGCAGGGCCTGCCACAGGCCCGTCTCGAAGGCCTTCTGGCCGGGCTGCGGGCGCACCACGTCGCCCCCCAGCACCGACCCTTTGTGCACCGCCAGGCCTTCCAGGTCCAGGACCTGCCCGCCCTGCGCCGCCAGTCGCCGCAACAGCGCGGTCTTGCCGCTGCCGGTGGGCCCGCACAGGATGCGGAAGGACAGCCCCTCCGGCAGCGCCACCAGATCGTCCATCACCTGCTGGCGGAAGGCCTTGTAGCCACCGGCGAGCTGGCGCGCGCCCCAACCCACCTGGTTGAGCACCAGGGTCATGGCGCCGCTGCGCTGCCCGCCACGCCAGCAGCACACCAAGGGTTTCCAGCCCTTCGGCTTGCTGAGAAAATGCGTCTCGAGATGCCGCGCGATGTTGCGCGACACCAGCGCGGCCCCCAGCTTGCGCGCCTCGAAGGGCGAGACCTGCTTGTACAGGGTGCCCACGCGGCGACGCTCCTCGTCGTCCAGCACCGGACAGTTGAGGGCGCCGGGGATGTGATCCTCGGCGAATTCAGAAGGCGAACGCACGTCGATGACGGCGTCGAAGTGCGCCAGCCGGTCGAGACCGACCGATAGCGGCGCATGGGGCGACACGGACATGGGTAATGGAAAAAGTCAGGACGACAACGAGATGACGGATACACCTCTGCGGCTCACCGGATTGTCGCACGGCGGCGGATGCGGCTGCAAAATCGCCCCCGGCGTGCTCACCGAGATGCTGGCCCGCATGCCCGCGGCCCAGCCCTTCGCCAACCTGCTGGTGGGCACCGAGACCGCCGACGACGCGGCCGTGTGGCGGCTCAACGACACCCAGGCGCTGATCGCCACGACGGACTTCTTCATGCCCATCGTGGACGACCCCTTCGATTTCGGCCGCATCGCGGCCACCAATGCCCTGTCGGACGTCTACGCCATGGGCGGCACGCCGATCCTGGCCCTGGCCATCGTCGGCATGCCCCTCGACAAGCTGCCTCTGGACGCCATCGGCCGCATCCTCGCCGGCGGCGCCAGTGTGTGCGCCGACGCCGGCATTCCGGTGGCTGGCGGGCACAGCATCGACGCACCGGAGCCGATCTACGGCCTGGTCGCCCTGGGCCTCGCCCACCCGGACGTGATCAAGCGCAACCGGGACGCCCGCGCCGGCGACGTGCTGGTGCTGGGCAAGCCCCTCGGCGTGGGCATCCTCGGCAGCGCCATGAAGAAGGGCCTGCTGGATGCGGACGGCTACGCCCAGATGATCGCCACCACCACCCGCCTCAACACGCCGGGCCCGGTGCTGGCGCAGCTGCCCGGCGTGCATGCCCTCACCGACGTGACCGGCTTCGGCCTGCTTGGCCACCTGCTGGAGCTGTGCCGCGGCGCCAGCCTGGGCGCCACCGTGGAGGCCGCCCGTCTGCCGGTGATGCCGGCCGCCGTGCCCCTGGCACAACAGGGCATCGGCCCCGGCGCCATCGCCCGCAATCTGGCGAGCTTCGGCGACGCGGTGCGTTTCGACGAGGACGTGGCGGACTGGCAGCGCCACCTGGTGGCGGACGCCCAGACCAGCGGTGGCCTGCTGGTGAGCTGCGCGGCGGAGGCGGTGCCGGCGGTGCTGGAGGTGTTCCGGCAGCACGGCTTCGCCGAGGCGGCGGTGATCGGGGCCATGCACGACGGGGCCGCGGAGGTGCGCGTCCGACGCTGAGGCACGGCGGATCGCGTACCCACGCCGCGTTCCGCGCGGGGGACGCGGAACGCGGGGGGCCTCGGGGGAGAGAAGCAGGCAGTCAAGCGTGCCGCCGGCCGAAGGCTGCCGACGGCGCCGGGCGCGCGGCCTGCACGCGCGCCAGCGGGTTCTCAGGCGGGCTCGACGCGACCGTCACGCGCCAGCATGGCGCCCTCGCGGGCATAGCGCAGATGCCAGGAGAAGGCCTCCTCCAGCAGATGCGGGGTCTGGCCGCCGCGTCGGCAGGCCCGCAGGAAGTAATCCCGCAGGGCATCCCGATACAGCGGATCGGTGCAGTGGTCGATGATCTGGCGGGCCCGCTCCCGCGGGGCCAGACCGCGCAGGTCGGCCAGACCGTGCTCGGTGACGATGATGTCCGTGTCGTGCTCGGTGTGGTCCGTGTGGGACACCATGGGCACGATGCTGGAGATGGCCCCGTCCTTGGCGATGGACTTGGTCACGAACACCGACAGGTGAGCATTGCGGGCGAAGTCGCCGGAGCCGCCGATGCCGTTCATCATGTGGGTGCCGCCCACATGGGTGGAGTTCACGTTGCCGTAGAGGTCGCACTCCAGCGCGGTGTTGATGGTGATCAGGCCGAGGCGGCGGATCACCTCGGGATGGTTGCTGATTTCCTGCGGACGCAGCACCAGGCGCTGCTTGTAACGCTCGATCTGGCCCAGCACGCGCTCGTAGGTGGCCTTCGACAGGGTGATGGAGGACGCCGATGCAAAACTCAGGCGGCCGTCGTCGAGGAGCTCCACGGTGCTGTCCTGGAGCACTTCCGAGTACATCTTGAGGTCGCGGAAGGGCGAATCCAGCATGCCGTGCAGCACCGCGTTGGCGATGGTGCCGATGCCCGCCTGCAGGGGCTGGAGGCTGGGCGACAGGCGCCCGGCCTTGACCTCGTGGTAGAGGAACTCGTTCAGGTGGCCGGCGATGGCGTTGGTCTCCGGGTCGGGCGGCAGCACGTTGGACGGGCTGTCGGCCTTCTCGGTGATCACGATGGCGACGATCTTCTCCGGATCCACCGGGATGTAGGGCAGCCCGATGCGCTGCTCCGGCGCGATCAGCGGAATCGGCAGGCGGTGCGGACGATAGGTCGGGATGTAGATGTCGTGCAGGCCTTCCAGCTCGACCGGCATCTTCAGGTTGATCTCGACGATGATCTTCTTTGCCAGCACCGCGAAGCTCGCCGAATTGCCCACCGAGGTGGTCGGCACGATGCCGCCGTTCTCGGTGATGGCCGAGGCTTCCACCACGGCGATGTCCACCGGCGCGATCTGGCCGGAACGCAGCTGCTCGACGGTCTCGGAGAGGTGCTGGTCGATGAACATCACCTCGCCCGCGTTGATCTTGCGGCGCAGGCTGGGGTCGGACTGGAAGGGGATGCGGCGCGCGATGGCGTTGGCTTCCGACAGCACCTTGTCGATATCGTTGCCCAGGGACGCGCCGGTCATCAGGGTGATCTGCAGGGGCTCGCGGGCGGCCCGCTCGGCCAGCGCGAAGGGCACGGCCTTGCAGTCGCCGGCGCGGGTGAAGCCGCTCATGCCCACGGTCATGCCGTCCCGGAACAGGCTCGCGGCCTCCTCGGGGGACATGATGCGTTCACGCAGGCGGGGCAGACGGATGCGATCCAGGGGCATGTTTTCTCCTCTCCAGGGCGGGGCCGGATTGGATGGCCCTCATTGGGAGACGAGTATAGGGAGACGCGTACATGCACTGGATGACTTAAACTACTTCACATCATTCGTTTCGTTCATACATAGATGGACCTGCGGGCCTTGCGCTACTTCATCGAGACCGTCCGCCACGGCAGCTTCACCGTGGCGGCCGAGCGTCTCTGCGTCACCCAGTCCACCGTCAGCAAGATGCTCCGCCAGTTGGAGGACGAAGTCGGCCAGCCCCTGCTCCATCGGGATGGGCGGCGCATCCGCGTCACCGATGTGGGGCGCATCCTCTTCGACCGCGGTCAGGAAGCCCTGGGCGTGATGCGCGAACTGAACCGGGAGGTCGCCGACCTCACCGCCCTCGCCCGCGGCGAACTCACGGTGGGTCTGCCCCCCACTGTGAATCTGTTCTTCACCCCCGTCGTCAAGGCCTTTCGGGAACGCCATCCGGGCGTGCGCCTGACCCTCGTGGAACGGGGCGGGCAGATCATCGAGCAGCAGGTGGCGAGCGGCGAACTGGAGGTGGGCGTGACCCTGCTGCCGGTGGACCCGGCCCTCGGTCTGGCGACGCGGACCGTCGGGCGCCATCCCATCGTCGCGGTGGGGCCTGCCGATGCGCTGTGGGCCCGGCAGGCGCAGGTGGACCTGAGCCATCTGGACGGGGAGGCGCTGGTCCTCCTCCACGACGACTTTGCCCTCACCCGCCAGCTGCGCGACGCCTTCCGTCGCTTCGGCGTGGAGCCGCGCATCGTGGCCCAGAGCGGCCAGTGGGACTTCCTGGTGGCCCTGGCCGCCGCCGGCCTGGGCACCGCCCTGTTGCCCCAGCCCCTGCTGGCCCGCATGGCCCTGCATCCGGAGCTGGCCGTGCGGCCGCTGGCCGATCCGGCGTTGGCGTGGACGGTGGCCCACATCTGGCCACCCGGCCGCTACCTGTCCCACGCCGCCCGGGCCTGGCTGGCGGTGTGCGAGGACGTCCTTGACGGCGGCGCCATCGGCTAAGATGCGCCGACCCCCAACGAGGAGACTGCCATGGACACCCGCTTCCTGGACGACCTGAATCCCGGCGACCGCTTCACCTCGCCGGGCATCACCCTCACCGAAGCCGAGATCATCGACTTCGCCCTGCGCTACGACCCCCAGTCCTTCCATCTGGATGCCGTCGCCGCGGCCGAATCCCCCTACGGCGGCCTGATCGCCAGCGGCTTCCAGTCGCTCGCCCTGTGCTTCCGCCTGTTCATCCAGAGCGGCATCCTGGCGGAGTCCAGCATGGGCTCGCCGGGTATCGACGAGCTGCGCTGGCTGGCCCCGGTGCGCCCGGGCGACACGCTGCACACCGAGGTGGACGTGCTGGAGGTGCGCCCCTCGTCCACGCGCCCGGACCGGGGCATCGCCCGCTTCAAGTACACGGCGGTCAATCAGCGCGGTGAGACCGTCCTCAGCTTCATCGTCGCCCACCTGCTGCGCCGCCGCCCGGCGGGGTGATCGGCGCGTACCGTCGTGTCAGGCGAGGACGCGGGCGAGCCAGTCCTCGATGTGCCGCACTTCCTCCAGGCACAGGGCGTGGTCCATGGGGTAGTCGTGCCATTCCAGCGGATAGCCCAGGTCCGCCAGCAGATCGCCCGAGCGGCGGCTGAAGGCGTAGGGGATCACCGGATCGCCCAGGCCGTGGGCCATGAAGAGGGGCACATCCCGGTTGGCCGGCGCAGCTTCCGCGGCGAGGGTATCGGCCAGGGGCACATAGGTGGACAGGGCGAGCACGCCCGCCAGACGGCGCGGGTGCCGCAGGGCCGTGTGCAGGGCGATCGCGCCGCCCTGGGAGAAGCCCGCCAGCACGATGTGTCCATCGGCGATCCCGCGGGCATTCTCGCGGGCGATCAGGGCCTCCACCTGGGCGGCGGATTCCAGCACACCTGCCGGATCCTCGCGCCGCTCGGAAAAATCCATGGACAGGATGTCGTACCAGGCGCGCATCACATAGCCGCCGTTGATGGTCACGGCGCGCATCGGCGCGTGGGGAAAGACGAAGCGGGTCGGCGGCAGACGGTCCAGGTCGAACTCGTCCACCACCGGTTCGAAGTCGTGCCCATCGGCGCCCAGGCCGTGGAGCCAGATCACCGACCGGGTTGCCGGCACAGCCGGTTCAATCTCGACAACAGGGAGCAGGGCGGCGTTCATGGGCGATGTCCGGAGAAGGGGAGCCCGCATTCTAGCCGAGGGCCTCCTTTTGCCTCGAAACCACGCGGAATGTTGAGGAAAATCATGACGGGAGGGCAGCGGAAGAGTAGATTCATGGGTTTGATCGCGTCAGTGATGGCCGTTATGGATACTCCCTCCGCTTCCGATACCCTGATCCGCACCCAGCTGGATTTCCTGCGTCGCCATGCGCCCTTCGACCGCATGGAGCCCGACGCCCTGCGCTTCCTCGGCGAACGGCTGTCCACCGCCTACTACCCGGCCGAGGCGGAAGTCCTGATGCCCGAGGACGGCCCACCGCGCTTCTTCTACATCGTCTATCGCGGCAAGGTGCAGGCCCGCCAGGTCGGCGTCACCGTCACCGAGTATTCCACCCTCACCCTGGGTCCTGGCGAAGGCTTCCCGATTGGTGCGATTTCGGCGGAGCGCCCGTCCACCAACGCCTACGTGGCCCTGGAAGACAGCTACTGCTTCCAGCTCCCCGCCGCCGACTTCCTCAAGTTGCTGGAGATCAGCCCGAGCTTCCAGCTCTTCTGCACCCGCTACATCGCCAGCCTGCTCAACCAGTCGCGGGAGCAGCTCCAGGTCCAGTTCGCCCAGCGTGCGGCCGAACAGCAGACCATGACCACCTCCCTGGCCCAGCTCGCCACCAAGGCGCCGGTCTTCGTCGGGCCCGAGACGCCCACCCGCAGCGCCCTCGAAAAGATGGTCGAGGCCGGTGTCGGCTGTCTGGCGGTGGCTGGCGAGGACGAAAAGCCCGTCGGCGTGCTCACCCAGAGCGACATCCTCAAGCGCATCGTGCTGCCTGGCTTCGACCTCACCCGCCCCATCGGCGACGTGATGACCCGCCCGCCCCACACCCTCCACGCCACCGCCAGCGCCTACGACGCCGCCCTCGAGATGGCCACCCACGGCGTGCGCCACATCCTCGTGGTGGATACCGAGGACAAGCTCAAGGGCGTGATCTCCGAGCGCGACCTCTTCGCCCTGCAGCGCATCGGCCTGCGCCAGATCCGCTCCGGCATCGAAAGCGCGGCCGACATCGAGGCCCTGCAGCGCGCCAGCCGCGACATCCGTCAGCTCGCCCTCAACCTGCTGGCCCAGGGTATCGGCGCCGAGCAGCTCACCCAGTTCATCTCGGCCCTCAACGACGCCCTCACCCGCCGCATCGTCGAGCTCAACCTGCAGCGCCACGACCTGGAAGGCATCGAATACGCGTGGCTCGCCTTCGGCTCCGAGGGCCGCCACGAACAGACCCTGTCCACCGACCAGGACAACGGGATCCTCTTCACGCTGCCCGAATGGGCCGACAAGGAACCCCTCAAGCTGCGCCTGCTGGCCTTCGCCAAGGACGTGAACAACGACCTGGCCGCCTGCGGCTTCCCCCTGTGCGAGGGCAACATCATGGCCAGCAACCCGGAGCTGTGCCTGACCTTCGACGAATGGCGCGAGAAGTTCGGCCAGTGGATCCGCGAACCCCACCCCGAAGCCCTGCTCAACGCCACCATCTTCTTCGACTACCGCGTGCTCTACGGCGACGAAAAGCTCGCCCACAAGCTGCGCCAGTGGCTGCTCAGCCTCACCGGCGGCAATCCGGCCTTCCTCAAGTCGCTGGCCACCAACGCCCTCGACGTGGCGCCGCCTCTGGGCAAGATCCGCGATTTCGTGGTGGATGACGATCCCAAATATCCGGGCACCATCGACCTCAAGAAATTCGGCGCCCGCCTCTTCGTGGATGCCGCCCGCGTGCTGGCCCTGCGCACCGGCGTCGAGGCCACCGCCACGGTCCAGCGCCTGCGCCAGGGCGGCAGCCGCATCGGCATGCCCGCCGAAGAACTCTCCGCGATGGCCGACGGCTTCCACTTCATCCAGCTCCTGCGCCTGCGCCACCAGCATCTCGACACCGACCACGGCGCGCCCGGCGACAACCGGGTCAAGCCTGACGACCTCAACGAGCTCGACCGCCGCATCCTGAAGGAAGCCTTCCGCCAGGCCCGCAAACTGCAACTGCGCCTCAAGCTGGACTACCAGATATGAACTGGCTCACCCGATTCCTGCCGGGCGGCGGCGGAACGCCCCTCACGCCCGATCAGAAGGCCGCCCTCGACGCGGTGGCCGCCCTGCCTGCACCGGATCTTGGCCGCGTCCATTTTGAGACCCGCTACGTGGCCGTCAACGCAGAGACCGGCCCGGTCGAGGATGGCGGACGGCGCCTGCTGGCGGTAGGCGCCGTGGCCCTCAACCGCGGCCTGATCCATCCGGCGGACGCCTACTACGCCCGCCTCGGCGACACACCCGCCGACGCCCTCATCGGGCTCCTCGCCTTCATCGCCCGCGCGCCGGTGGTGGTCTTCAACGCCCCCTTCAACCGGGGCAGTCTGGAGCGCGCCTTCGAGCAGCACCTGGGCCCGCTGCCCGAGCTCGCGTGGATCGACCTGATGGTCATGCTGCCCAGCCTCTACCCCGAACGCATCGGCGGCCAGGCGCGCATGGACGCCTGGCTCGGCAGCTTCGGCATCGACCGCTACGACAGCCGCGACGCCCTCCTCGAAAGCCTGGTCGTCGCCCAGCTCCATCAGGTGGCCCTGGCCGCCACCCGGCATTTCAACCTACCCACCCCCCGCGACCTGCTCGACACCGAGAGCAGCCGCCGCTGGCTGCGGGGCGGCTAGCAGCCCGCCCCGGCCACTCCGGCCCACGCCGCCCCGCACAGTTCGGCAAAGCGCCGCGCCAGCGGGGACGGCGCCAGAGGCAACAGCACGGCCGACGCGGACGTGGCCTCCGCGTCCGTCAGCGCCACCAGCCGGGCACCGGCCGGCAGCAGCCCGGCCATGCCCGCCGGCACCACCGCCACCCCGTAGCCGGCCGCCACCAGGTTGAGCATGGACGTCTTGCGGGACACCACCGCACCGCTGCGCGGCACGAAGCCCCGTGCCAGGCACAGGTCCGTCACCCGCCGGGCCAGTCCGCCCCGCTCCCGATGGACCGCCGTCACGAAGGTCTCGCCAGCCAGCTCGGCGAGGCTCACTGCCGTCCGCCCGGCCAGCGGATGAGCCCCCGGCACCGCCAGCACCAGCCGCTCCTCCGGCAGCGCCGTGAACGCCACTGCGGCCTCCCGGCGCAGCACCGGCATCCGCGCCACCCCCACGTCCGCCCGCCCGGCGGCGATCTCCGCCACCTGCACCTCGGAGGACACCCGGTCCAGCTCCACGCGGGCCGCCGGCGCCGCGTCGGTCAAGCATCGCAAGGCCTCCAGCAAGGGGCCGGCCAGGGGCACAGAACTGGAATGAAGCAGGCGCAACACACCGGCCTCGCCCCGGTCGAGGCGCCGTGCGTCCTCCACCGCCGCCTCCAGCGCCGTCCCGACGTTCTCCGTGCGGGCCCGGAACAGCTGTCCGGCCGGGGTCAGCCGCACGCCGCGCGCTTCCCGTACGAAGAGCGCCACGCCCAGTTCCGCTTCGAGCAAGGCGATCTGCCGGCTGAGCGCAGGCTGGGCGATGTACACCTGCGCCGCCGCCAGCGTGAAGCTGCCGGTGTCGGCCACGGCCTGGAAATAGCGGATCTGGCGCAGACTAAGCATCGCAAAAAGGCATGGATAAGCAGGATTTTTGATATTGGCGTTATACGTCTGCCGGGCCAACAATACCAGCATCGCAACACCTGGCCTCACCCGTGCCTCCGCTCATGGCCCTGCTCCCCGATGTGCCCCTTGGCGACGCCGCCGGAGTGGCCTGCGCCGCGGCGATCCTGGTCATCGCCTACGCCCTCTTTGCTCTGGCTGGCTTCGGCTCGGCGCTGATCGCCAGCGCGCCGCTGGCCTGGGTACTGCCGGTGGCACGCATCGTGCCCCTGCTGGCGGTGCTCGATTGCGCCGGTTCGGTGAGCCGGGCGTGGCAGGCACGTACGACCGTCGATCGGGCGGCCCTCGGGCGCCTGCTGCCCGGCATGCTGCTCGGACAGATCGTCGGTGTCGGACTGCTGAGCGCCCTGCCCGCCCACGGGTTGGCCCTGCTCCTGGGAGGCTTTGTAGCCGGCTACGGCGTCTGGCATGCGCTCGGTCGCCGCGGCGCGGAGCAGGCCACCCCCACCCGGGCATGGCTGTATGGCGGCTTTGGCGGCGTACTGGGCGGAGTATTTGGCAGCGGCGGCTTCGCCTACGCAGCCTACCTGCAGCCGCGCCTCGAGCGGGCGGCCTTCCGCGCCACCCAGGGCGTGCTGATCGCCCTGTCCACCGCCTGGCGCATCGCCCTGTGTGCAGCCTCCGGGCTCGTGGATGGCCGCCTGCTCGTCACCGCCGCCCTGCTCCTGCCCGCCGCCTGGCTGGGCCTGACCCTGGGTCAGCGGATCGACCGCCGCCTCTCCGGCCCCGCCCTCGGACGCCTGATCGACGGCCTTCTCATCGTCGCCGGCCTCGCCCTGGCGGGCAAGGCGCTGGCATGACGCCCCTGCGTGTCGCCCTCGAAGCCCGTTTCCGGCGTGGCGGCCCGATCCCCGACACCGCGCAGGGCGCGGCGCTCGACCATCTGGCGCGCCTCGCCGACGCCCTTGTCCACCGACGCGCGACCCGCGGGCTCTTCCTGTGGGGCGGTGTCGGGCGAGGCAAGACGCGCCTGATGGCCTGCCTCGACGCGGTACTGCCGCCTGCAGCAATCCGCCGTTACCCCCTCAACGCCCTGCTTGGCGCCTATCACGCCACCTGTGTCTGCCAGCCGGACTGGGCGGCACGGCTCGACACCCTGTTCGGCAGCGCCCGCGTGCTGCTACTTGACGAATTCCATGCCTACGACCCGGCCGACGCCCTGGTGCTGGAGCGCCTGCTGGCGGGCGTCGCCGAGCGGGGCATGGTCTGCGTCGTCACCGCCAATCACCCGCCGGACCGCCTGTGGCCGGACACACCGGAACACCGCGCGCGGCGGCATCACTTTGCACCGGTGGCGCAGCGGCTGGCCGCCCAGTGCCTGCTGCTCGAGGTGGACGGCGGACGGGATTATCGGGAATTGCTCGCCGCCCATGGCCCGCTGCGCTGGTGGTCCGCGACGGATGCCACCGATCGCCAGGCCGCCCGACGCTGGCTGACCGCCACCGCCGGATGCGCCCGGGATTTCGACGAGCTCTTTCGCCAGCCCCGGCCCCAGCGAGACTACGTCCGCCTGGCCGAGACCGCCGGCGGTCTGCTGATCGACGGCTTTCCCCGCCTCACCCCGCGGGATGGCGACGCCCTGCGCCGCCTCGTCTGGTGCCTGGATGCCGCCTGGGACGCAGGTCTGGCCCTGGGCGTCCTGGCCGAGGCCGCACCAGAAACCTGGGTCGCCGGCATCGGTGCCGAACTGGACGGTCTGCTCGGCAAGGATCTGGCCCGCGCCCGCAGCCGGTTGCGGGCCCTGTGCCGCGTCGACGGCGCGGGCGTTTCAGCCGTAGATCTTGCACATGAGGGGCGACGCGACCCGCGGTGAGAAATACCCCAGGGCGTAGAAGAAGGCACACAGCACGGCCACGCCGATCACCATACGGCGATGCTTCCGCCACGTTTCACGCAGGCTGTCGCGGCTCATTTCAGGTGGCGCATCGGCTGTACCCTGGGCAGCCTGCAGCCGGGGCGCATGAAACGGGGTGTTCCGTCGCCCCATGCCGAGCCGACTGCGTGGACGGACGTCGGCGCATCCTAGACCTTCAGGAAGTTCGCCCGGTAATAACGCAGTTCGTCGATGGATTCCTGGATGTCCGCCAGCGCCTGGTGGGCGCCCTGCTTGGTGAGGCCGGCGTAGACGTCCGGCCGCCAGCGCTTGCACAGTTCCTTGAGGGTGGACACATCCAGGTTGCGGTAATGAAAGAAGTCCTCCAGCTTCGGCATGTAGCGGACCATGAAGCGGCGGTCCTGGCCGATGGAGTTGCCGCACATGGGCGAGGTCCGGGCCGGCACGTGGGCCTGCAGGAAATCCAGGAACAGGGCTTCGGCGGCCGCCTCGTCCACGGTTGAGGCCTTGACCCGGTCGATCAGGCCCGAGCGGCCGTGGGTGTTCTTGTTCCAGTCGTCCATGGCCTCCAGCACCGCATCGGGCTGATGCACCGCCACCACCGGACCTTCCGCCACCAGGTTGAGCTGGCTGTCGGTGACGATCATGGCGATCTCGATGATGCGGTCGGTGTCGGGATTCAGACCGGTCATTTCCATGTCCAGCCAGATGAGGTGGTTCGGGTCCTGTGCCATAATCGGCTCGCTCGTCGGTAAAGGCGCGATTCTGGCACATCGTCCGGCGCCTCGTCGCGCAGTCCGTGCCGAACTTGCGGCTCGCCGCCGCCCCGCTCACTCCCCTGCCCTGACGGCAGGAACCGTCCTGCGCCGGTCCGATCCAACCCTCCCCTGCCTGCCCGCCCCTCATCGATGTCCACCAGCAGTTTCACCACCCTGTTCCTCGTGGCCGTGCTTGCCGGCCTGGCCGTACGCATCCCGCTGGCTCTACGCCACGCCCGCCACGTGAGCGCCCACCGCAACGCCGTGCCGCCCGCCTTCGCCACGGCCATCGGCCTCGATGCCCACCGCAAGGCAGCGGACTACACGGTGGCACGGGTGCACCTGGGGCTCGTGGACCTGCTGGTGTCCACCGTCTGGCTGCTGATCCTCACCCTGGGCGGCGGGCTGCAGGCCTTGTTCGACCTCAGCGCCGGTGTCCTCGACGCCGGCAGCCTGGGTCAGGGCGTCGCCTTCCTGACCCTGGTCGCAGTGGCCTCCTGGCTGGTGGATCTGCCCCTCGGTCTCTATCGCAGCTTCGTGCTGGAGGCCCGCTTCGGCTTCAACCGCCTGACGCCCCGCCTGTTCGTCGCCGACACCCTGAAAGGCGCCCTGCTCGCCGCCCTGATCGGACTGCCCCTTCTGGCCGGCGCCCTGTGGCTGATGGGCGCCATGGGCGAGCGCTGGTGGCTGTGGGTGTGGGCGGCGTGGCTCGGCTTCAACCTGCTGGCGATGCTCATCTACCCCAGCTTCATCGCGCCCCTCTTCAACCGCTTCCAGCCCCTCGAAGACGGCGACCTCAAAACCCGCATCGAGGCCCTGATGACGCGCTGCGGCTTCCGCCTCTCGGGCCTCTTCGTGATGGACGGCTCCAAGCGTTCGGCCCACGGCAACGCCTACTTCACCGGCTTCGGCGGTTCCAGGCGCATCGTCTTCTTCGACACCCTGCTGGAAAAGCTCGACCCGGCCGAAGTGGAGGCCGTCCTCGCCCACGAGCTCGGCCACTATCACCACCACCATCTCTGGAAACGCCTCGCCGTGATCGGCACCGGCAGCCTGGCCTTCTTCGCGCTGCTGGGCGCCCTGGCGCAGCAAGGCTGGTTCTTCACCGGGCTGGGCATGACCGCGACCGGTGCGGCGCCCACGCTGGTCCTGTTCTCGCTAGCCCTGCCGGTGTTCACCTTTCCCCTCACGCCGCTGATGAGCCACTGGTCGCGCCGCCATGAATTCGAGGCCGATGCCTACGCCGCCCGCCAGGCGCCGGCCGCCAGCCTGATCTCGGCGCTGGTCAAGCTGTACCGGGACAATGCCTCGACGCTCACGCCGGACCCGCTCTACTCCCGCGTGTATGACTCCCACCCACCGGCGGCGGTCCGCATCGCGCGCCTCGAGGCGGCTGTCCGGTGAAGGCCCGCGGCACCCTGGTGGCGGCCTTCGGGCGGCAGTACGAAGTCCGCACCGACGGCGGCGAGATCCTGTTGTGCGTACCCCGCGGCAAAAAGAGCCGCTTCGCCTGCGGTGACCGGGTCCAGGTGGCCCGCAGCGCGCCCGGCCAGGGCGTCATCGAGCAACTCGAAGAACGCGGCAGCCTGCTCTACCGCTCCGACGCCTGGCGCCAGAAGCTCATCGCCGCCAACGCCACCCAGGTGGTTGTGGTGGTGGCCACCGAGCCCAGCTTCAGCGACGATTTCGTGACCCGCTGCATCTGCGCCGCCGAAAGCCAGCAGCTCAAGAGCCTGATCGTCCTCAACAAGGCCGACCTGCCCGCCGGGCTCGACGCCGCCCGCACCCTGCTGGCCCCCTTCGCCGCGCTGGACTACCCGATCCTGGAGCTCTCCGCCCTACACGACGTGGACGCCCTGCGGGCGCGCCTCAAGGACGAGACCAGCCTGCTCGTGGGTCAGTCCGGCATGGGCAAATCCACCCTCACTAACGCCCTGATTCCCGAGGCCCGTGCCGAAACCCGCGAAATCTCGGAAGTCCTCGACACCGGCAAGCACACCACGACCTTCGCCCGCCTCTACGACCTGCCCGGCGGCGGCGGCCTGATCGACAGCCCCGGCATGCAGACCTTCGGCCTTGCCCACCTGGACAATGCCGCCCTCGAAGCCAGCTTCCGGGAGTTTCGCCCCTGGGACGGCCAATGCCGCTTCCGCGACTGCCGCCACGACAGTGAACCGGGCTGCGCCCTGCGTGCCGCGGTGGCCGATGGCCGTATCGCGCCACGCCGCCTCACCCAGTTCCTGGAACTGAGGGCCGAGTGTGAGCAGGCCCGCAAGACCGCCCAGGGCTGGTAGTCGGGCCCCGCATCGGCCGGTTGCGAACGCGATCGCCGCCCCCGTCAGCGGACCGTTATCGACCCTCCGCAACGACGGCGCGCCATGCCCTGTTCGCCATTCCGTAGCCTGTCAGACCAGTCACCCAAAAAGAAAAGGCGGGGACTCACCCCGCCTTCAGCGCATCGTCACCCGCCGCGTCCTCAGCCCTGCAGATCCTTCAGGATGGCCTGGATCTCACCACGGATCGACGCGAGCTGATCGCGCAGGACGGCGGACTCCTCCACGTCCTCCCGCTTACGTGAGGCCATCTCGTCGAGACGATTGCGCGCGCCGGAGATGGTGAAGCCGTCCCGGTACAGCAGCTCACGGATGCGGCGGATCAGCAGCACCTCGTGGTGCTGGTAGTAACGGCGGTTGCCGCCCCGCTTGACCGGCCGCAGCTGGGTGAATTCCTGTTCCCAGTAGCGCAGCACGTGGGGTTTGACCGCGCACAGCTCGCTCACTTCACCGATCGTGAAATAGCGCTTGGCCGGGATCGGCGGCAGCTCGACGAACTCCGTTACCTCACTTTGCGACATCACTCAGATGCTCCACGTTGGCTTTGAGCTTCTGGCTGGCGTGGAAGGTCACCACACGCCGGGCCGTGATGGGAATCTCTTCGCCGGTCTTGGGATTACGGCCGGGACGCTGGGGCTTTTCGCGTAGCTGGAAGTTGCCGAAACCGGACAATTTCACGCAGTCGCCCCGCTCCAGGGCCAGGCGGATCTCCTCGAAGAAGCACTCCACCATGTCCTTGGCTTCGCGCTTGTTGAGACCCACCTGCTCGAACAGCATGTCGGCGAGTTCCGCCTTGGTCAGAGTCACGCCCATGGTGATCACCCTCGCAGTTTCGCACCGAGGGCTTCCTCGGCGTGGCGGGTCAGGGCGGTCATTGCGGCTTCCACTTCAGCGTCCTCCAAAGTCCTCTGAGTTTCTTGCATAACTACGCGAAAAGCAAGGCTTTTCCGGTTCGGTTCGATACCTTTGCCCTGGTATTGATCGAACAACTCGATACGTTGGACGATGGCCGGCGCGACACTCGAAAGTCCTGCAATGAGGCTCGCCACCGGCGTCGCCTGATCCACCACCAGGGCCAGATCGCGGGTCACCGCCGGAAAGCGGGAGACTTCGCGATAGGCGGGCGTCATGGTCTCCAGCAACGACGTGAGCGACACCTCGAAGACCACCGGCGCAGTGCCCAGCTCGTAGCGCTGCACCCACACCGGATGGAGTTCGCCGATCACGCCGATCTCCTGGCCCTCCAGCAACACCCGGGCAGCGCGGCCGGGATGCAGGGCCGGATGGACCACCGGTTCGAAGGTCGCGACGCGGGGATGGAGCAGCGCCTCCAGGTCCGCCTTCACGTCGAAGAAGTCCACAGTGCGGACGGCCTCGCCCCATTGCTCGGGGCGCAGCGGCCCCGCCGCCAGGGCCGCTACGCGCACCGGCTGATGAAAGCCTTCCACCGGCGCACCCGCGGCGTCGCGACGGAATACGCGACCGAGCTCGAAGACGCGCACCCGATTGTTCTGACGCTTGCGGTTGGTGACCACGTTGGCCACCAGACCGCCGATCAGGCTGGAGCGCATCACGCTCATCTGGCTGGCGATGGGGTTGGCGAGGCGCACCGGGTCGGCATTGCCACAGAAATCCCGCTCCCAGGCCTCTTCCACAAAGGAAAAATTGACCACTTCCTGGTATTCCCGCGCGGCCACGAGGCGGCGGACGCCCATCGGATCGCGGCGCGCCTCGGGGCGCGGCAGCATGGCGATGGGGCCCTTGGGCACGACGGTGGGAATGTTGTCGTAACCGTGCAGACGGGCGATTTCCTCGATGAGGTCTTCCTCGATCTCCAGGTCGAAGCGGTAGGACGGCGGCGTGACGACGAAGTCGTCGCCATCGCGATTCACGGCCAGATTGAGGCGGCCGAACAGATCTGCCACCTCGTCCGCCGAGACGTCGATGCCCAGCACCCGGCGCACGCGGGCCGCGCGCAGGCGGATCGGCGCCCGCTGCGGGAGTCGGTCGGCTGCCAGGGCTTCCACCACCGGGCCGGCTTCGCCGCCGCACAGGTCGAGGATCAGGCGCGTGGCACGCTCCAGGGCGGCCGGCGCCAGGGCGAAGTCCACGCCCCGCTCGAAACGGTAGGAGGCATCTGACGAGAAGCCATAGGCACGCGCCCGGCCGGCGATGGCGTCGGGCGCAAAGAAGGCACTTTCCAGGAACAGGTCGGTGGTTTCCAGGGTGATGCCGCTCTCCTCACCGCCCATGATGCCGGCCAGGGCCAGGGCACGAGACTCATCAGCGATCAGCAGGGTGTCGGCTGCCGGCGTGACGGTCTGGCCGTTGAGGAGCAGCACCTGCTCGCCCGCCTTGGGCATGCGTACGTGGATGGCGCCGTCGAGCCTGGCGTTGTCGAAGGCATGCAGCGGCTGACCCAGCTCCAGCATGACGTAGTTGGTCACATCCACCAGCACGCTGATGGAACGGATGCCGCTGCGGGCGAGGCGCTGCTTCATCCAATCCGGCGTTGGCGCCTGGGCGTTCACGCCGCGGACGACGCGGCCGCAGTAGCGCGGGCAGGCCTCGGGGGCGTCGAGCACGACCTTGCGGGTGTCCGCGATGGTGGGCGCCACGGAGGACGTGTCCACGAGACTGAGGGGACGATCGGTCAGCGCCGCCACTTCCCGGGCGATGCCGGTCAGGCTCAGGCAGTCGGCCCGGTTGGGCGTGAGCTTGATGGTGTAGACGGTGTCGTCAAGGGCCAGATAGTCGCGCAGGTCGGTGCCCACCGGCGCATCCTCCGGCAGCACCAGCAGGCCGCTGCTGTCGTCGGCGATGCCCAGCTCCTTGGCCGAGCACAGCATGCCGAAGGATTCGACGCCGCGCAGCTTGGCCGCCTTGATGGCGAAGCCAGGCAGTTCGGCGCCCACCAGGGCACAGGGAATCGTGAGGCCGGCCGCCGCGTTAGGGGCGCCGCAGACGATCTGCAGCGGTTCGCCCTGACCGGCATCCACCTTGCAGACGCGCAGCTTGTCGGCGTTGGGATGCTTGTCGGCTTCGAGGATGCGGGCCACCACCACCTTGGAGAAGGCCGCGGCCACACCGCCCTGCTCTTCCACTTCAAGCCCCGCCATGGTGAGCAGATGGCCGAGGGCGTCGGCGTCGAGGGCCGGGCTGACGAAACTGCGCAGCCAGAGTTCTGAGAATTGCATGGCTTACCTGAATTGACCGAGGAAACGTAGATCGCCTTCGAAGAACAGGCGCAGATCATTGACGCCGTAGCGCAGCATGGTGAGCCGGTCGGGCCCCATGCCGAAGGCAAAGCCGGTGTAGCGCTCCGGATCGATGCCGCCGAATCGCAGCACATTGGGATGGACCATGCCGCAGCCGGCGATTTCCAGCCAGCGGCCCTTGAGCGCGCCGCTCATGAAGGCCACGTCGATCTCGGCGGACGGCTCGGTGAAGGGGAAGAAGGACGGCCGGAAGCGCACCTGCAGGTCGTCGCTCTCGAAGAAGCGGCGCAGGAAGTCGGCGATTACGCCCTTCAGGTCGGCAAAACTCACCGATTCGCCGACCCACAGGCCTTCCACCTGATGGAACATGGGCGAATGGGTGGCGTCAGAATCCACCCGATACACGCGGCCGGGCGCGATGACGCGCAATTCGGGCATGCCGTCGCGGTCCTTGTAGGCATCGACATGGGCCTGCATGGCACGGATCTGCACCGGGCTGGTGTGGGTGCGCAGGAGCACGCCTTCCCCGTTTTCCAGGTAGAAGGTGTCGTGCATGGAACGGGCCGGGTGGTTGGCCGGCGTGTTCAGCGCAGTGAAGTTGTAGAAATCGGTCTCGATCTCCGGGCCGTCGGCCACTTCGAAGCCAATGGAGCGGAACAGCTGCTCGACACGCTCAAGGGTGCGCACCACCGGGTGCAGACCGCCAAGACCGGCGCCCCGGCCAGGCAAGGTCACGTCCAGTGCTTCGGCCGCCAGCTGAGCTTCCAGCGCCGCCTGGCGCAGGGCTTCACGGCGGGCCTCCAGGGCCGCTTCGATGGCGGACTTGGCCTTGTTGATCTCAGCGCCGGCGGCCTTGCGCGCCTCCGCGTCGAGCTTGCCGAGGCCCTTGAGGAGTTCGGTGATGGAGCCGCCCTTGCCCAGAAAACGCGCCTTGGCGGTTTCCAGCGCGGCACTGTCGGCGGCGGCGGCGAAATCGGCGCCTGCCTGCGCGACGAGTTGATCGAGTTGATCCATTTTTCAGTCGAATGCCGGGTTCAGGATAAAAAAAAGGAGGCCAGGCCTCCTTTTTTTATGCTGCGTTGGATCACGCAGCGAGTTTGGCCTTGGCTTGCTCGGCGAGCGCCGCAAACGCGGGCTTGTCGAATACGGCCAGATCGGCGAGCACCTTGCGGTCCACTTCGATCGCGGCCTTCTTCAGGCCATTCATGAAGCGGCTGTAGGTCAGGCCGAGCTCGCGGGACGCGGCGTTGATACGCGCGATCCACAGGGCGCGGAACTGACGCTTGCGCTGACGACGGTCACGATAAGCGTACTGACCGGCCTTCATCACCGCCTGTTTGGCGATGCGATAGACGTTCTTGCGACGGCCGCGATAGCCCTTGGCTTGATCGAGGACCTTCTTGTGACGGGCACGGGCGGTTACACCGCGTTTGACTCGGGGCATGGCGTTCTCCTAATTCAGGCGTAAGGCATCATTGCGCGGATGGACTTTTCGTCCGAGGCATGCACGCAGGTCATGCCGCGCAGGTGGCGCTTGCTCTTGGTGGTCTTCTTGGTCAGGATGTGGCGCTTGAACGCCTGGGAACGCTTGATGCTGCCGCTCGAGCGGACCTTGAACCGCTTGGCGGCTCCGCTCTTGGTCTTCATCTTGGGCATGAAGGACTCCTTTTATGTCATGGCCCCGGGTGGCATCCGACTTCCGGACACGCTTCAACAACCCGTCACCACTTGTGCCCGGCTGGCTTTTTTCGCCGGCCGGATTTCCGGCCCCTCGCAGGACCGGGAATTCAATACGCGCTCAGTGCTTGCGCTTGGGCGCGATGATCATGATCATCTGGCGCCCTTCCATCTTGGGCATCTGCTCCACCTGGGCGATTTCCTCCAGGTCGGCCTTGATGCGCTCCAGCTGACGCATGCCGAATTCCTGGTGCGCCATTTCGCGCCCGCGGAACCGCAGCGTCACCTTGGCCTTGTCGCCTTCGTTCAGGAACTTGATGAGGTTGCGCAGCTTGATCTGGTAGTCGTTTTCGTCCGTACCGGGACGCAATTTGACTTCCTTGACCTGGATCTGCTTCTGCTTCTGCTTGGCCTCGTGCGCGCGCTTGGCTTCTTCGTACTTGTACTTGCCGAAGTCCATCAGACGGCATACCGGCGGCTTGGCCATCGGTGCGATCTCGACGAGATCCACACCGGCTTCATCCGCGGCTTCCAGTGCCGCACGCAGGGACACGATTCCGATCTGTTCGCCGTCCGGGCCCGTCAGACGCACTTCCGGCGCAGTGATTTCGCCGTTGATGCGCAGCTTCTTTTCCTGAGCGATGGTTCAAGCCTCCTTGAAAAACAAAAAATCACGCCGTGCCGGCTCGCGCGAGAAGCTCACGCTGCCAACGCTCGACAACCTGTTCGAGGGACATTTGACCGAGGTCTTGATTGCCACGGGCGCGCACTGCGACGACATCTGCTGCCTTTTCTTTATCGCCGATGACCAGCAGGTAAGGCAGCTTTCGTACGCTATGTTCGCGTATTTTATAAGTAATTTTCTCGTTCCGCAAATCCGCTTCAACGCGGAAGCCGCGTGAACGCAAGCGATTCACCACTTCCGTCACGTAATCGGCCTGGGCTTCGGAGATATTCATCACCACAGCCTGCACCGGAGAGAGCCACAGCGGCAACGCGCCGGCATGGTTTTCGATGAGGATACCGATGAAACGCTCCAGGGAACCCAGAATGGCCCGGTGCAGCATCACGGGACGATATCGGGCGTTGTCCTCGGCCACATATTCGGCGCCAAGGCGCTCTGGCAGCACGAAATCGAGCTGCATCGTGCCGCACTGCCAGGACCGGCCGAGGGCGTCCTTGATGTGATATTCGATCTTCGGACCGTAGAACGCGCCCTCACCCGGCAGTTCCTCCCAGGAATGCCCGGACGCAGCCAATGCCTGACGCAGACCGGTTTCCGCCTTGTCCCAGATGGCGTCGGTCCCGGCCCGCTTCTCGGGGCGCAGGGAGAGCTTGACCGCCACATCGGTGAAGCCGAAATCCCTGTACACGCGGGTCAGCAGTTCGTTGAAGGCCGTCACCTCGGACACGATCTGCTCTTCGGTACAGAAGATGTGGGCATCGTCCTGGACGAAGCCGCGCACCCGCATCAGGCCATGCAACGCGCCGGACGGTTCGTTGCGGTGGCAGGAGCCGAATTCCGCGAGGCGCAGCGGCAAGTCCCGGTAGGAATGCAGGCCGTGGTTGTAGATCTGCACGTGACCGGGGCAGTTCATCGGCTTGATCGCGTAGTCGCGCTTCTCCGACTCGGTCGTGAACATGTTGTCGCGATAGTTGTCCCAGTGACCGGATTTCTCCCACAGGGCGCGATCCATCACCAGCGGCGTCTTCACCTCCTGGTAGCCCGCCTCATTGAGGACGCTGCGCATGTACTGCTCGACCTGTTGCCACAGGGTCCAGCCGTGGGGATGCCAGAACACCATGCCCGGCGCCTCATCCTGAAGATGGAAGAGATCGAGCTGGCGGCCAAGCCGCCGGTGGTCACGCTTTTCGGCCTCCTCCAGCATGTGCAGGTAGGCGTCCTGATCTTCCTTCTTTGCCCACGCGGTGCCGTAGATGCGCTGCAGCATCTCGTTGCGAGAGTCGCCGCGCCAGTACGCGCCGGCCACTTTCATCAGCTTGAAGACCTTGAGCTTGCCCGTCGAAGGCACGTGGGGGCCGCGGCACAGGTCGGTGAAGTCGCCTTCCTTGTACAGGGAAACATCCTCATTGGCGGGGATGGAAGCGATGATCTCGGCCTTGTAGTGCTCGCCGATGGACTTGAAGTAGGCCACCGCCTCGTCCCGCGGCAACACGCTGCGTTCGACGGGAATGTCCTTCTTTGCCAGTTCCAGCATGCGCGCCTCGATCTTCGCCAGATCCTCAGGCGTGAACGCGCGGGTATAGGAGAAGTCGTAATAGAAGCCGTTCTCGATCACCGGTCCGATGGTCACCTGCGCGTCGGGAAACAGCGCCTTCACGGCATAGGCCAGCAGGTGGGCGGTGGAGTGACGGATGAGCTCCAGCCCGTCTGCGTCCTTGTCGGTGACGATGGCGAGCTGCACGTCCCGGTCGATCAGGAAGGAGGTATCCACGAGACGCCCGTCGACCTTGCCGGCCAGGGCCGCGCGGGCAAGGCCGGCGCCGATGGAGGCGGCGACCTGGGCGATCGTCACGGGCTGATCGAAGCTGCGTACAGAACCGTCGGGCAGGGTGATGTTGGGCATGATGACTGGCTCAGGGCAAAAAAAAAGTGCGGACGAGCCGCACTTTTTTCATGACTGGAAAACGCCTTGCAGCGGACTCGAATGCATCAATCGGAGCGGCTGCAAGTTCGGAACATCCGTTTTCCTTCTCAGGTGTTTGGTAGGCGCGATTGGACTCGAACCAACGACCCCCACCATGTCAAGGTGGTGCTCTAACCAACTGAGCTACGCGCCTAAGAAGCTGTGCATTATAAAGGCTGAGAGAAGGAAGTCAAGATTATTTTGGACTATCGGATTATGAACTTCCATCGCCCCAGGCTTCCAGAAAACGCTGCCAGTGACGTGCGGGCAGGCTCGACAGGCTCTTGCGCACGAAGGCGATCTCTTCTTCATAGCGCTCGGCGCTGAGGATCCCGCGCATGCGCTGGAAGCGCAGCAGCACAAGATAGGTATTCACCACGTCCGTTTCGCAGTAATCCCGGATCTCGGCGATACGCCCATCCCGGTAGCCCTGCCAGACGGCTGAGCCATCCATGCCCAGCTTACCGGGAAAACCCATCAGCTTCGCCAGATCATCCAGCGGAGCGCTGGCCCGCGGCTGATAGAGGGCCAGCAGGTCCATCAGATCCAGGTGGCGGGTGTGGTAGCGCCCGATGTAGTTGTTCCACTTGAAGTCGCGGGAATCGAAATAGTCGCCATCCCCGAGATCCCAGTACCTGGATGCCGCAACACCATGCATCATGCCCCGGTAGTGCAGCACCGGCAGATCGAAGCCGCCGCCATTCCAGGATACAAGCTGGGGGGTGAATTTCTCGACGCCGTCGAAGAAGCGCTGGATGATCTGCCCTTCCGTCGCGTCCGGTTCCGACAGGGAAAAAACGCGGAACTGGCTGTCGTCCCGCAGCACGCACGAGATTGTCACGACACGCTGCAGGTGATGGGGCAGAAAATCGTTGCCGGTGGCAGCACGGCGCTGCTGAAAGGCGAACTCGGCCACCTCGTCGTCGCCCAGCTCTGCCGGCAGGCCGTTCAGCGCGCGGATGCCGGCCACATCCGGGATCGTCTCGATGTCGAAGACCAGGATCGGAACCATGAACGCTCAGGCCGGAAACACGCCGGTGGAGAGGTAGCGGTCACCCCGGTCACAGACGATGGACACGATCACCGCGTCCTCCAGCTGGGCGGCGAGGCGCAGGGCCACGTGCAACGCACCGCCTGACGAGATGCCGGCGAAGATGCCTTCCTCCCGCGCCAGGCGGCGGGTCATCTCCTCGGCGTCTGCCTGGGCCACGTACTCAAGCTGATCCACCCTTGCCTTGTCGTAGATGCGCGGAAGATAGGCCTCGGGCCACTTGCGGATGCCGGGAATCTGGGCCCCGTCGGCAGGCTGGCAGCCAATGATGCGGATCGCCGGGTTGCGCGCCTTGAGGTAGGTGGATACGCCCATGATGGTGCCGGTGGTGCCCATGCTGCTCACAAAATGGGTGACCGTGCCGCCGGTCTGATCCCAGATCTCGGGCCCGGTACCTTCGATGTGGGCCAGCGGATTGTCCGGGTTGGCAAACTGGTCGAGGATCACGCCGCGACCTTCGTCGCGCATGCGCTCGGCCACGTCCCGCGCCAGTTCCATGCCGCCCTCCTTGGGCGTGAGCACCAGCTCGGCGCCGAAGGCCCGCATGGTCTGGCGCCGCTCGATGCTCTGGTTCTCGGGCATCACCAGGATCATGCCGTAGCCGCGCATGGCTGCCGCCATGGCCAGGGCGATGCCCGTGTTGCCGCTGGTGGCTTCGATGAGCGTCTGTCCGGGCCGGATGTCGCCCCGCGCTTCGGCGTGAAGGATCATGGACAGCGCGGGCCGATCCTTGACCGAGCCGGCAGGATTATTGCCTTCCAGCTTGGCCAGGATCGTATTGTTGCGCCCAGCGGTGATGCGTTTGAGGCGAACCAGGGGCGTCTGGCCCACGTAGTCCTCGAGTGTCTTGAATTCCATGTGACAGTCCGGTGGATGCGGGGATTGGGGCGGATCATACCGGATGGCGCCCCCGATCATCGCAAGCATGCGCCGCGCCAGCCGGACAAACGCGCCCACTGCGCGGGATTCGTCCGTCCGGCCTGACCCCAGCGACAAAAATTGTCGGGTTCATGCCACCCACTTCCGATCCGGCCGCAGACATCCTTGTGCAAGGCGCGCCTCAGGGCGTCAGATCGAATTCCTCAGTGCGCCGCGGCGGATAGGTTTCCCAACCGCCGCAGGCCGGGCAGCGCCAGTAGAACTGCCGTGCCTTGAAACCGCAGGCATCGCAGCGATAACGCGCCACCCGCCGGGTATGGCCATGAACCAGACCCTTGACCAGTTCGATATCGGTGCGCTGTTCGACCGGTGCGGTGAGCAAGGCCGCTTCGAGCAATTTGTCGAGGCCCAGCAGGGTGGGATTGCGGCGCAACTCCTCGCGGACCAGGTGATACGCCGCCTGGGCCCCCTCCTTCTGGAGTTCCCACTGGAAGACCGCATCCAGCAGATCCAGCGAGGCGTAGCTGTCCAGGTAGCTGCGCAGGAGCTGCATGCCCTGCTCCAGTCGGCCGAGGCGCCGATAGGCGTCCATGATGCGTTCGGCCACCAGTGCCAGATAGACCGGATTCTGGGTCTCGACACGCTTCCAGGCCTCCAGCGCTGCTTCGTCGTCACCCTGGGCGGCATGAAGATCACCCAGCAGGATGCTCGCGCGCACCGACTTGCGATTGGTCTCAAGGGCCCGCTCCAGATTCGAACGCGCCTCATCAAAGCGCGAATCGGCGATGGCCGCTGCCGCCAGTTCACAGTGGAAGTTGGCGACCTCTTTTTCCCACAGGGCGCTCTCATGGCCCGGCAGCGCCTGGGCGATGTCGATGGCCTTGCGCCAGTCCTTTTCCTGCTGGTAGATGTCCAGGAGATTCTTGAGGGCGAATTCGTCGAGCCGGGAGCCCCGCAGCTGAACGAAGACCGCCTCGGCCCGGTCGAGCAGACCGGCCTTCAGGTAGTCGAGCCCCAGCTCCGACAGGGCCTGCAGGCGCTGATCCTGGGACAGGTCGTCCCGGTCGATGAGGTTCTGGTGCATGCGGATCGCCCGGTCGGTCTCGCCGCGCCGGCGGAACAGGCTACCCAGGGCGAAATGCAGCTCAACGGTCTGATTGTCGATCTTGACCGCCTCGATGAAGGCATCGATGGCCTTGTCGGGCTGCTCGTTGAGGAGGAAATTGAGACCGGTCAGGTAGGTCCGCGGCAAGGCGCGGGATTCCTTGACCAGATGCTTGATGTCGATCCGCGCGGCCAGCCAGCCAAGTGCGAAGAACAGCGGAAACGCCAGCAGCCACCAGAGTTCGAATTCCATGGGGGATCAGTAGGTCTCGGGCAGATCGGGGCCGTGGGCCACGGGCGGGCGGACAGTCACGGGGGGCGGCGCATCGGCCTGACGCTCACGCAGTTGCCCAAGCTCCCGATGCTGGCGGTACAGGGTCGCGACCGCGGCGGTGACTCCGATCAGCACCCCGATCACGACAAAGAGTAGGATCACCAGCACCAGCGGCACCTGCCACTGGGCACCGAAGAAAAACCGCAGGGTGACTACATCGTCGTTCTTGACGGCAAAGCCGAAGAGGACGAGGAACAGGAACAGGCGGACGATCCAGGTGAGCAGGCGCATGACGAAATTATCCCCGACGGGACCAAAAAAAAGAAGGCGGCAATCGCCGCCTTCCAGTATGGGCCGAACCAGACCGCGGCACGCCGCGGCGATCAGACAATCATGTCCACCCGCTCACGCAGCTCCTTGCCGGCCTTGAAATGGGGCACGTACTTTTCAGGTACCTGCACCTTCTCCCCCGACTTCGGATTGCGTCCAACGCGGGGCGGCCGATAGTTCAAGGCAAAGCTGCCAAAGCCGCGGATCTCGATGCGATCACCCCGCGAGAGGGCGTCGGTCATCGCATCGAGGATCATCTTGACAGCGGTTTCGGCGTCCTTCGCCACCAACTGGGGAAAACGCTCCGCCAGCCGGGCGATGAGCTCCGACTTGGTCATGCCGGTGCCGCTTACTTCTGTTCGTTGAGCTTGGCCTTGAGCAGCGCACCCAGGTTGGTGGTGCCGCTGGCAGCCGAGCCGCTGTCGGAAGCGAGCTTGTTCATGGCTTCGGCCTGTTCGACCTGATCCTTCGCACGGACGGACAGGTTGATGCCGCGGGTCTTGCGATCGACGTTGACGATCAGGGCCTCGACGGCGTCACCCACCTTGAGCAGCTGGGACAGATCGTCCACGCGGTCACGGGAGAACTCGGAAGCACGCAGGTAGCCTTCCACGTCATCGTTCAGGGCCACCACCGCACCGCGGGCATCCACGGACTTGACGGTACCGGTCACGAGGGTGTTTTTGTCGTGGGTGGCGATGAAGTTGGTGAAGGGGTCGCCTTCGAGCTGCTTGATGCCGAGGGAGATGCGCTCCTTCTCGACGTCGATGTTCAGCACCACGGCTTCCACTTCGTCGCCCTTCTTGTACTGGCGCACGGCTTCTTCGCCCGCCAGGGACCAGGACAGGTCGGACAGGTGCACCAGACCGTCGATGCCGCCTTCCAGGCCGATGAACACGCCGAAGTCGGTCAGGGACTTGATCTGGCCGCGGACCTTGTCGCCCTTCTTGTGATTGATGGCGAAATCGTCCCACGGGTTGGACATGCACTGCTTCATGCCCAGGGAGATGCGGCGGCGGTCTTCGTCGATCTCGAGGATCATCACTTCGACCTCGTCGCCCAGCTGGACAACCTTGGTCGGGTGGATGTTCTTGTTGGTCCAGTCCATTTCGGAGACGTGCACCAGGCCTTCGATGCCCTGCTCGACTTCCACGAACGCACCGTAATCGGTGATGTTGGTGACCTTGCCGAACAGGCGGGTGCCCTGCGGGTAACGGCGGGAGATGCCGACCCACGGATCTTCGCCGAGCTGCTTGAGACCCAGGGAGACACGGTTCTTCTCCTGGTCGAACTTGAGCACCTTGGCTTCGAGTTCGTCACCCACGGACAGCACTTCGGAGGGGTGACGGACGCGGCGCCAGGCCAGGTCGGTGATGTGCAGCAGGCCGTCGATGCCGCCCAGATCCACGAACGCGCCGTAGTCGGTGATGTTCTTGACCACGCCCTTGACGACGGTGCCTTCCTTGAGGGTTTCGAGCAGCTTCTGACGCTCTTCGCCCATGGATGCTTCCAGCACGGCACGGCGGGACACGACCACGTTGTTGCGCTTGCGGTCGAGCTTGATGACCTTGAATTCGAATTCCTTGCCCTCGAACGGGGTGGTGTCCTTGACCGGACGCATGTCCACCAGGGAGCCGGGCAGGAAGGCGCGGATGCCATTGACCATCACCGTCAGGCCGCCCTTGACCTTGCCGGTGATCACACCCTTGACCAGAATGCCTTCGTTGAGGGCCTTGTCGAGGTCGTTCCAGGCGGCGATGCGCTTGGCCTTGTCGCGGGACAGGCGGGTTTCGCCGTAACCGTCTTCGAGTTGCTCGATGGCAACCTGGACGTAATCGCCCACGTTGGCGGTCAGTTCGCCGCGGTCGTTGCGGAATTCGTCGAGGGGGATGTAGCTCTCGGACTTCAGGCCGGCGTTGACGACGACGAAGTTCTGGTCGATCCGCACGACTTCGGCGGTGATCACTTCACCGGCACGCATCTCCTGACGATTGAGGCTTTCCTCGAACAGGGCGGCAAAACTTTCCTCGATGGAAACAGGGGTGGCAATGGACATATTGAAAAAATACCCTACAACCGTCGCGAGACGGCTCCTGGTTGAAAAACCTCCCCGGACCGGGCAGACCGGGGAGAACGCGTCAAAAAAAGGGATCAGCCCTTCAGGATCGCGGCCCGCTCCAGCACAAACGCCACAGCCTGTTCCACAGACATATCGGACGTGTCCAGCAGCACCGCATCCTCTTCCTGCTTCAAGGGTGCGGCCGCGCGCTGGGCATCCCGGGCGTCGCGTTCACGCAAATCCTTGAGAAGATCGGCCATGTTAGCAGGCATTCCTTTATCCATCAACTGCTTATAGCGCCTTTCCGCACGCGCCTCGACGGAAGCGGTGAGGAAGATCTTCACGGGCGCATCGGGAAAGACCACCGAGCCCATGTCGCGCCCTTCGCCCACCAGACCGGGGGCACGGCGATAGGCGCGCTGACGCCAGAACAGGGCCTCACGCACGGTCGGCAGGGCCGCCACGCGGGACGCCCCCACCGAGCAGGCTTCGCTGCGGATCGCCTCGGTGACGTCGTCGCCCTCCAGCATCACACGATCGCCCTCGAAGCGGGCCGGCAGATCGGCGGCGATGGCGGCCAGCGTCGGCTCGTCGTCGAGGGCCACACCGCGGCGGATCGCCGTCAGGGCGACAATGCGGTACAGGGATCCGCTGTCCAGGTGCGCAAAGCCCAGAGCCTGGGCAACCCGCGCAGCCACGGTGCCCTTGCCGGATGCCGACGGTCCGTCGATGGCCACCACCGGCACCGGCGCGGTGATGCCGGCGAAGGTCTCGAAATAGCCGGGGAAGGTCTTGTTGACGCACTTCGGATCGTTGATGCGCAGGCTGGTGCCGCACAGGGTCGCCAAAGAGAAGCACATGGCAACGCGGTGATCTTCGTAGGTATCGATCACCGCAGGCTGCAGGCGCGCGGGCGGCGTGATCCGCAGACTCTCGGGGAACTCCTCGACGGTCGCCCCGAGCTTGCGCAGTTCGGTGGCCATGGCGGCGATGCGGTCGGTCTCCTTGACGCGCCAGCTGCCGATGTTGCGCAGATGGCTCGGGCCGTCGGCGACGAGGGCCGCCACGGCCAGGGTCATGGCGGCATCCGGAATGTGATTGAGATCCAGGTCGATGCCCTTGAGTCGCCCTGACTCCGGCGCCCGCGCCTCGATCCAGTCCTCGCCCCAGGTAATCTGCGCGCCCATTTCGGCGAGCGCATCTGCAAAGCGCACGTCACCCTGAATGCTGCCGCGTCCGGCCCCTTTCACCCGCAGCGGGCCGCCCCCCAGAGCGCCTGCGGCAAGGAAGTAGCTGGCCGTGGAGGCATCCCCTTCCACCACGATCCGTCCTGGCGACACGTAGTGCTGGCCGGTCGGCACGACGAAGCGGCTCCAGCCGTCCCGCTCCACCTGCACCCCGAAGCGCGCCATCAGATTGAGGGTGATTTCCACGTAGGGCCGGCTGATCAACTCGCCTTCCACGACGATCACGAGGGGCGTGTCGCGGGCCACCAGCGGCGCAGCCTGGAGCAGGCCGGTGAGGAACTGGCTGGAGACGTTGCCGCGCACGCTCACCGTCTCCGCGGCGAGGGGCGCCGGACGCAGCGCCAGGGGCGGAAACCCCGGCTGGCCGAGCCAATCGACGCGGGCACCGAGCTGAGCCAGGCCGTCCACCAGATCGCCGATGGGCCGTTCGTGCATGCGCGGCACGCCGGACAGGCGCACCGCCGCATCCGCATCCCCGCAGCCCGCCAGGCTGGCCACGACGGCCGGCACCAGGGTGCGGATGCTGAGCCCGGAGTTGCCCACGAAGAGGTCGGCCCGCGCGTTCGGGAAACGCCCGCCGCAACCCGTCACCACCAGCGTGTCACCCTCCTGTTGGAGGCCAACACCCAGCGCCACGAGGGCGTCGCGCATGACGCGGGTGTCGTCCGAATCCAGCAGCGCCTCGACACGCGTCGTGCCTTCCGCCAGCGCCGCCAGCAGCAGCACGCGGTTGGAGATGCTCTTGGAGCCGGGCAGGCGCACCTCGCCGACGGCCCTGAGCATCGGCGGCAAATCGATGAATTCCATGAAAGATCCTTGAATTACTCGCCCGAAGGCGTCGCGGGAAAAGCCTTGTCGGCCCATTCGTTGCGGGCCCGGCTGGCCTCGGAGAAAACCTTTTCCAGGGCCGGACCATCGCCCGAGGCGAGCAGCGCCCGCAGCCAGGCGAGTTCGCCCAGGTAAGCGTCCAGCTCGGCGAGCAGGGAATGACGATTGGCGAGACAGATGTCGCGCCACATTTCCGGATGACTGCCGGCCACCCGGGTGAAATCGCGGAACCCGCTCGCGGCGTAGCTGAAGAGCTCCTCCGCGTTGGCACGCCCGGCCAGGTCATGCACCAGCCCGAAGGCCAGCAGATGGGGCAGATGGCTCACCGCGGCGAACACCCGGTCGTGCTCCTGAGGCGTCATCTCGAAGAGGTGCGCACCGCAGGCTGCCCACAGTTCGCGCACCCGCGCGACGGCCACGGCATCGTTCTCTGGCAGGGGCGTGACCACCACCTTGCGCTTGCGGTACAGGTCCGCCCGCGCCGCCGACGGGCCGCTCTTTTCGGCTCCCGCGATGGGATGGGCCGGCACCACGCGGGGCAGGTGGGCGGCCAGGTGGCGATAGATGGCCTCGATGACATCACGCTTGGTGCTGCCAGCGTCGGTGACCAGGGTGTCCGGCCCCAGATGGGGCGCCATGGCGGCGGCCACCGCGTCGGTCTGCCCCACCGGCATGGCCAGCAGGACGATCTCGGCGCCATCGAGGGCCTCGGCCCAGTCGGTGGAGATCTCGTCGATGACGCCCAGCTGCAGGGCCTGTTCCAGGGTTTCGCGGCGGCGGCCGACGCCGACGATGCGATTCACCAGGCGCGCCTGGCGCAGGGCCAGGGCCACCGATCCGCCGATCAGGCCGACGCCGCAGATGACCAGCTTGTCGATCTTGCGCACCGCGCCGTCCTCAGCCCAGTGCCTGGGGCAGCGCTTCGAGGAAGCGCGCGTTCTCGGCTTCCAGGCCGATCGAGACGCGCAGCCATTCGGGCATGCCGTAGCCGGCGATGGGGCGCACGATGACGCCCTGGCGCAGCAGGCGCCGATTGACACCGGCACCGTCGCCTGCCCTGAACGTGACGAAATTGCCTGCCGACGGAATCCACTCCAGCCCCAGGCGGGCGAAGCCGGCGGTGAGCTGGGCCATGCCGGCACGGTTCACTTCATAGCTGCGTGCCAGGAAATCGCTGTCGAAAAGTGCCGCAGCGGCTGCCGCCAGGGCCACGCTGCCCACGTTGAAGGGCTGGCGCACGCGGTTGAGCAGGTCGATGACCGCCGGATGGCCCAGGCCGTAGCCCACCCGCAGGCCGGCCAGCCCGTAGGCCTTGGAGAAGGTGCGGCACACCAGCAGGTTGGGGAAGCGGGCCAGCCAGGCAATGGCGTCGTAGCGCTGTTCCTCGCCGAGGTATTCGGTGTAGGCCTCGTCGAGGACCACCAGCACGTGGTCGGGCACGCGGACGAGGAAGGCTTCCAGTTCCGGGCCGGGCACGAAGGTGCCGGTGGGATTGTTGGGGTTGGCGATGAAGAGCACCCGGGTGTCCGGCGTGATCGCCGCGAGCATGGCGTCCAGATCGTGGCCAAAGTGCCTGGCCGGCACCTCGACGCCCCGCGCACCGACGGCCTGGGTAGCCAGGGGATACACGGCAAACGCGTGCTGGGCGTAGATGGCCGAGGTCTGCGGACCTAGAAAGGCCCGCGCGGCAAGCTCCAGGACGTCGTTGGAGCCGTTGCCGAGGACGATCTCATCCATCGCCACGCCGTAGCGACGGCACAGGGCCTGTTTCAGCTCGAAGCCGTTGCCGTCCGGGTAGCGCGCCAGATCGTCGAGGGCTGCGGCCATCGCCGCCCGCGCCTTGTCGCCGAAGCCGAGGGGATTCTCGTTGGACGCCAGCTTGACGATGGACGACTCCGCCAGCCCCATCTCACGGGCCAGCTCGGCAATGGGCTTGCCCGGCTGATAGGGTGAAATCGCGCGGATGTGGGCCGGCGACAGATCGCACAGACGCATGGAAGGCTCCGGGGGTTCAGTACACAGCCTGGGGATAGGACCCCAGGATCTTCAGGAAAGAGGCGTGGGCGCTCAGGGCGTCCAGGGCCTTGCGGACCTCCGGATCATTGCGATGCCCGGCGAAGTCCACGTAGAACACGTATTCCCACAGGGCCGCCCGCGCCGGGCGGGATTCGAGCCGGGTCATGGACACCCCGGCGTCCGCCAGGGGCGCCAGCAGCGCGTGCATGGCGCCCGGGCGGTTGGCTGCAGACATGATCAGAGAGGTCTTGTCGGCGCCGCTGGGACCGGCGTCATGACGGCCCAGCACCAGGAAACGGGTGGTGTTGTTGGGCTCGTCCTCGATGCTGCGGGCGAGGGTCGGCAGCGCGTAGCGCTCCGCCGCGGCCTCACCGGCGATCGCCGCCGCGCCGGGCTCGGAGGCCGCCAGGCGGGCCGCCTCGGCGTTGCTGGCCACGGAAATGCGCGGCACGCCGGGCAGATGGCTGTTGAGCCATTCGTGACACTGGGCCAGGGACTGGGCGTGGGAATACACCTTGCGGACGTCGCCCAGCGCAGTCTCACCGCTCATCAGGTGCTGATGGATGCGCAGCACGACCTCGCCGCAGATCTGCAGGGGCGAGGACAGCAGCAGGTCGAGCGTGCGACCGACGGCGCCCTCGGTGGAATTCTCCACCGGCGCCACGCCATACTGGGCGTGACCGGACTCCACTTCACGGAACACGTCGTCGATGGTGGTCTGGGGCGCCAGCCGCGCGGCGTGGCCAAAGTGCTTGACCGCGGCGCTCTCGGAAAAGGTGCCCAGCGGCCCGAGAAAGGCAACGCCCAACGGATTTTCGAGGGACAGGCAGGCGGACATCACCTCGCGGAAGAAGAAGGTGACGCTCTCGTCCGGCAGCGGACCGGCGTTGAGGGCCTGGATGCGGCGCAGCACCTGGGCTTCCCGCTCCGGCCGGTAGACCTGCCCGGCCTCACCGTGGCGGGCCTTGATCTCGCCCACGTGCTGGGCACATCTGGCGCGCGCGTTGAGCAGCGCCAGCATCTGGGCGTCCAGTGCATCGATCTGGTCGCGGACCGCACCGAGTTCCTGCAGCATCGCCTCGTTCATGCCTGCTCCCGAAAGTCCGGCGCTCACGCCTTGCGCCGTGCGAAATCCTGCATCAGATCCACCAGCGCCTCGACACCGTCAAGGGTCATGGCGTTGTAGATCGACGCGCGCATGCCGCCCACCGACTTGTGCCCCTTGAGCCCGGCCAGCCGGCGGGCCGCCGCCTCGGCGAGGAAATCCGCCTCCAGGGCCGGATCGGCCAGCGTGAAAGGCACGTTCATCAGGGACCGGCAGGGACGATCCACCGGGTTGCGGTAGAAGCCGCCGCTGCCGTCGATGGCGTCGTAGAGCCGCTCTGCCTTGGCCCGGTTGGCCGCCTCGACGGCCGCCAGTCCGCCCTGGCGGAGCAGATCCTTGAAGATCAGCCCAGCCAGATAGATGCCGAAGGTGGGCGGTGTGTTGAGCATGGAACCATGCTCGGCCATGGTGGCGAAGTTCATCACGCTGGGCGTGGCGGCGGAGGCGCGGCCGAGGAGATCGTCGCGCACGATGACCAGCACCAGCCCGGCCGGGCCGATGTTCTTCTGGGCTCCGGCATAGATCAGGCCATAGCGGGACACGTCCATCGGGCGCGACAGGATGTGGGAGCTCATGTCCGCCACCAGCGGCACGCCGGCGGGCGTGGCAGGCAGATCAAACATTTCAACGCCGTGGATGGTCTCGTTGGTGCACAGGTGCACGTAGGCGGCGTCCGGATCGAAGCTCAGTTCATCCGCTGCCGGCAGACGGGTGAAGCGGCCGTCGGCTTCGGTCGTGCCAGCCAGACGCACGGGGCCGATGTGAGGCGCTTCCTTCCAGGCCTTCTTGGACCAGGCGCCGGTCACCACGTAATCGGCGGAGCGCCCGGCCAGCAGGTTCATGGGAATCTGCGCGAACATCTGGGTGGCGCCACCCTGCAGGAACAGCACCTTGTAGCCGTCCGGGATGCCCATCAGGGCGCGCAGATCGGCCTCGGCGGCGGCGATGACGGACATGAAGTCCTTGCCCCGGTGGCTCATTTCCATGATGCCCATGCCGGCGCCGTGCCAGTCGAGGAGCTCCTCGCGCACCTGCTCGAGTACCGGGGTGGGCAATGCGGCCGGACCGGCCGAGAAGTTGTAGATCCTCATCGCGTCTGCTTCCTTGCTTGCGGTGAATCAGGCGTCGGCCCGCGGGCCCTCGCCGTCCTGCTCGTCCTCTTCGCTTTCGACGATCTTCTGCACGCCGGACAGGGTGCTGCCCTCATCCACAGAGATCAGCGTCACGCCCTGGGTGGCACGGCCCATCTCGCGGATCTCGGAGACGCGGGTGCGCACCAGCACGCCGGCGGTGGTGATGAGCATGATCTGCTCCTTCTCGGTGACCAGCGTGGCCGCCACCACCTTGCCGTTGCGGTCGGAGGTCTGGATCGCGATCATGCCCTTGGTGCCGCGGCCATGGCGGGTGTATTCGGCAATGGGCGTGCGCTTGCCGTAGCCGTTCTCGGTAGCGGTCAGCACACTGGGCGATTCGTCGCCGGCCACCAGCAGGGCGATGACCGACTGGTCGTCCTCCAGCATCATGCCGCGCACGCCGCGGGCGGTGCGGCCCATGGGGCGCACGTCATTCTCGCTGAAGCGCACTGCCTTGCCGGCGTCGGAGAACAGCATCACGTCGTGCTGGCCGTCGGTGATGGCCACGCCGACCAGGTAGTCGCCCTCGTCCAAAGCCACGGCGATGATGCCGGCCTTGCGCGGGTTGGAGAAGTCGGTGAGCGGCGTCTTCTTGACCGTGCCCTGGGCCGTGGCCATGAACACGAAGTGGCCTTCGTCGAATTCCTTGACCGGCAGCACCGCGGTGATCTTCTCGCCTTCGAGCAGCGGGAAGAGATTGACGATGGGCTTGCCGCGGGCGTTGCGGTTGCCCTCCGGCACTTCGTACACCTTGAGCCAGTACAGCCGGCCACGGTTCGAGAAGCACAGGATGTGGTCGTGGGTATTGGCCACGAAGAGCTGGTCGACGAAATCGTCTTCCTTCACCGCCGCCGCCTGCTTGCCGCGACCACCGCGCTTCTGGGCGCGGTAGTCGGTGAGGGGCTGGCGCTTGAAGTAGCCCGTGTGGGACAGGGTCACGACCATGTCCTGGGGCGCGATGAGGTCTTCTATATTGATGTCGGCGGTGTTGAGCACCACTTCCGAGCGCCGCGGATCACCGAACTGCTGTTTGATGAGGGCCAGCTCGTCGCCGATGATGGCGGTGATGCGTTCGGGCCGGGCGAGGATGTCGAGCAGGTCGGCGATGGTCTCCATCACTTCCTTGTACTCGGCCACGATCTTGTCCTGCTCCAGGCCGGTGAGCCGCTGCAGGCGCAGCTCCAGGATCGCCTGGGCCTGGGCGTCGGAGAGCCGGTATCCCTGCGCCGACAGGCCGAATTCCGGCGCGAGGCCAGTCGGCCGGAAGCTGTCGGAGGCGGCGCGGGCCAGCATCTCTTCCACCAGGGGCGAGCGCCACTGGCGCGCCATCAGGGATTTCTTGGCTTCGGGCGGCGTGGGCGCGGCCTTGATGAGGGCGATGATCTCGTCCACGTTGGACAGGGCCACCGCCAGGCCTTCCAGAATGTGGCCGCGCTCCCGCGCCTTGCGCAGTTCGAAGACGGTGCGGCGGGTGATCACCTCGCGCCGGTGGGCGAGGAAGCATTCCAGCATCTGGCGCAGGTCAAGCAGACGCGGCTTGCCGTCCACCAGGGCCACCATGTTCATGCCGAAGGTGTCCTGGAGCTGGGTCTGCTTGAACAGGTTGTTCAGCACCACGTCCGGCATCTCGTTGCGCTTGAGCTCGATGACCACGCGCATGCCCGACTTGTCGGATTCGTCGCGGATCTCGCTGATGCCCTCGATGCGCTTGTCGTTCACCAGCTCGGCGATCTTCTCGAGCAGCGCCTTCTTGTTAACCTGGTAGGGCAGTTCGTCGACGATGATCGCCTGGCGGTCGCCCTTGCCGATGTCCTCGAAGTGGGTGCGCGCCCGCATCACCACCCGGCCGCGGCCGGTGCGGTAGCCTTCGTGCACGCCGGAGAGGCCGTAGATCAGGGCCGCGGTGGGGAAATCCGGCGCCGGGACGATCTTGATCAGCTCGTCGATGGAGACGTCCGGCTCCTGGAGCAGGCGCAGACAGGCGTCTACCACCTCGCCCAGATTATGGGGCGGGATGTTGGTCGCCATGCCCACCGCGATGCCGCCGGAACCGTTGATGAGCAGGTTGGGGATGCGCGCCGGCAGCACCAGCGGCTCTTTTTCGGAGCCGTCGTAGTTGGGGCCGAAGTCGACGGTTTCCTTGTCGATGTCAGCGAGCAGCTCGTGACCGATCTTGGCCATGCGGATTTCGGTGTACCGCATGGCCGCCGCGCCATCGCCATCCACCGAACCGAAGTTGCCCTGACCATCCACCAGCATGTAGCGCAGGGAAAAGTCCTGGGCCATGCGCACGATGGTGTCGTACACCGACTGGTCACCGTGGGGGTGATATTTACCGATCACGTCACCGACGATACGGGCGGACTTCTTGTAGGCCTTGTTCCAGTCATTGCCCAGCTCGTGCATGGCAAACAGCACGCGGCGATGGACCGGCTTGAGGCCGTCCCGCACGTCGGGCAGCGCCCGCCCGACGATCACGCTCATGGCGTAATCCAGGTAGGCGTGGCGCATCTCGTCTTCGAGACTGATGGGGAGGGTTTCTTTGGCGAACGGGATCATGGCACCGCAGCGGATCGGCAATCCGTCTAAAAGACGAAAAGGGTGAATTCTAGCATGGCGCACCGTGCCGGCCGGCGCGTCCGCAAGCCTGCGGAAGATGCGATCCTGCCGGGAGAAGGCGCGACCCGGGCGGCGATTGTGATCGGTGATGGACGTATGCTCTAATCCGCCGCGCACACCCCACAAGACGAGCCCCCGAGGGCTCCGACCATTTCAGGAGGAGAAACCAGATGAACACCGCATTCCGCGTGGCGTCCGCCACCCTGCTCGCCCTCACCGGCCTGACTGCCCAGGCCCAGTCGAAGGACATCGTCGTCGACCCGAAGGGCGACGTACCCTACGCCATCGACCAGCGCAACGTCGTCGTCAAGAGCGGCGCCGACCTGTGCTGGCGCACCGGCAGCTGGACGCCGGCCGCCGCCGGCAGCGTCCAGGCCGGCGAACTGCCTGTCGGCTGCCAGTGTGACCGGGACGTGGTCGGAGCCGACATATGCCAGCCGCCCGCGGCCCGCGGCGCGTCCGGCGCTCCTGCGGCGGCGGTCGCCGCACCGGCCGCAGCCGTAGCCGCCCCCCGGACCTGTGATTTCAGCGTCACCCTTAACGCCGACCAGTCCTTTGCCTTTGGCAAGGCCACCCTCAGCCCCGCCGCCCGACGGGCCCTCGATGAGGTGGCGACCCGCAGCGCCCAGTGCGCCTCCGTGCGCGCCCTCCTCATCACCGGCCACACCGACCGCCTCGGCACCCAGGCTTACAATCAGAAGCTCTCCGAAAAACGCGCCGGAGCCGTCAGCAGCTATCTCGCCGGCAAAGGGCTGAAGGCCGGGGACGTGGAGATCATGGGCGCAGGCAAGACCCAGCCCATCAAGGGCTGCGACGATTCCCTGGGCCACAAGAAGCTCGTTGACTGCCTGGCGCCCAATCGCCGCGTGACCATCGACGTGAAGGGTCCGGCCAAGTAATCTGCACCCTGCAAGGCCCGCCCCCGCCACCCCGCCTTGTGCGGGGTTTTTCATGCCTGCAAGGACCCTCCATGGCCCCCGTCGAAACCGTTGCCGACATCGACCTCCTCATCGAAGCCCGCTGGATCATTCCGGTCCAACCCGCGGGCCTCACCCTCGAACGCCATGCCGTTGCGATCCACGAGGGCCGCATCCTCGCGGTGCTGCCCATCGACAACGCCCGCCGGCAGTTCCGACCCCGCGAGATCCGCCCGCTGACAGACCACATCCTGATACCCGGCCTCGTCAATCTGCACGTCCATGCGGCCATGACCCTGATGCGCGGTCTCGCCGACGACCTCCCCCTGATGCGCTGGCTGCAGGAAGCCATCTGGCCCGCGGAGGGCCGTCACGTCTCGCCGGGCTTCGTGCGCGACGGCAGCCTGCTCGCGGCCGCCGAGATGTTGCGGGGCGGCATCACCACCTGCAACGACATGTATTTCTTTCCGGAGGCCGCCGCCGAAGCCTTCAGCCGCGTCGGCCTGCGCGCCATGCTGGGCATCACTGTGCTGGACTTTCCCACCCAGTACGCCGCCGACGCCGACGACTATCTGCGCAAGGGCCTCGCCGCCCGCGACGCCTGGCGCCACGACCCCCTGATCGGTTTCACCCTCGCCCCCCACGCACCGTACACCGTCTCTGACAGAACCTTCGAGCGCGTCGGCGGATTGGCCGAAGAGCTGGACCTGCCCATCCACATCCATCTCCATGAAACCGCCACCGAAGTGGCCGACAGCCTGCGCGACCACGGCCTGCGGCCGATTGCCCGCCTGGACCGCCTGGGGCTCCTCGGCCCTGGCCTGATCGGGGTCCACGCCGTCCATCTGTCACCGGAAGACATCGACCGTCTGGCCACGCATCATTGTTCCATCGCCCACTGCCCCACTTCCAACATGAAACTGGCGAGCGGTGCCGCGCCCATGGCGGCAGTGGCGGAGCGCGGACTGCGGATCGGCCTGGGTAGCGACGGCACGGCCAGCAACAACCGCCTCGACCTCTTCCGCGAGATGCATCAGGCCGCGCTCCTCGCCAAGCTCACGACAGGCGATGCCGGCGCGCTGCCCGCCCACCGTGTCCTGCGCATGGCCACCCTCGACGGCGCCGCCGCGCTGGGCCTGGACGACCGCATCGGCTCCATCGAACCGGGGAAGGCCGCCGACCTGTGTGCCGTGCGCCTGGACGACGTCGACACGCTGCCCTGCTACGACCCCGCCTCGCATCTGATCTACGTGCTCGGGCGGGAGTCCGTTTCAGACGTCTGGGTGGCTGGCCGGCAGGCGCTCAAAGACGGCACTTTGTTGCAAATATCCAACACTGAACTGTCTAGCCTTGCACGGCTATGGCAGAATAGGCTCCGCCAATGAATTGGATATGCTGCCTGACTTGATTTTGCATCGGTCGGACAGATCGGATGAATCTCCGGTTCAACCCCTTTGCCTTGCGACGAGGAAAACGATGATCAAACAAGCCAAAAAACAACTGCTGATGGCCGCCGCTCTGGCGACCCTCGGTCTGACTGCTTCCGCCAGTTTCGCGAAGGATGTCGTCGTCGATACGAAGGGTGAAGTGCCCTACGTGATCGATGGCCGCAACGTCGTTGCCCGCAGCGGCGCCGATCTGTGCTGGCGCACCGGCTACTGGACCCCCGCCGCCGCTTCCACCACCATGGCTGGCGAGTTCCCGGTCGGCTGTGAATGCGACAAGGATGTCGTGGCCAAGGAAAAGTGCGAACCGAAGGCTGCCGCGCCTGCCGCGGGTGCCAAGGGCGCCGCCCCGATCGCCGCTCCCGCGCCGGTCTCCGAAAAGGTCAAGCTGGCCGCCGACACCCTGTTCGACTTCGACAAGGCCGTCCTGCTGCCCGCTGGCAAGACCAAGCTGGATGACCTGGCTGACAAGGCCAAGGGTCTGAACCTCGAAGTGATCCTCGCCGTCGGCCATACCGACCGCATCGGTGGTGACGCCTACAACCAGAAGCTGTCCGAGAAGCGCGCCGCCGCGGTCAAGGACTATCTGGTTTCCAAGGGTGTTGCGGCCAACCGTGTCTACACCGAAGGCAAGGGCAAGAAGCAGCCCGTGACCGGCGACAAGTGCAAGGGCCTGGGCAAGGACAACGGCAAGAACAAGAAGCTGGTCGAGTGCCTGCAGCCGGATCGTCGCGTGGAAATCGAAGTGATCGGCACCAAGTAATCACTTCTCCCGCACGTCCTCAAAAAGCCCTGCCCTGCAGGGCTTTTTGTTTTTCGTCCGCCCGCCTCACGGCAACGGCTGCACTACAATTCCGGTTTCTGATTGCCCCTGATTCCGACCAGCCTCCATCATGAACGCCGATCCCGCCGAACTACAGAAATTCAGTGAACTTGCCCACCGCTGGTGGGACCCGGAATCCGAATTCAAGCCACTGCACCAGATCAATCCTCTGCGTCTCGACTGGATCGACGAGACCGTCCATCTCGCCGGCAAACAGGTCATTGACGTAGGCTGCGGCGGCGGCATCCTGTCTGAATCCATGGCCGCCCGCGGCGCCCATGTCACCGGAATCGACCTCTCCGACAAGGCCCTGGGTGTCGCCCGCCTGCACCTGTATGAATCCGGCCAGACCGTGGATTACCGCCACATCTCGGCGGAAGACATGGCCCGCGAGACACCGGGCCAGTTCGATGCCGTCACCTGCATGGAGATGCTTGAACACGTCCCCGATCCGGCCAGCACCATCCGCGCCTGCGCCGCCCTGGTCAAACCCGGCGGCCACGTCTTCTTCTCCACCCTCAACCGCAATCCGAAGGCCTACCTGATGGCCGTGGTGGGTGCCGAGTACGTCCTCAAACTGCTGCCCAAGGGCACTCACGATTACGCCAAGTTCATCAAGCCATCCGAGCTCTCCCGCTATGTACGGAACGCCGGACTGGACGTGGAAGAGCTCATCGGCATGCGCTACAACCCCTTCACCCAGATCTACGCCCTCGGTCGCGATACGGACGTCAATTACCTGATGCGCACCCGGCGCAATGGCTGACGCGGTCTTCTTCGATCTGGATGGCACCCTTGCTGACACGGCGCCGGATCTGGCCGTCGCGCTCAATCAGTTGCGCGCCGAGTTGGGACTACCGCCCTGTCGCTTCGAGTCCCTGCGCCCCTTTGTCTCCCAGGGAACCCGCGGCATGCTGAGCGCCGGGCTTGGAATTTTGCCCGACCATGCGGAATACGCCCCCCTGTTTGACCGCTTCCTGAGCCTCTACGCCGGGAACCTGTGCGTCCACACCCGTCTCTTCACAGGCATGGAAGTTGTGCTCGACGCCCTGGATGAGCGCGGGCTCCCGTGGGGCGTCGTCACCAACAAGGCCGAACGCTTCGCCCGCCCCATCATCACCGCCCTCGGCCTGGACGGACGCTGCGCCTGCGTCGTCGGTGGCGATACCCTGACCCGCCGCAAGCCGTTTCCCGATCCCCTCCTCCATGCCGCCGATCTGGCGCGCGTTGCCCCGACCCGCAGTCTTTACGTCGGCGACGATCCCCGCGACATCACAGCAGGCCGGGCAGCCGGCATGCAAACTGTCGGTGTACGGTACGGTTATCTGGGCTCCAATCCTGCCATCGACACGTGGGGCGCCGATGCCCTCATCTCACACCCGGAGGAACTTCTCGCCCACCTCTGATGTCCATGATCTGCGTGGTAGAATCACACCCGCAGAATCGATGTTTCATCACCGTGGGGCTGACCTGGCTTCGACGTGGGTTGCAAAGCAGATCAGGGCATACCGAGGACCAGTCACCTCGTAAATCCACTGGAAATCAACAAACGCCAACGACGAGCGTTTCGCTCTGGCCGCTTAAGGCCTAAGCCGCTGCACCGGTTCGTTCCTGGGCCGGATTGGGGGCAACTCCATTGCAGCGTCATTCACAGGAACTAGCAGAGGGTCGGGTTACTTGGCCCCGCGCGAAATCTTAGGTGACTCGCCCGTGGTCGGCCTGCCGACTGGCTAAACCCCGGGTTAAATTCAAATAGGTCGGCTAAGTATGTAGAACTGACTGTAGAGGGCTTGCGGACGGGGGTTCGATTCCCCCCAGCTCCACCAAACCATATACCGAAGTAGTCCGAAGAAGGCCGGAAACACCTGAGAAATCAAGGGTTTCGGCCTTTTTCACGTCCGCATTAGTCCGGGGAGGTTTATTGCAAGCCGGTAACGGTTGGCGGTAACTTAGACGGTAACAGGCACTTACCGCCAAGGAGTTACCGTCATGGCACTTACCGACACCGCCATCAAGTCCGCGAAGCCCACCGACAAGCCCGTCAAGATGACGGACGGCGACGGCCTCTATCTGTTGATCCACCCCAACGGCGGTAAGTGGTGGCGCTTCGACTACCGCTTTGACAGTAAGCGCAAGACGCTTTCGATGGGTGTCTATCCTGATGTGTCCCTGCGCGACGCCCGCAACCGGCGAGACGCCGCCCGGAAGCAGATCGCCAACGGCATCGATCCGGGCGAACACCGCAAGGCCCACAAGAGCGCCCGCGCCGATGCAGTCGCCAACAGCTTCGAGGCTGTCGCCCGCGAGTGGTACAGCAAGATGCGGCCCACCTGGACGCCCGACCACGCCGACAAGATCATCAAGCGCTTCGAGCGGGACGTGTTCCCTTGGATCGGCGGCAAGCCGGTCGCCGACCTGAACGCCCCCGAGGTGCTGACCACCATTCGCCGGATCGAGGCCCGCGGACGGCTGGAAACAGCTCACCGTGCCCTTCAAAGCTGCGGGCAGGTGTTCCGATATGCCGTAGCCACCGGACGCGCCGAACGCGATCCTACGGGCGATCTACGCGGCGCCCTGCCCCCGACCAGGGAAAAGCACATGGCTGCCCTGACCGACCCCGCCGAGGTGGGCGCCCTGCTCCGCGCCGTCGATGCCTTCCGGGGCACCCTGATCGTGCAATCTGCCCTGAATCTGTCGGCGCTGGTGTTCGTCCGCCCCGGCGAGTTGCGACAAGCCGAATGGTCGGAGATAGATCTGGACAAGGGCGAGTGGAACATCCCCGCCAGCCGGATGAAGGGCTGGACGCGCAAAGGCATCACGACGCCGCACCTCGTGCCCCTTGCGCCGCAAGCGGTGGCGATCCTGCGCGAGCTGCAACCACTCACCGCGCGAGGCGCGCACGTGTTCGCCGGCCGCGATCCGAAGAAGCCAATGAGCAACGCGGCCGTGAATGCCGCCCTGCGCCGCATGGGCTACGACACAAAGACCGAGATGACCGGCCACGGCTTCCGGGCGATGGCCCGGACGATCCTACATGAAGAGCTGGGCGTGGATCGGGATGTGATAGAGCACCAGCTTGCACACGCGGTCCCGGACGCCTTGGGCACGGCCTACAACCGGACGAAGTTCATCAAGGAACGCCGGGTGATGATGACCCGATGGGCCGACTATCTGGACAAACTCAAGGTAGGCGCAGAAGTAGTGACCATGCGAGGCGCGGCATGAGCAGCGGAGAAGACTGACACTATCCGTGTGGCCCGTGGCCTGATCCGGTGGTTACACCTGGTAAGGGTCGCCCGAGAAAGCGCCAACCGGCTCCGGTGTCGACTATCGATATGAAAACGGTAGGAAAAGCCCTAGGCGTTGCACTCCGGGCGATGCCAGATCTCCCTGATGAAACCCGACGTCGGTTAGCTCTCGACTTGGCCTACGCGTGGGGTTGTTACCAAGCCATGACTGAAGTTGCCCCATTTCCGTGGACACCTCATCCTTCAGGAACAAGGAGTCCAC